>NZ_JBVVPR010000042.1:0-69422 GCF_055811835.1 Bradyrhizobium sp. WSM4874
ACGCTATGCGCAGCTCAATCGCCCTCCGCACCTCGACGAATTCGAATGACCTCGGCGCCCTGCTCGCAGTCCAAAGGCGGCAAAGCCGCTCCGCTAATTTCGTAAATTCGAGAAGTCCAAGGATTCTCTGCGCGTTTATTGTGGCGCGTGCGCCGCTACTTAGGCTTGAGCGTAGTCGACCGCTGATGCGCACCTGATAATCTATAATCTACTTAGCGCGCTTTCGCTGCGATCGCCGAGTTTCACGGAAACGGAAATCGCAGGGGTTCGGTTCGCGGCTCGTTTTCGAATTGGGCCGCTATGGCCCCCTCGCACACGTCGTATCCAAAGTTGACGAGGTCCTTTTTATCCGCCTCGTTCAAAGGCGCAAATCGCGTCGCGAGCGCGGCAAGCTCCGATGCCCGCGTTGGACTTATCTTTGATCCGTACTTCTCGAAATTTCGGATCGACCAATATGCACCTCTCTTGTTGTTGGTTTCGAGCGCTTCTATAACCTGTCGACGACGTAGAAGGCGAAGCTGATGATCCAGGACCTCGACGGTGCGAACGGCTTGCTCGACAAATCCAGCGATCCCACCCTTGGGTTCGGGGTTGTCCGGCGAGTCTACGCCGCCGTCGCAAACGAAGATCGTCTTATGCCGCCTCCACGCTGCCTCTAGCCCCAAGTTGTCGATCAGGCTTCCTGTCGCCAAATAGACCTTCTCACGAAACCGGAATTCCGCGCTGTTAGGCGGCTCCCACTTCGCCGTGCCCAAGTGCAAGACAAGGGGGGAAAGGGTTGGCGGTAGGGCGTTCGATGCTGCTACCGCGATCGCGATAAGCTCTGGGTAGTCACGAATGATGCCCGTTACGGCGTCGCCGATATAGGACTTGGAGAATCGGAAGAGCGAGACACGCTGTAGATTAGTGGAGCTGAACACGAAAACAGGTTGGTCCGGCAAGTCTTGCAAAGTCTTTTCACCAAACAGAAAGCTCGCCAGCTTTCCGGCCATCACGTCGGCAGGATTGCGTCCCGGCAAAAGGCCGAGCAAACTCGACGTTACGTCAATACTCTGGTCGGCGAATTCAAGCAGCGGCTTGGCGATTACGTCTGAGAAGTTTACGGCGACGCCGCCAACGAAGGAGAGTTCGTTCCAATGCATACCGAGCACGCCGGCAACGACCGATCCGCCAGCCACGCCCGAAACTCGTCCTAGTCGAGCTAAATAGCCGAGGTCGTTAAGGCGCCATACTGCACCGAGATCGAAGAGCATGGCGCGATAGCCGCCGCCCGAGAGACAAAGGGCTATTTCGCGCCCCGGAGAATTCGGAGCTTCATCGGGCTCCTCGCGGGAAGATACCACCTGAGCCTGAGCCGAGAGGCTAGACCGCTGTTCGCGGCGAAGCTTCCAGTTCCAAAGTACGAGGCCGACCGTGTCGTGGCCAATTGCAAAACAAGGTACCACGCCGCCTTCCCCATCAACGACCTTGATCGGCTTCAGGAGACCCGCCGTCAGGAGTATTCCCGTCGTCTCTCCGAAGCCCAGTTGTGTCCCGGCAAGCCTCTCCTCCAAGTCGGCTTCGCTCTTGATATCGGTCGTTACCGTGCCATCAGGCTGAAGTCGGAGTAAGTCGCATAGCGCCTCCTTCCAGAAAGTCACCTCCTGCTCAGCTTTGAGAGGAGGGAGTCGAAGTGCGGTGCCGCGGTCATGTAATGCCTTGTGCACAAAACGTTCGATCGTTCCTTCGACGTTCCCGAGTTCGGCCAGATCGGCGAGTGTGATTTCGTTTGCTTGCCGCGATCGCATCAATGAGTAGAGCTCGCTGAACGCAATCTGCAGAGCACCGAGCCGACCAAGCGGTACTTTATCGAGTTGTTCGATCGCGCTTTCTATTACGTCCTCGTCGATCGTGAAGCCGAACCGCTGTGCAGGTCGCTGCAACGCTTCTTTGATTTGCGACTTCGTCAATTCGCCGAGGTAGTAGTCAGTCAATCCCGTGCCACGGAAGCCCATTCGTAGATGCGAGGCGAATCTGCCAAGATACTCTGTGCGGAGAGAGACCACGATCTTCATCGCAAACCTAGCGATCGAGAACGCGGAAAGGAAATCAAAGAACGCGTCGCGAGCCTTGGATTCAAAGGCGGGATTGGCCAAGGTTAGGACCTCTTCTCCTTGATCGATGATCAAGACCAGCGTGTGCGGGACGATGAGGCTTAACCGTTCGAGCACGCCGAGCAACACGGAAGGATCCCGGCCGGCCGACCGGACGAACGCAGCCGCTTTGACTGCGGCCGGGTCCGGTAGGGCGGCTCGCAAGTTTAGCTTTCGTTCTCCGGTCGGCGTTTGGATAGTTAACGGGTTCGAAGTGAATTCGAATACCGCGTTAGCTAGCTTAGCTAAAGGATCTGCCGTCGAACTGATGAAAACGTCTCGAGTCTTGCCTCTGCGGGCGAATGCGATCCCCGTATCCCCATCTTCCAAATAGGGAATGATGCCCGCTCGCAAAAACGAGGACTTTCCGCAGCCGGTAAGACCGTGAAGAGCGAGAATCCGAGTATTAGAGTCCGCAAGGAACGTCGCGCATCGTCTGATGTCGACATCGCGGCCCGCGAAGAGATGAGCGTCGTCCTCTGTATATGAGGCGAGGCCCTTGTAAGGCTGCTGGCTCTCACTGGCCATGGGGTATCTCCAGCCGTCCGCTTCCGACTACGTCGTCAGAGAAGTTCGTTTGCTTTGAGAGGCTTGGTGCTCCATCCTGGCACATCCGAAAATTCGGGTGCGCGTAGATCCCGTAGACAAGACTTAGAGGGAAATGATCGCGATAGAGGCGGCTCATCGCCTCTCCGAGCGTTTTACCGTCCTTGAATAGCAAGTGGAGCAGCGAGGTGCTGAAACGCAACGCAAAGACGTCCGGAACATCCGTCTCGGTGCCCACAAATCCAACATGCCCGGTCACGCTTGCCGGCAGCAGGAATGTTCCTCCAGGGTCGGCTGCAGCCGTACGGCACCCGTTGATGAAAACGAGGCAGCCCGTCTCGTTGTCTCGTTTGGTATCTGCCAAAATCAGAAAAAGCCCGCTGGCGTTGATAGTGTCGTCGGTTCCAATAGCGAGCTGATTCGGAGTTGCATGACAGTAGAAGTACAGAAGGCCGATTTGCGACGCGCGTTCTTGCCATGAATCCTTCAATGCCTGTTCGGTGTTGATAGGCATACCGTAGCGCTCGTCCAACCAAGCGGAGAAGCTTTTCTCGACCTCCGACGAGATGGTGTCCTTCGCTTTGCCGAAGACAGATGGATGAGCGACTCGAAGCATGCCGAGCGACGATGCATCGCCGACCTGGCTAGGTTTGATTCCGATGTAGCGCACGGTCGTATCGTGGGCGAAGCACCAGAATTGATGATAGGTGTGCCACCATGCTGTTTGCTCAATCCCCCGCCAGTCATCCGGCAAGAGTTCCGGGTCTCCGGAGTACATGAGGCCCCAAGGTACCAATACGCTATCGGCTACTCTGAATTCGATGCGGAAGGGCTCGCCGAGCGAAGCGTAGT
The DNA here is from genome assembly GCF_055811835.1 of Bradyrhizobium sp. WSM4874. Classification (NCBI taxonomy): domain Bacteria; kingdom Pseudomonadati; phylum Pseudomonadota; class Alphaproteobacteria; order Hyphomicrobiales; family Nitrobacteraceae; genus Bradyrhizobium; species Bradyrhizobium sp. WSM4874. The sequence goes on from NZ_JBVVPR010000042.1 coordinate 3,531, forward strand.
ATTTTTTGACGCCTGCGGCGTCTTCGTCGCCTTCCATCCTCAGGAACAGCGTTTTGTAAAGCGCGTTTCCCTTGCGCGCCAGCTGCTTGAGAATTGGCGCGGCAGTTTCGGCCTTGTCCTTTAAGCAATGGTTCACGAGCTCGAGAAGTACTTTGCGGATGTCGGCGGCATAATCCAAAACCGCTTGCCTGTTGATCGTGTACGGTTGCCACTCGTTCCACTGTACCCTGAACCGAGTGGGCCCATGCTCGTGGATTTCGACGTGGACCGTCCTCACGTTACCATCCTCTCGCGCCAGACCTCCATGGTCGCATGCTCTTCGCCCGGTTTGACCTGTACGTAGCGAAGAGAGTAGGGGAAGTTTTCGTAAGAGCCGGTCTTCAGAATGTGCCATGGCCGAGTTTTTTCTTCGGGCGCGAAGCGGTAGTAGCGCGTCCAAGATCCGGTGTTAAAGTAGGTAAGACCAGGCACCTTCCGGTCGTGCGGTTCGTGAGTATGGCCCATGATCACCGTATTGACTCCACCAATGGCCGCCTCTGTGGCGCCGACGTAGAGATCTTCGGTTTCGTTGACCTTGTACGCCTCCTTCAGGCTCAGCGTGCCTTCCTGAGCGCCGAGCAGCGCCGCGGACTTCTCGCCGAGACTGGATACGAGTTCGGGGTGCTCGGTGAGATATTCGGCGAGCAGCTCAAGATTTTCGGGTGTGGCTACGAACGTGACGAGCTTCATCGGAAGCTCGAAGCCGCTTCCACGCAAGGCGCGCGTCAGGACTTCGAGCTCGGGGGCGGTAGCTTCGTCCACCCATTTGGCCAACAGTTGTAGCCTGTCGGAGCCGATGGGTGCCTCTATCGTCAGGAGATCTTCCTTACGCGTCGCCGCGATCTTGATCGCGTACGCGAGCATTTTTGCCACGCTGACCGACGCGTCGAGCGGGGCCCAGCCGGGTGTCAGCGCAGATGCGCCGAAGATATGAAAGAAACGGGAGAACGGCTTGACGTTGTCGACGTAGGGGTAACGCGCGTCTAGCCCATTGAGATATTTGATCAGAAAGCGCGTGCCGACGCACTCGTACAAACGATCATTCCCGTCCTTCCCCTTCAGAATGGGCGGCTCGTTCGCGCTCCAGCGATCGTGCCCGTTCACATGGAAAGAATTGACCTTGTCGTATCGATGACCATGTTCGATGTGCAGCCAATTCATTCCGTTTGGGTGATAGTGGCTTTCAAGGCAGAACGTGAGCTTCTTGGAGCCTCGATCGACGCCAACAAACTCCGCGAAGCGTTCTCGGACCCGCGGCCAGAAGAAGTCCGGATCGTGGTTGCCCGGCATGATTACTAGGTGATTGCGTCCGTCCGCGAGAAAGTCCTTCAGTGCAACAAATGTCCCGCGATGTCGCGTCTGAATATTGGCAAGCTTGTTCAGCGATTGCTGCTCGGTGAAGCATAAAGGGATGCCGTCTTGCGTCTCGGATTCGAGTGACGATCCCGTCCAAGGAGATGCCTGCACAAAGTCCAGAAAGTCGCCATTTATGACCAGCTCGACGTGTTCGGACCGTTGCTTGAGATCGGTCAAGAAACCCGCCAGATGCGCCTCCAGCTCGTCATCGAAGTCATCGAGATCTCCGTCACTGATGTGAAGGTCGCTGATAACGGCTAGTAAGCGCTGCATGCCGCTCTCCCTTGCGAGATAGCCATGGTCAGGCATTCGATCATTGCTTCCGTACGGGCGAATTGCAATCATAAAGTGTGAAGATTGAGAAGCGCCAACCCCTCCTATCGCGGGAAGGAGCTCGCTATCAGCCGCTCTGAAAGCCGGACAATTGCCTAGGTCGATGTTCCATCAGCCTGCTCAGAGCTGTGAGGTCCGCCTTGGGTCCAAAGGCCGACCTTTGGAGGCGGATTGGGCCAAGTCCGCTAAGGGCCATTTAACCTCACTGGGCTCGAGAGAGCTCTTGGAGATTGTGCGAAGTCGAACAACAATTCCGCTTCCGCAGCTCGTGGAGGAGCAAAACGGAGCCTGAAGTGTCCCTAATGTTCCGCTAACCACTCCAGAGTCATAATTGATCTCACGGACGTCTAAGCCGCTTCGCCGACGGCACCCACCGCGCAATCCCGCGCTCTTCCTCTCACCCCGCCGGCGGCAGATGTCCTCAACCCCCTACAACCGACAGAATTCGTTTGCGCTTTTCAGCGCTGAAAATCCATCAAAGCAGCAACCCGGCACCGCTCTCGACGCCGAGTTCAATGCCGTCAAGATCGCTGTCGACGACACCCAACAGAACCTGGCCAAAATCCAGGATGACGATGGCGCTTTGAAGCGGGGAAGCGTCGGCAAAGCGCAGTTCGACAGCAGCGTCACACTCGGTTTCGCGGCCCCGGCGCAATGGGCAAGCGGCGTCCTCTACGACGCCAGCATCAGCACGGTCTTCTACAACTCGATTTTCTACATCGCGAACGTCACGCACACGTCTGGTGCGTCGTTCGAAGCCGACAAATGGGATGAGATCGCCGACTTCACCGCGGCCGCTGCGATACCGGACGGCTCCATCACATTCATCAAACTGGCCGACGGCGCGGTGGCCGCGAACAAGCTTGCCGACGGCGTCGTGGCGAATTCCAAGCTCGCGACTGGTTCGGTCACGACGAACAAATTGGCCGATGCCAACGTGACGTACCAGAAGCTCGACATTTTGGGAATCCTCACCCCCCTGGCCAATCTTATGCTTCCGGCCGGCATGGTCCTCCCATACGCCGGCGCTTCTGCACCGTCTGGGTGGCTGTTTTGCACCGGTCAGTCGGTGCTTCGCACTGATTACCCAACGCTGTTCAGTGCGATCGGAACGGTGTTTGGATCGGCCGACGGTACTCACTTCAATGTGCCTGACATGCGAGGCCGCGTGCCCGCCGGCGTCGACGGAGGCGCAGGCCGCCTCACGGATGCTATCGCAGGCATCGATGGGTTGGGCGACGCGGGGGGCGCTCAATCTCAAACGCTGTCTCTTGCGCAGCTACCGATAGGCATCACGGCGACGAGCACGGGCACGACTACCCTCACGGGCACAACCGATAATTATACGGCTTGGACGACAACGAACTCGGCCGGTTCGGCTTCGCCCGGCGGCAGCCAGCTCACTGTTCCAGGGGCGCCCGGCGGGCAATTTGGGAGAATGACCTTAAGCGGAAGCATCGCAGCCGGCAGCGTCAATGTCACTTCGAACAACACCGGCGGTGGCGCGCACTCAAACGTTCAGCCAACGTTGGTTCTCAATTACATCATCAAGGCCCACTGACGGTGCCGCAGATCATCGATTTCGAAGGTCAGCAGCACGAATTCCCCGACGACTTCACGCCGGCGGACATTCAGCGCGCGCTCGCGAGCGTACCGGCCCAGGCCGCGCCCGCCGCGCCGCAGATGGCCGTTCCGGTGACGACGCCGAGCGGGCGCATCTACGTGGCGCCTGCCGACGTGCCGCAACAGCCGAAGCCCATCGACCGCCCCGCGTCGCTGCTCCCGAGCAGCGTCGGGGGCGCCGTGCGCGACTTCACGGTTGGCGCCCAGGGCGTCGGCAAGGGGCTCACCGACATCGTCACCGGCCCGTTCGACCTCGCGGCCGGCGCGCAGAACCTCATCACCGGCGGCATCAACAAGCTGGCCGGCACGAACATCCCGCAAGCGATCCCGGCGTCCAAGCTGGTCGAGAAGGCCACCTCGGTCCTCCCGGGCATCGATCCCGCGACGATGTCCTCGAGCGAGAAGCTCGCCTATGACGTCAGCCGTTTCGGCACCCAAGCCGTCGGCACTGGCGCCATGCTGGCGGCTCGAGCGCCGAGCGTCGCCGCTGCGACAACGCGCTCGGAGACGCCCATCGGGCGTGTGCTCGATCACATGGCCAGGCCATACACGGACGCGCCGGCGCGGACACTGGTTGGGGATACGATCGGCGGCATGGGCTCCGGCGTAGCGGTGAACGGGGCGGACAACTACGTCCCCGAGCACGCCGTCGTCGGGGACACATGGCCAAAGGCGATTGCTAACGCGCTTGCGCCTGTCGTTGGAGCCGTCGGCGCGAACAGCCTCCAAGGCACAGCGGAGGGACTTGCGGGCCTAATTCGAAACATCGCGACAAAGTCCTTTGGCTCCGCCTCTGCGCCGATCCCGCTCAATCCGAACACCAAGGCGCCGTACAGCAGCGCTGACGTTGACCGCGCAGCCGCCAAGATCCAAGGCACCGCGTCTGGCTCGCCCCGTGCGCTGGCGCAGGACATACGCGAGAATGCGGCAGCGTTGTCGAAGCCGACTGAGGCAGGAGTCGAGCCGTTGCAAGGCTCGGCCATGCCGACTTCAGGCCTCCTTTCACGCGATCCTGGTCTTATCGCCGCGGAGCAGGGCGCGCGCCTCAAGTCTTCACCTGACTTCGTCAAGCGCGACCAGAATGTCAAAGCCGCAGCCGCAGAGCGCGTCGAAGCTGTGCGGGACCCGGAGGCTGACCTGGGTGCCGTGATGCGCCGCGCTGCGCAGGCGCGTGAGGAGCGAATGGGCGCCGCGGAGAGCGACATCCTCCAACGGGAGGATGCGACCCGAACTGTTGATCAAATCCGGGCAGACCAAGGGGAACCGCTCAGCGCGCTCGCGAACAGCGAAGCCAAGGCAAATGCTTCGCGACGACTGGATGAAGCCCTGGTAGACCGAACCTACATCCCGGCTCGAGCCGAGAAGAACCGGCTGTTCGATACAGCGGCCGGGCGGCATGAGGAGCTCCCCGCAGACGAGATATTTGGCGCAATCGATCGCGTCCGCCGTCAGGCAAGCGGGCTGGCCCCAGGCGTGCTGCCAGAGGACTTCATGCGGCGGCTGAATGCCCTTCGTCCACAGATCGTTGAGCATCCGCCGGAAAGCGGGCAGATGGTCAACGTCGGCGGGCCGGGCACCGCATTTGGCGGCGATCTGGCCGATCTGCGTAAGTTCATCGGCCCGGCTATCGAGCGCGCGCAATCATCTGGCAATTTCGACTTGGCCGACAATCTTTCCGTTCTAAGGCGCGCGGTGAACCGGACAATCGAGGACGCGCCAGGGTATTCAGAAGCCAATGCTAACTATCAGCGCTTCGCTGAGCGCTTCCGCCCGGAGCGAAACGATGAAACAGCACGGTTCACGCGCGAGCTCGATCGTGGCGGGCAGAACGCTGATGGTGAGCTCAACAGGGGCTCAACGCCTCCGAGCGCTACGGCAGATCGGTTTTTGGCGGCGCCGGAGAAAGCAGCCAGCCTGACCCGCACGCTCGATGGGTCACCGGCGGCTCCGGCCGGATACGCGGCGCTTCGCGATTATCTTCGTGCGGACTTGGCCAAGTCGGCCCTCAACAATGACGGCACGGTCAACTCGATGCGCGCGAACGCTTGGGCGCGAAACAATGCGGACGTGTTGGCGCAATTTCCGGCGGTACGGGGCGAGTTCGACGAGATCGCCGCCGCCGCACGTCGTGGGGAACAGATGTCCGCGCAGGCGCGATCGGATCTTGATGCTGCTCGCGCCGCCCGCGACGTGACAGAAGCTGAAATCGATCGCTCCGCTGTCGGCACCTTGTTTCGCGAGGATCCTCGCGACGTCGCGCAGAAGCTCCTCGGCGGCAAGTACGACGCCGGGACCAAGCTTGACGAGATCAACGCGCTTATCAAGAACGACCCCCAAGCGGTGCGCGGTTGGAAGGCTGCTGTATCCGAGGTCCTCGCCGACAAGGTCCAGGGCACTCGGCAGGTGGGCGAGACGCTCGAAGTTCAATTTGCCAGGTTGGCGCGAGAGTTCAAAGATAATGAAGCGCTGCTCGCAAAGACGTTCTCGCCACAAGAGATGAACAATCTCCGGCAGGCGCACAAAATCCTGTCGTACTTCAAGGAGGCGGAGAAGAGGGCGACCGTTGGCTCGGATACCGCCGAGAAGCTCAACATCCCCGGTTGGGCTCAGTTGGCTGTGCGGCATTTCAAAGGCGATCTCGCGGGCGGCGGCTTGATAAAGCGCTTCAAACTTCTGCTCGAGATGCTTCCGTCTAGCAAGCAGAATGCGGATGAAATCGTGCACATGACGTGGTTCGATCCGAACGTTGCAGCCTACTTGCTCGAGAGACCAGTGAAAAATCCGAACTTGGCACAGTACAATATTGACTTGCGCCGCCTCATCGCGGCCGCGAACGCGTCGCGCGAGAACTAAGGAGCTTGCATGCCATCGATCGCAGCTTACGACCTCAGTGAACAGCAACGCACTTTGGTGCGCCTTATCGTGAACGAAGGTAAGCGACCCGAGGAGGCCGCAGAGCTCGCAGGCTATCATCCGAAGTCCGTTTACAAGACGATGCGCCTGCCGGCAGTCGCGGCGGCGATTTCGGAATCAATCCAGCTCGACCTCGCTGTGGTTGGGGCACCACTGGCTTACAGGGTGGCGAAGTCACTGCTGCAGGATGCCAGTGTTAGTGCTCGTGTGCGGGCGGACCTTTCAATCAAGGTCCTAGACCGGGCAGGGCATATTGCGCCCACTCGCAAGGACTCGTCGTCGCAACAAAAGGCGCTTTCCGAGATGTCTCGCGATGAGCTCGCAACGTTCATCGAACGCAATCAAGCGGAAATAGACAAGGTTGAAGGCGAACTAGCGTCGAGGGCGAAGGATGTGTCGTATCTAGGGTAGTTCGGTCGACGGGAGCGCGCGTTGAAGTATCTGGCGTGTGGCCGCAATTGTCGGCACCCCATGGATCGATCCGGCGGCTCGTTCGGCCGCTTTTCGGGAATTATGTCGACACATCTGCGCTAAGGACGCCCAGGGCAGCAGCACATGATTGGTGGTCAAGCCGCGCCACGTTGGTGGTGGTGTGTCCCGCACACCACCAGCACCACGTCGGCATCGCCCACGCTTTCGACATGCTGGCCGTCGGCTGAATGATCGTGTAGTTCAGTGCGTCGATGTGCTTGAAATATTCGCCATCGAACGCGCGCTTCTTCACATCCATCATCAAAGTGATTGGCTGAACGGTTGCTTGCTTGGAGGGTAATCGCATCGCCGACATGCGGTGATTAGAAAGCGGGTCGAGCCGGACAATGCCGGTATCAATGTTGCGGGGTTAAAGTATCGCGTTGCTTGGCCGGTATCCAACGCACTTTGATTGCGAGCTAAAGTGTCCGACCAGCAGCATCCGCCTTGTCGAGAATTTGTTATGAATTCAGTGGGAGAAATCCCAACTTGTTTGCTCGTGTACCGCATCAATGAGCCCCAGAACAGGGGCACTAAAATGAAACTGGTAGAACGGCTGACTTCGTCAGCACAACTGACACCACGCGAACGTGAGGTTGTGATAGCTGGTTTTCACTATTCGATCAAAACATACACGAATATTATTGTACGGAGGTTCAGCCGTCTCAAATCAGACAGGACGAACCTCCTCCGTCGCTAGTGCGCTGCAAAAGTCAAAGTATGGAGGAACAAAAATGTCTGGTTATCAGCAGTCAGCGGACGTGATGGTCCCGCCTGGTACGACCGTCAACCAGATCGTTCAAGCCGTTCTTAATGAGTTAAACCGCCGCCAACCCGCGACGGCTTCCATGCCCGGGACGTCACCTGCTTCCGCAGGGCCGAACCTTAACCCGCAATTCAATTTCGGCATCAGCACACCAGTCGGAAATTTCGGGGTCGGCTGGAATAGCGCTCAGCCGGGACAAGGAGCACTGTCAACTCAGAGTTTATGGGGCGATATTACCGGCTTCCTTGGCCACGAGGGCAAGCAAATCCTTGAAGGAGTTGGTCAGCAAGTCGCGCAACAGCTGCCGGGGATGATTGGTGGCCTCCTGAAGAGTCTGGCCGCGTCGCCCGAGTTCGCGCAATATACCCAACAGGTCCACGCCCAATCTGCGGGTCCGGGCGGTGCTTTGGCGCCGCAATTCGACTTCGCCAACTTCTTCAAGAGCGCAGCCGACACGATTGGCAAAGCAGTCACGCAGTACGTGGTTCCAAACTTACCAATGATCGCGAGTACCCTTCTTGCGGTCGCGTCTACTCAGGGGCCGCAGGTCCAAGCCGGTCAGGGCCAATGGGCGCCACAAAGCTCTCAAGGACCGATGCAAGGCTTCCAAGGCCAGCAAGGCATTGGACAACCGATGCCGCAGGGCTTTGGCCAACAAAGCTTCATGCATTAGGTCGTTTCGGTCCCGGCCGAGCAACACCTTGGTCGGGCCGTTTTCTGGCCGTCGGGAGACAGTAGGATGGCTGATGTCTCAGATAGCAAGAGCTTCACGATCACTCCACGTGACCCCACTGGGGCGGCAGGTCCGGTCTCCCCGATTGCTCAGGCCCTCGTGCAAGCGATCCCAGGAGCGCAGCTCGTAAGAATCGGAACTCTGGCGAATGTCGCGACCGTGGTGCTTCCCACGTCTCAGGAAGCCGCGGCCCGCGCATTGCTTGACGCAAACTGGTCGCTGGACCCGAACGCGCCGCTTAATCTCGGCGGCAACATCGGCGTTGGTGTTGTAACAGGATAGGAGTGAGTCCATGTCGCGGAATCCCTCACGCACGACTACGGCGCGGCAACCTTCGACACCCTTGTCAGGCGCGGAGCCAGGGGACGGCGCACAGGAGGCAACTGCAGAGGTCACGACACGTCGGAAGCAGTACATTATCGGTCCCAAGCAGGCGGCGGGACTGTCCCCAATGGCATCAGAAACCATCCTTACGGCCTTGCAGGCGACACCCGGGGTTCAGATCGACGGCTTTATCCAACTCAGCCGCCCCCAGGTATTCGCTGCGGGCGGGCTGGGTGGGCGCTATGTCAAGGCCAGCATGCCAGTCGATCGAGGGCTTCAGCTGCAGCGTCAGGCAATGGCTAGCAGCACCCTGTTCATGCAGGAGAATGTGCGACTTCAGCACATGAGCGACACCGTGCCATTCGATGTCGGATCGCTGCTGCCCGCACCGGCGGCTGCGACTGCGATCGTGCCTGTGAACGTGCGCGTACTCGGCAGTGACGGCCGTCCCGTCGTGAATGCGATGGTCAGCGCGTATGGTGCTGGCTTCGTTCAGGCAGCCACGGATGGAGCGGGGCTGGCGACGCTAAACTTCTTTGGTGGTACCGTCGACGACCTTGCGGCACTCTATGTAAAGCCCTTTGCTGATTACTGGGAGCGGTGGATCCCATCGCCGTCATTGCGCAGCGATCGCGAGAACCTGGTTACACTACAGCCGCTGGAAAACTGGCCCGGGGCCAACCTGCGACGCGGTCAGCCCTTTGTCGGATGGGGTGAGCGTTTGATGGGGCTGCAGGGCAGCGACGCAAGTCTGACCGGGAAGGGGGCTAAGGTTGCGATTATCGATTCCGGTTGCGACACAAATCATCCCGCTCTGTCGCACATCAAAATTGGACTTGATCTAACTAACCTTGATCCGAACAACAACCCTGACCCGAACACCTGGCGCAATGATGTCATCTCCCACGGCTCGCATTGTGCTGGGGTGATCGCAGGCAATGGTAACAACGGTATTCGCGGCTTCGCACCCGAAGCTGAGGTGCATGTACTCAAGCTGTTCCCTGGCGGCGCGTTCGACAGTTTGATCGAGGCGCTGGTCTATTGCGTGAACCACGAGATCGACGTCGTAAATTGCTCGCTGGGCAGCGATCAGGTCAATGAGGGCGTGGCTCAGCAGATGAGTGAGGCACGCAAAGCTGGCATTGTCGTCGTCGTCGCTGCCGGCAACAGTGCTGGGCCGGTGCAATTCCCGGCGCGACTGCCCACCGCACTCTGTGTCTCTGCCCTCGGTCAAGCGGGGACTTTCCCGCCTGACACCTATCACGCCCAAACGGCACCCTCGCAGCTGCAGCCTGGGATGACGACCGGCGCGAATGGACTGTTTGCCCCGAAGTTCACCTGCCGTGGACGGGAAGTGCGACTCTGCGGTCCAGGTGTGGCCGTCATCAGCTCTGTGCCGGGGGGCGGCATGGCTGCATGGGACGGTACCTCTATGGGAGCACCGCACATCACAGGTTTGGCGACGTTAGTAGCGGCGCACCATCCGATGGTGACCGGTATGGCCCGCAATGCGAACCGCGCGGAGCAAATCCAGAACTTCGTGATTAGTCGGGCGCAGCCGGTTGGCATGGACAGGCAGTTTGTCGGGAACGGCCTTCCGTTGTTCGTGGGGCATTCCGAGCCAGCGCCGAGCCCGGGAATAGCGCCGCAAGCGAGCGACCTGCAGAGCATTGTCAGTCATGCGTTTGACGATGTCCTGACCCATTAAAGTCTGGAAGCAAGCGCGATGGCTTCAGGGGAGATCGCCGTGGCGCTTTTGATTTCGTATTGGCAGCGCGAGTACGGGCTATCGTAGGGCTATTTTGCAGCCGATCAGCTCCCTTCACCGGGTCCAACCGATGCCTGGCGCTGGAGCAATGTTTGCGCTTCCGCAGGCGGAATAGCCAATCCTCCCGATCCGATTGAAGAAAGGAATGATTCCGCACAGGAACTTAGAAGTGCCAAGAAATGCATGCCTTTTCCTTGTCCATCTGTTCCAGTGAGGGGGTGTGGACAGCTATCGTTCAGATTTCATGGGTTGCCGCCGGAGAACTAGCGCTACATTGATCTGGCGATCGAGGATGGGCGCCTCGTCGCGCCAATTTAAATGTCGTCAATCTTGTTTCTGTTAATGGTTCAAGGGCGAACCATGCAAACGGCACTGGGACGGAGACATACGCCGAAGGCGACCTTCTTAGGCCGCATGCTGCAGTCGACGCGAGCGCAGCCGGATCTGGCCGGGCCATCGATCGACAAAGTCAGCCGATAGCTTCACGTTGTGGCTGCACCGGAAGTCTTGGCGACGAGGAGGGAGCTAGCGAAACCTCCAATTTTTCCTCTGCGCGTTCGTTCCTCTAACGAGCGCTCGATGTCGCAAATTAGGGCGGCCTGCCACTGCTAAAACCTGGCCTGACCTCCTCGGTTGCCGCATCCGCCGATGTCAACGGACCATCAGTGTTTAGTCCTAGCAGAACTAGGCTGCGCCATCGCGGTCCATGCCGCGCAGCATGAGCTCGTGGTTGTTCGCACCTATGCGGCTGAAGGCAGAAGGTCTTCGCTCCAGCGTCGCGAAGGTTGATCGAGCTAATCAATGAGGTCCGAAGCGGTCGGGCGACATAGCGATGTGCACTTACGGTTGGATCGACCGACGCGGCAGGGACGCCTGAGCGAAGCGATTGTTCGCCTCGCGTGTGGCCTAGCAGCCGCTAGGATCTGCGGCGCGCACCAGCCTTGCTTTTGTCTGAGTTCCAGTATTGGTTTTAGCTTTTGGAAAGGGAGACGTTACGTGGCTATGGGGACAGTGAAGTGGTTTAATCCGACGAAGGGTTACGGGTTCATTCAACCTGACAACGGCGGCAAGGACGTCTTCGTCCATATTTCGGCGGTTGAGAAAGCCGGCTTAAGCAGCCTCAATGAGGGAGCCAAGGTCAGTTTTGACATCGTGAACAACCGCGGAAAAGACTCGGCTGAAAATCTGCGGATGGGGTGAGCCCACCAACGCGCCGTGAAGATAGGCGCCAAACGAAAAGGCCGCAGCGGCGAACCACTGCGGCCAGCCGGGTAAAATGAAGACGTGAAATATTGCTTCCAGCCCCGGCAAGACAAGCCTAGAGCGACAGTGCGGGGGCGCAATGTCGTCGATGTCACACTTATGGAAAACTTAAACGTCAGTCTTGCTGACTTGCTGACTGAGGGAGGGCCCGCCGGGGCTGGCGGTAGCGAGCCCTCAACCTCTAGCACGAGGCCGCGAGATTCAGCGGCGCATCGCAAGACGAATAATCTGCACCCGAGCGTGTCAGATTGATGTCAAACCAGTATCGAAATTCGGCAGGTCGGTTCTGTGTGAGCCAGCGAGCTTTCAATCACCGCTGATGGCCCAGACCAATTCCCAAGTAGAGCGCCTTCTGACGTAGCGAGCCCTCGGTTCGCTTGGTCATCTTGGCTATTTTCACGACAGGCGTTCGTGCCTTTGAGTGCGCCTTGAGTTCCTTGACGTCGGACGTGGTCCACTCGCGACGAACTACTTGTTTCTTCTTAGGCAAGCGGCGCTCCTTCAATCTTGAGGGCGCGGTCTAACAACATAATGCGCAGTTCGCAAGCAGCGCACTTAACCGATCCATTGCGCGAAGGCGCGCCTGCTGGTTCGGCTTACTCGGCCTCGCTGCTTGCGGAAACGTTGTAACCGACCGTAGACGGCCTGGCGACTGCGACCCAAGCGCTCGCCAAGCTCGGTTGCAGTCATGCCCTTATCGAGTAGCGCAAGTAGTTGTGCTTCTTCTTCAGGCGACCACGGGCGGATCTCTTGTCGATCGTTGGACATCGATTCATGCCAGCACAGGCGCTGCGGAGCGCCATCGTACGTCCAAGATCGTAAACGATGAGTTCCAGGTTTGGCGCGCGTTGACCGCAGCAACAACGCTCGACGCCTCCCGCTAGACAGCGTGGTTACGCTAGCTGACCTTGTGCGACGACACACGCGGCGGGTGCTGCGGGGAGGGCACCCAATGATCCGCTTCGCCGGACCCTGTCGTTTTTGACAGGTGCGGGCCGTCCCGACGTGTGGACATGATCGCGTCTTAAAGACGAGGACCGCGGACATGCGACGTTACTACTTCCCGATTTTACACAACGGCGAGACACAGGCGGACGCAGTGGGAGAGCTATTTCGCTCCGCTGAGTTGGCGGTCCAATACGGCGCCCGTGTCGCGCGCGATATCGCCAGCGATCCAGATTGCGACCGTGATGCGGGCACGGTCGTGATCGTGGTTGACGCCTACGGTGCCGAGATCGCGCGGCATAGGGTCGGTAGTGTTACCGACTAGCAGGTGGCATTGAGGTTTGTTGCTGCCCATCATTTCCAAGCCCAAAGGACATGCAGGGCGCCTCCCAGAAGCGCTAAAACCGAAGAAACTCCGCACTAGCGAGCTTCGCGTCTCAATGGAATCCACAACGGCGCGGGGCAGCGCCAGGTGTGCGTTCAGACTACCTTGAACGTGTTACGCCGATCGCGCGCTCTGATACCGCGAGCCTTTCGGAACATCTCAGCGACCAAGTCGTAGGCTTGCTCTCTCGACATTCCTTGGGCGACCTTGATCTCGATGAACTTTCCGAGGCCGTCCAAGAGTTCACGCTCTGCATCCGTCATCTGGTGCTGAAGCGTGTCCATTTCCTGTTTTGGCGCATCTAAGTCGTCGTCTGGCATAGCCTATTATCCTTAAGAGGCTGGACCAGAACTTTCGGGCGGGGCCAATAGCTTCGCCTTCTTAGCCTCCTCAAGCTCAAGTAACTTCTGCGCGCTAAGGGCGGTGATGTCTGCTAGTCGGCGAGTTCGTCTTTCACGCTCAACGTACCAGTCTATGAACAGCATTTCGATCAAATCGATCAACATCTGGGCTTCACCAGGATCGATTTCGACGATCAGATCGACATCCTTCTCCATGTGCGCCCCAATGTTGCCGACACTGCGCACAGCATCGATTGCGTCGACACTCTCATGGGTCACACCTTTCGCTGCGGTGTGGTTGTCCAGTTGCTTTCTAAGTTCCTTGATCTCGTCTATGAGCCGCGATTTAGCGATGCCGCAGTAGTCGCGGATCATTCCCTGTAAGCACCGCCTCGCGAGAGTAGCGCTCGCTTTTGGGCTCAAATCTCGAATGGCGCATGCTTCGAAGTAGTCTTCCCGAAGCGCTTTTGGAATGTAGTCCGGTTGTGGCTTCGATGCGCCTTGTGGCTTCAGATGATAGGTCTCAATAACATTGGTTGATTGGAAGTCGGAGTGGGTTTCCGGGCCGGTGGTCAAATGAGCATTCAGCGTGACGTCGCGGCAGTCCGGGTTGGCGCACGCTGTGACCATGATGTAGAAGCCGAGATTTCCATACTTATTGTTGTCTTGGCCGAGATAAATATCCCGAGTGCGTCGCTGGCCAGCGGTCAAGGTTTGCGGCCGGTTGCAGTGTGGGCAGGTCCAGTTCTTTGGCTCATCCGCCATGCTTAATCCTCGGTGCCGCGCGCGATGTCATAGGAAAGGTCCGCAGAAGCAATTTGCTAGGTTTGGCCCCGAAAGCCGGACAAAATCCAGGCGCAGGCGAGTCCCAGCAAGAACGCGGAAAAAACTGGGACCAATGCAGCTGCAAGATAGCTCACAAGATCGGATCATAAGGGTAAGATCGTCAAACTTCATCCCCGTGCCATAGAAACAGTCAAAGGGGTTGGATCCACCGCCGCGTGCCTTGGCTGCGGCAAAACACTCGTTTTCTGCGGCTGCGATCATGCGGGGAGAAATCACGCTTGCGTAGGTGAACCAGGCGATTGCCGCAATCCAGATCGCGGAAACTATAAGCCAGAGGCGAAACAGTCCGCGGGCCCAGTTCAAGACCATGGCTCTGCAGCTAGGAGCGCCACCGAGGCTATCGTTCATAGGTGCGGCCGCCGGTGCTGATGCCATAAAGTGTTGCTGAGTAAGGAAGTCGAGCGAGAATCGTCGCGTTCTTTGCTATCGCTCCTGCTGTGATCCCTCGGCACAGCAGCGTAACACCTCCGCTATTTCGTGCGCAGAACGCGTCTGGGCTATCGATAAAGGCCAGCCCTTTTGCGCTGGTCCAAGGTTTACGGAGCAAAATGACTGTACTTCCCTCGGGAAGAGCACCGATCGGTTGAACGACAAAGATCGATATGAATTGTGCGCCGATGATCACCGCAACGATCGCAACCAGAACAGATAGCCAAGCTTTCATGAGGCCGTCTCAAAAACCGCTAGGGAGCTCATTTGCCCGCCTTCATTGAGCTCGACTTAGATGTCGTCCAACGGCAGGTCTCTGCGATCCGGTTCCTGGCAGCTGTGACGTCATTCAACAGGAACGCGCCGTCGCTAGATCTTCCTTGGAAACCAGTTGCTCTGATGAACAGCTTGCCTTGGTCCGGGAGTAATTTCATGAAGTCTCGGGCGTTAGGAACAAAGATCGCCCTTCCATTCGTGCTGCCGACACCAGCGACAGTTGCTGGTGGCTCGCCGTTGATCCGGATTAGCAGGTCGTAGCGGTTTCCCGTGCCAGAAATAACGAGATCGGGCGGGATAAAGACGGCCTCGGATTTGTTCTCCCAGCATCTGAGGATCAGCAACGCTTCGCCGGCTTCGCCCTGGAGCATTGCAACGAGCTGATCGCTGTCATCGATCGGGGATTTGCTCTCTCGGAACGTCCACTTACCTTTGACCGGGGTGGGCTCGGTGCTTGAGTCTTGATCCTCGGCTTTTTTCCCGATCGTGTCGAAGCACTTCAATCTATCTGCGTCGCTCGGCATCTTCTTGCAGACCGCGAATGCTAACGGCTCGAACTGAGCGTCAGCCGACGGCGCACAAATACCCGAGATCCAGAGCGCCATTAGGCTGGCTGCAATTATCGTCCTCATTCTGATTCCCCCAGCCTAAATTCAACCGCAACCAAAGGGAGAGCGCAAGCCGTAATGCATCGGTGCGGGTTGGGCTTTAGTGGAAGGGCGCAAACAGTTTTGTAGTCAGCGCAAGGAAGAACGGCGAGACATACGCTGTGCGCGTCGGCATCGAGAGCCATGTTGGTAACATCCATCACGTTCGCTGGAAGACGGCAGCCGGGAAGCACAGCGGATTGTTCTCTGTTCGGCTATCTTGAAGGACCGCCTTGTCATGACGATACTTTTCGACCGCCCGGCGCAGCCTCCGCTTCTGCTCGGTTCGTGTTTGCAGCATCATGTTAGGAAAAAGGTTGCGGATGGTGTTTAGATCGGCGCCGGGCGCTAGCTTCTCCTCATTGAGCGAGAACCACCAAAGTTGAAATACCTGTACAGGGAGTGGCAAGCGAGCCGTAACAGAAAAATAGTCCCACCAGCCGATGAATAGTGCTGCGTCATTTACCGTATCGTTGAATGCTGCCAACAGCTCGTCATCCTCCCTGCGCAGGCCCTCCTTCGTGCTCAGATGTTTGAACGCATTCCAGTATTGCCGTTGAAGACGGCGGATTTTTCCGATGTGTAGCTGCGGGTAGGTCTTCAGTATGTGGGTCGAGAAGGTGCGAATGTTCTCCGAAGCAGCTATTGCCTCAATCAATTCGCTGCCGCCACAAGCCAGACATTGCACCGCGATGGGATCCCGATCTTTGATAAACAGGTCGAGCGCGGTGCCAAGCTGATGTCGGGCAACATTCAGCTTCGTGAGAGTGTTCGGCGTCGACAGCATCATTTTGCTGTCTCTAACGAGTGCGCTCCGGCTGCTGGAGAGGCGCCAGCGTCCGTCCCAGGAGGCAAGCGATTAGCAATGTGCTCCCCCATCTGCATGACTGCGAACGCGATCGAGTTAAATTCGGCAGCCGAAAACGAGAGCCGATGACCGATTGCAAACTCCCTGGTTGGTAACTCAAGTCGGACCATTATTTCTGCGTGTGTCTGTCCTTCGTCAGGCTCGATAATGGAGCCGGCACTAACTTCGACTTCGTCGCCGTCGCGGATGTAGAAGATCTTGATTCGGGGGAAACTCAGTTTGAATGTTGGTGCGCCCTTGCAGTCTTCAGCACCGACGATGCCGCCGCGGTGCTCAAGGCAATTACGAGCCTGCTGGAGCGAGAGCGAAGCGGAGGGAAATTCAAGCGGAACGGTCAACCGCCTGTTGACTGCCCCTAGCAAGTCTTCGAATCCGGCGTGCTGGGCTTTTGATTTGAGCCGCGCAGTGAGGCTGTTGATCTGTTCCTGTGTTTCCGGCTGCTTATCCAGTAGCCCAAGATAGACATAGGCCTGCTCGAGCGTTTCTTTCGCTCCACGTACTACGTCGTGAAAGCCGCGCGCCAAGATCCAAGCTTCATAGGCGGCTTTCCGTTCGTCGGCGCTTAGCTCGGGCGACTTGAAATTGATAAAGTTTGCTGCTTGCGGAGGCTTTGACAGGTCAGTGCCCGCCATGGCAGCGAATGCGAAGTCGACCATTTCTGTGGAGCGAACCACCGCTACTTGAACGGGTTGTCTGATGGCATTTCGATTCAAGACCAATCGAGGCATCTCGCCTCCAAACGCGATTGTGGCAATCTGATCAAAGGGGAAGCACACCGCCAAGGCATGCAATCGGCAGGGCCGCCATCCAACCGCAACCGAAGCGGGAGCGCAAGGCGCAGCGCAACATAGCCCGTAGGCTTTTAGTTGGGGATCACTTCCCGTCGGCCGTTTTGCCGGCGCGACTCAGGAGCGGCTTTCCGTAGCGCAATTAAGCGCTGTGTGGAGGCGACCATGTCGCGTGTCCAAGCATATCGGTCACATGAGGAGCGTAGTGCGGCCAGGCGGAAATGGATGAACGTCCCTGCCGGCATGACAGTAGAGAACCCGCTGGTGCGGCAATGCCGCAGATAAAGGCGGATCTAGATGCTGCGCGTGTGAAAGCTTCTCGCTAGCTAAAATCCCTAGCGTAAGTGGCCGGCCGGTTCACGGTGGCGGGTCCCTGTGCTAGCACCGCGGGTACCGTGCCGATCGTGCGGAACGTCGCGGCGTCGGTCGCAGGAGCAGCCTTTTAGCCGTTCCTGCGACCTTCACTTTTGAGGCTCCGGCGCTCGGATCCCCAATTAAATCAGCTTTCGTTTCCAAACTCGCTGAGGTTGTGACTGGAAAAGTACCGACTCTGAGTGCATGATAGGCAGATGCAGGTGCAATGCCCAAAATGCAAGGTGATCGTCGCCATTGGCAAAGCCAAGTGGTTCTTCGACGGCGGCGAATGTAGGGAGCTTCGCGGTACCGTCGCGGGCGATGCTAAGGAATATGAAAAGTGCTCGGTCCTCATCGAAGCTGTGTCGACCGTCAGGAAGAATGCCGCCACCTAGGCGAGTGCCTTCGTCCCGTGTCGCCGGGGTGAGCAAGAGCGAACCTCCCAAAAACCAGCCAAAGCGCGGATGCTCCCAGCTGCGTGGTCTCGCCGAGAGGCGGCCCCGGCTTTGGGGAGACATGGGGTTAAGGGGCCGGGGCCGCTCCGCCAGCTCAGGGCGCCGAGCCAGCGCGGATTCATGCAGAATGTACCCGGCTGGTTCCTAACGGAGCGCCATGAGGTTATTCCCAGGCGCCAACAGCCGCACGTATGTTCCACTCTCATGCAGCTCTAGCCAACCCTTCTCGATGGCGCACCTGATGCCGGCGCCGAACTCGGGGCCGCTTCCCTTGAGCGTGTAGAGGAAGGGATAGTTGATCTTCTCAATGTGGATGCGGCCGTCCTGGACCGGCTCTACGCTGGCGGCGAGCTTGAGCAGCTTGCGGGCTGCGGCTTGTGGATCGGCAAAAGGGCGTTCGGTGACGTGCTTCATCGCTGGAATCAAAACCTCGCGTCCCTGCTTGGCCTGACTTGCCCGCGGCTGTCATGCCAGTTCGGGACGATATGCACAGATCCTGCGGCGCCGCATGCCGAGCAGACCAGGCGCAAGCCGACGCGCGACCACGGCTGATCTCGCGGGAGTGTGTCGAGCCGCACGTCGACCCTGCGATCGCAACGGCCGTTCAGGCATTGGATGTTGCAGGTCACATGGCCGTCGGCCAGCCATTCCGCAGGGCTGCGGGGCGGATAGTGGCCGGACCATTTCGTGTATCGGCGAGTGCGCATGCCGCCAGCAAAGCGGCATCGTAAGTTCATCGCAAATTATCGATTCCTAGTAGCTCCAGACCCGCGCGAGCTACTGCGTGTCGTGGGTGTGGAAAAGCCGGTTGCACAAGAAGCGCAACCGGCAGCGCGGCAAATGCGCGGCGGGTGAGGCGGAGAAGCCGCCCCGCGGGTTCTATCGTTTAATACGCGCTGCTCGAAGATTTGCATTCGTAGGCGAGCGTGACCAGGTTTTGCCCGCACTTCATCTCAGAACTAGAGCGGCTGGTGGTCCCAAAGAGATTGACCCGGGATTCGTGAGAACACTTTTGAAGAGACTAGCAAGGCCGCCCCGCTGGCGGGCCTGTTCCAATTTGGTGGAACGGTCTAGGGCGCCGACGGTTGGAATATGCCCTCGGGTGTCGTTTCACGTTAAAAGCCTGAGGCGAATAGGGAAGGTAATCTTCGGCCTCAGGTCCGCCCCGTCATGGGGCCGCTTTTCGGCAAGCCTGACCGAAAGATGAGTAACACAACTGAAATGCGTCCCCCGGAAGAGGGTGGCATCGCCGCGGAACGTCGCGGCTTCGACGCTGGCAGTCTAACCGAAGCCCCTTTCGTACGGAGGCCCGCCTGCGGTTGAAGTCGCGGCGCCCAAAGGGAGGGCGCCGGCTCCGGAGCGCGCTGGTGGACAGTCCTGACGGCATCTTACGCGGTCGCCCTTCTCGTCATTGGCGGACCAGCTTGGACCGCGTACCGGCCAGCATCGTGTAGGCGAGGCGCCGCCAGATCAGGTTCATTAGAACTAGCATGTGGCATCCCCCGTGTTCGATACCGGCACCTTCGATTCCCTCTGTTCAGCGAGATTTCGCGGGGGGGGAATGGCTTCGTGCATTGTTGCGATGGCGGCGGGTTCAGCCCTCACAGCATATGATCTGTTCACAGCCGGCAGAAGGCCTTCACCCCAGGCAAGAAGGAGCCCCGGTTCACGCTGGCGGGGCTTTCGGCTTTGGATTACCTGCGGCACGAGAGGCGCCCTCCAAGGCCGCTTCGATGGTCTTGAGCCGCGTACCTCGGCGGGATCTTCCGTTTTGCTGCTTAGGCGCGGATGATCGGGACACTCGCGTAACTAGCCACAGATCGCTGCGGCAGCTGGCGCACTCATAACGCTTCAGTTCGTAGCCTTCAGTCACGGGGAAAACAGCTTTGAGGAGTCGAGCTTGGCTACAAACGGTGCATCCGGCTTCGCCATTCACGATCGCCTCCCGCAAGCAATTTGGCCGCAATGATCGAAATCAGAACTGAGTCTCGGTTCAGGAGCAATAGCGGCTCACGCTGGCGGGGGCCTGTTTCGATTCGGCAGGGCGGTAGTTGCCCGGAGGTGTAAACGCCGATCGATGGATTTACCGTCCTCACCTTTGGGCGGTCCGGCAATGGCGCGCGGCGGTGACAAGGAAAAGGCGCCAACCCTCATCTGCAGCAGATGTCAGCGGCCAATGGAGTTTCTCGCGTTGCTGCCCGCAATTGCAAACCTACCCGCCGCCTACGCCTACAGGTGCATGCGCTGCCTGAGGGTTGAAACCATCGTTCTGGGCTGAGGGAAGGCGCCGCCAGAGGACTGCTTGGGTTGAGCTCGAAAGTCTGAGGCGAGCGTTTCATCTGCCACGAGACGAACTCGTCTCCTGCATCAAGGCCTTCCCCGCAGACCAGCAACGGCTGGTTGTCGGACGTGGCGCTGAGTAGAGCGCGAACCTCGCTTCTCCTCTGAACGTGGTGGGCTCAGCGCGTTGGTAGCCGGTCCACTATGCTGGACAAGACCTTCGGCGGCAACGTGATGCCGGATAGCTTCCAGGTCGCCCCTTCATAATGCAGGCTAACGCTCCCGGCGTCCTGATTTTCTCCGAGCTTTACCGCAAACTCGACCGGCTTCACTGGCGTCATCCGTCCCGCGAGAACAAAGATGTTCGACGCGTCGAGCTCGGCCAGCGACGACATCGTCCCAAACGTGATGTTTTCTGCTGCGTTGCGAACGGTGCCGCTGCTCAAAAGTACGGATAAGTTTTCCGATGTCATGAGCTTGACCGCGAGGTCGTCGGCAATTGTCGCACCGAATGCGTTGATTGCCATCCGTTCGAATGGCCGCACCGGCCGCTTTTGGCCAATGCGATCGAGGTATGCGGACACAACCTGGTCGAGGATCGAATGCCGGATGCGCGGCAAATTCGTACGGGCCATCACCTTAGCGCCATCTCCGCTTTGCACGGCCGAAACTAGGGTCCAGGCAGCAACGAAGGCTGACCCGGCATAGATGAAGAGGCAGATCAGGAACGCCGCCACGATGCCACGATCCACCTCATGGAGCGGCAATCATGGTGTAAAGGGCATTGTTCCAAGATGCGATCGGCAAGGACCTCTGACGCCTCTTGCGCGGCTGTCACCATGGATCGATCTGTTCGTCAAAACAGCGCTTGGAGAGGCTCAGGGGGAAGCCCTTCATCCATCGGGGAATGCCTCAAGCAAGGTCCGATCGATTTGGTTGTCGTTGTCAGGAGGGCTGAGAGCTCCTGCGTTCCAGCTTGGTGGCGCGAGGCGGCGGAATCGGACAGACAGGGCGCCCGGCTTGCGACTTCGAACGCGGCGCGAAGTAGGGGGTGTGAAGCGTATTGGGGGCACACCGCGGGTGCTGCGCTCTGCTTCTTCGACCAGACCTCGAAGATGTTCCAATTCTGAGAGCTGAGAACTGAGTTCGCTAAGTTGGTTGACGTAAAGGATTGCGCGAGAGCCTCGCATAAATATCCTCCGCAGCACAAAAAGCACTATCAGGACGGCGTCAGAGCAAAAGAGCGCGAGTAGCAAAAGTAAAAGACTACCAGAGGTAAAATAGCGGATTAATATGTCAGCCTCACTGCGGCAGGGTGTCGCTGCTTCAGCGCGGTTGACGCACGCCGCTCTCTCAAGGACTGCCATGGAAAGTGGCGCTTAGCCGAAAACGATTTTTTCAATGCCGTGCGCGCGGTTTTACGCGAAAATGACAAACCGGAGAAAATCCCGGCCTAAAAGTGCACGGTGCCCTTGGCTCACCGCTGCCGCGACGATTCCATTTTAAGGGGGGCGCAGCACGTTCCGTTAGTTACCACGAGGCTGCCGACGTAAACAGGCAATCTTGAGGGACCTGGTGCCGTGTGGGCCTCCCCAATACCTCTTCGAAGTTCTCTGCGCGGCTTTCGCGTTCGCGAAACCGCCAGCTAGCGCGGAGCAATCGGCGCCCGTATCGACCATTGCAAAAGTCCACCTAAAGGGGTCATCGGGCTTGGGATCTTGAACCCGATCCCATGAAAACCCGAGCTTGATGCACAGTCCGCCGCGGATTGGATCAGGCGTTTCTACGCCCCGGCCGTCCAGCCTCAGCACCGGAATTGTCAGCCCAATCATCGTATCAGCGACTCTCGTTGAGGTTTGCGGTGAGGTTCGTCAGCGAGCGGCCCAATCCTAGTTGCGTTAAGGGCCAATAACGGTCATCGGCACTGTCTCATTCGATCATACTGTATTCGATCATACTGTGAAGCACCTCACACACTTCAGGACGGCAGGCGCGATAGAGCTTGTCGGCAAGCAGCGTGCGCCAATGGTGGCCGCACTATGGCTCGGAGGAGAACCTCAATGGTTATCGCTTACCCCAAGCGTCATCCGCCATTCCCGGCCCCGACAGGGACTGCCGTCCGAAAGCTGGTCGATACGGCGTCGGGTGATCTTGTTCAGGCCTCCGAGCTGCACTTTCATAAGGCTCTGCAACATGACAGTGACGGCCGCGTAGTGCCCGCCTCGTTTAAATCGTTTTTGAAGGCCCTTAACGAGCATAGCCCAGAAGATTTTCAGAACATCGTCACGGCAGGAAAACGTCCGCTGGTCAATCCGCAAGCAGGCCTCGCGGCCGATCGGATGACCGCGGCTGGTTGGCTATTTTCATTTCCGAAAGCGCCGGAACAAGACGGAAAACACGACACCACCGCAGCAGAAATGATTGAGCTTTACTGGATGGCGCTCCTCCGTGACGTCAACTTCGCCGATTATCCCGGGAATGCGCTCGCGCAAGCGGCTGCGACTGAGCTGAGCGCCCTTAAGCTCTATGCCAATCCAGCAACGAGCGCTCACCCAACCTATCAGGCCCGGACTGTCACGCCGGCAACACTATTTAGAGGTGGCGAATGGATTCCTGCCGGACAAACAAACCACGAACATCTCGGACCCTATATTTCACAATTTCTTTGGTTCGATGTACCGTTTGGTTCATGGTTGTTCAAACAGGTTGAGGGGCGCGCTGTCGACACAGACTATCAGGTCGGCGGTGTTCCTCACATGATCTCGTGGGATGACTGGCTTAAAGTGCAAGATGGCGAACCTCATGCTTCCTCGAAGACAATGCCCCTGAGTACACCGGGGCGCTATATTCAGAAAGGGTGTGATCTCGCGCGAGGCGTATCTGAACGCTGCGCTAATTCTACTTGCCTCAAAGGCCGAGCTGGATGCGGGAAATCCCTATAAGCGGCCTGCGCCAATCTTTCCTCGTGAAGAGGGGTTCGGAACGTTTGGCTCGCCGTTCATACTTTCGCTAGTGTGCGAAGTTTCCAAATGCGCACTGAAGGCCGTGTGGTATCAGAAGTTTGTCGGGAACCTTCGCCTGCGACCGGAAGCTTTTGGCGGCTTGGTCCACCGCGCGCTGCACCCGTCTGGCTTGAAAGCCGCCGAGGCGAAAGTGGCGCTCTCAAGCGGCCTCGCGGTTCTGGAAGGATCAAAGAGCTCTGGCGGCGCGGTTGCGAGAATTAGGCAAGCTAATGCTGCTCACGGCTCCAACTCCGATACCTATCTCTTGCCGATGTGTTTCAAGGATGGTTCGCCGGCGCATGGCTCCTACGGCGCAGGACACGCCACAGTGGCCGGCGCATGTGTCACAGTGCTCAAGGCGTATTTCGCGGGCTCCCAAAAACTCAAAGATGTCGGGATCACGCCTGTGATGCCGGACCCCACCACGGATGGAAAAACATTAACGGATGTCGGTGTGCCGGATGCCAACGACCTAACCATCGGAGGTGAACTCGACAAGTTAGCTTCCAACATCGCGACCGGCCGTAACATGGCGGGCGTGCATTGGCGCACCGATTACAGCGCGTCCGTACTTCTTGGTCAGCGGATCGCAACGAGCGTCCTGTATCACCAGCGGCGCGACTACCACGAGCGTCCCTGGAAGTTCAGCTATCTGAGCTTTGGCGGAAAGGTGGTTGAAGTCGAGCAGGACAAGGTCACTTATGACGGTGCCACGATCCTCGATGGAGACGATGACCTTGACCCGGCTCTGGAGGCGGCCAAGCTTTCGATTATCGTGTAGTGTCGGCTCTTTCATCTAGAGTGAGTTGTTGATTGGGCCCGCTGCGATGGCAAACGTCATGCCGCCGCGGGCCCTCGACAATTTATCATTCCGAATCGCACTTGCCCGCTTTGGGTCAAAAGCGGACATGCGTCCACTCCCTCAGGGGCAGTGGACGGCGCCCTCAAGCGTCCTCAGGCGGTAACTTCGCGACCAGATGAGGCCAGTTGCGCTCGATGATGCCGCGCATCTCCGCGTCGACTTCGTCGATGGTGTCGAACATCTCAAGCCGGATGCGCAGCTCTTCCAGTTGATGCGGTTCGAGCACGTGGCCTTGGTAGACTTCGATTGGCATGGCCTTGTACTTGATCTGCCCGCCGGCGAGCCGCCTGAAATCCTGGTGTCCGTTAAGGGCGGTTATCGGACATCAGAAATAGCCGATGCAGCATGTCGCCTAAGAGCCAATACCGGAAGTGATCGCTCTTGTTCCAATCGGAGGACTCAGGCAACCGCTTCAGCAGCTTTACCGGGTAATTCCGAACGCCCGCCGAAATTGCATATCTTAGAGGCGTCGTTCGGGGCAGCATCGCTATTGGGTGGAGGCTCCAAGACTGAGCCGAACATGGGGAGGTCTGTCATGCTTATAATTCTGTGCCTCTACCTCGTCGCGCTTTGGGCCGTATTCTCGAAATTCAGGCTGGCGCGATGGGGCTGGTTGTCCGGTACCTTCTCGCTGCTCGTGGGCGCGTTTATCCTCGCGACATTTCTCGCGCTCTTCAATTATCTCACGCCATCCGGACGCGTGACGGTGACTGGCCGCGTGGTGGAAGTGACCCCGAATGTGACCGGCCAAATTGTCGCCATCCCGGTCAAACCGAACGTGCCAGTAAAAGCGAATGACATACTGTTCCAGATCGACCCAGCGCCGTTTCAGTACAAGGTTGCGCAGTTGCAGGCGTCACTCGCCGGGGCAAAGCAGCAAACCGAGATACTGAAAGCTAATTACGATCAGACTACAGCGAACGTCGTCGGTCTAACCGAGCAGGTAGCCTTCAACTTGAAGCGCCTTCGGGATATTCAGAAGCTCTACGAGGAGGAGGCCAACACGCAATTTCAGGCTCAGGACCGCCAAAATGCGTATGATACGATCCTAGCGCAGTTGAACATCGCCAAGGGCGCGCAGCAGAGCGCCAAACTGGCGCTGGATTCTGAAATAGGCGGCGTCAACACGACCGTCGCGCAGCTTCAGGCTCAACTCGACAATGCCACATGGGAATTGTCGCAGACTTCCATGCTCGCACCTGCGGACGGATACGTCACCGTCGTAGCGTTGACCGTCGGCGACCGGGCGTTGCAGGCGCGCTCTGCGATGTCGTTTATTGTCGAGAAGGAGATCACGCTAGTCGGCCTGTTCGCGCAAAATGGCTTTCAGACCATCAAGGAGGGTGCTGCCGTCGATATCGTTTTCGACAACGTCCCCGGCCGCATCTATCACGCGAAGATCATTGAGATTCCGAAAGGCATAGGTCAGGGACAGATTGCCGTGTCGGGGACGCTTGCTCGCACCAGCGCGCTGGGCGGCGCGACAACGTTTCCGGCGATCATATCGATACCCGACGAAATGAGCCGTGAGTCGCTTCGGTTGGGAATGTCAGGTAGCGTCACGGCCTTTGCCGAAAAGGCGGGCGTGATCGGCCTTCTTGCCTCCATTCTCGTCTGGATCAGTTCATATACCGCTTACCTCTAACAGTGCTGGACCGACGACGCCGCTCGGTTGTCGGCTATGGGTCAAAAGCCGACGCCGGCAGGAGGAGGGCGTTACTCTCCTGGAGTCCGCTAAGGGCTGTTATCGGACCTCAGAGCCTTAGGGCTGTGTCCTGCGGTGTTTTTCAGTGGCGGTTAGGCTGCCCGGGTCTAGCTGGCCACCTTGAATCGCATCGATGCGTATTGCAACGTGATAGAGGTCTTGGCGCCACTGCTTAAGAACTTCAGCATGGCCAGCGTATATCTTGGCAAACATTTCATGATTCAAGGGGGGAGGTGCGTCTATCCTGTTGTCCTCTCCATCCGCCCGGCCCAAAACTGCAACCACATCAGCTGCCAGCGAGCTTCCAAGCAAACCAAGGTTAGGAATGTTGGAAACAAATACCGGCGCTTTAATATTGGGAAATAAGATCCGGGTCGTGTCGGGCACTGGCAGTCGCTGCTTCTGAAATGCTTCATGCATCTTGGCGAAGATCTGGGAGTTCGTTTCTGCCCCCGCGACTTTTTTCCAGACTATGACCGTTTCAGCCCACAAAGCTGACATGAGAACGTCTCTTTCGTTCTTGCGCTTGTCGGCCTCAACGCTGCGCCCGAGTTCAACTTGATGGATGCGTGCCTCCCTGTCGAGTTCAGATTGTGTCCGCTGAGAGCGAACGAGATTTGCGAAACCTCGCCGAGCTTGCTGGCCAACAATGGCGAGCCCTATGACGGCCCCGCAGAGAGTTGCAGTACCTGGGTCGATCTTCCAACTGGATCGAGCTGCGGCTCAAGCAACGTTGAGACCGAATATCGCGATGGTGGACATAAGCGCGACCCGATGAGCAGACGGTGCCGGGACTGGTGATCGTGGTCCACGAGAAAGCGCCGGCGCCCGATGCGGCGGGCATGGTGATCGACCTTACGCCAAACCCAAGCTCTTGAGCCCTTTGAAGCATCATCTCCGAAGGCTCAGTGGGCACGAGCCGCCATCAAAAGAGATGAAAGCGGCCCTTACTAGCCAGCCGTCGCGCGAATTGGGTCGATCTAAACTCGTCGAGTGCTCGCACAAATTCGACGCCGCAATGGGATTTTGAACCTACCGGATTTTTCGCATTCGGCGCCACCGGACGATGGCGATATGCTTCAGCAACCTGCGTGTCGTGGTCTTTGAATTCCCAGACCCCATCGGGGGTCCGATCCACCGCGACATTACTTTTCCGAGCCACATCGCAATATTCAAAAACCGTATGCACGCTGAGGGCTGCCTTTCCCTTTCCGTCCTGCCAGTTCTGCCGATGGTATTTCGCTATCTGCTGCAGTGATTCGACCTCGGTCGAATTTACGGAAAGGTGACTGTTAGCGATCGGATCCAAGTTTTTGATATGATCCGGTTCGAATGCTGCAACAGCAGCGCGCGCACCGGAAAGCCGATGCTCTTCGAAAATGTACCTTGCCAGGCGAGAACTCGCCGCAAAAGTCGGTTTCTCTAACCTTCGGCGCGCCATTGCAGCGGCTTTGCACGATGGCTGAGCAGAATCATTGCAACGAGTTCGTTGTTCTCGGCACCCTCGAGGATATGCCCCTTGTTCATGAGCCCAAAAAGCACTGCGGTTCGAGCGAACTTGATGTCCAATCGTTCCTCAGGGGACTTGAACCACTCTGCGGTTAAGGAGCCATCGGATGACAACGAGATCTCCGGCTCAGTAGCTTCGACTTTGATCTTCATCCATAGATCGAGAAAGTCAGCCAGCGAAGATGGACGCAACCGCTCGCTCGATCGGGCAGTTGAAAAGTGGAATCGATCCGAGGCCAAACGCAGGAGTCTGGCGTAGAATCTCCTGGAGAGTCCCGAAACCTGCAGCTTCGTCCAGTTTGCAGAAATCGCAGCGGGAAGACTCTCTGTGGAAACTATCGCGGCGCTTTGCGAGGGTGAACGAACGCGCGGCTGCGTGCGTCCGAAGCTAGCGGTCGTTGTCGCGGCCGAAGCGTCGTCGAACTGGCCCTCAATTTCGAACTGCGTGAGGCTGGTGGGGAAATCCATCATGGCGGTCAGCTGAATTTGTCCAAAACAATGGGGCGCATAAAGCGCTTGAAGAATGGGCTCGTCACGTCGTGCGCACTATCGAGCCATTTCTCAAGGATCGGGATAAACTTCGCACCACCTCGAAATTTTGGCAGGTCATGAAGTAACACAACTTTCGTTTCCATGCGTATTATTGCCGGCCCGGTCGGGCCCTTGCGAGCCGATGCAAGATCAAGAACGAAGGTGCCTCCACGCTTGAGCGGACGTTGGATCTGCACACGCCCTTCGGATTGCGCGCCGAATGTTGCCGACGGAAAGAGCGATTCCGACGCCTGTAGGCTCAAATGTGTGCCTGCGTTTGCGAATTCAACGATGTCGGTAGTATCTAGGAGCGTCTCGTCGAAAGCATCAATGTATCGCAGCTCCAAATGAACCGGTTCGAACGGAAAGCCCTCCAGTTGCGGATAGCTCTCAAAAAATGTCTTCAGCCCGCGCAGTGTTTGCATCCGAAAGGATGCCCAAGTGTAATCAGTCGACTGATTGCTAGCGAACACTCCCGGACCGATTTGTAGGATCGGAAAGCTTGCCTCGGGGGCCGTGAAGTACCGGCGACAAACCGAGTGGCCAATCACCTCTTCGGGCCGAACCATATCCTTAACAAACGAAAACCCCGTCTTGGCAGCCCGCGGTGTGAATGCCGCCATCAGTGGATGTATACCTGGATCGGTGATTAGGGGCGGATTGCCTTGCAGCTTCCATCGCAGCTCAAATACTACCTCGGCCAAGGGTGCGTTGGGCAGACGATCAAGAGCCTTCTTCTTTTTTGCCGCAGCCTTTTTACCCATAGTTCTTGCCCCGAATATGTGCCGGAATAGCACCTAGGAGGCGGTTCTGCAAATGCATCAATCCGGTCGGTCCTATACGCCCGCGCACATCAGTTCTTGATCCGGTTCTCGCGCACGTCTTTTAGGATCGCTTCGTAGGTCGCTATAACCTGCTTGTTGCGATCGATTGCCTCCTGGGTAACGTCTCTCCATGCGCCGGTGCCCTCGCGCTCGCCGAGCTTCATCCTCCCTGATTCGAGGGGCTCGAGATCGCGCCTCAGTACCTCAAGCTGCTTCTCGACGCCTTCGGCGTATTCGCGCCAGTCGACGGCCATTGTTAGTCCTCCCTGCGGTCGCAACAAGCGTGGCGCAACCGGAGGGCGAGTGCAACGCCTCAGTTAGTAGGCCTCGCGCGCCACCCGTTCTCCTGATGCGGGATGGTGGCGGTGATATCGACGTCTCTGCCCGAGGACTGGCGCCCTGCCGCAACCCCGAAGCACAAGGTCAGCGTCAACGCAGTCCCCAGCAGCAGGACGGATAGGAACTGGCTCACGCGCACCCCCACAACCGGAACATGATGAGGCAGCGATCAGGCGTGGGCGAGTCGGAAAATGCAGGCCGGCTGACGTAGAGGCAGTTTTCCCCAGGTTGTAGAACGGTGGATTGGCACCTTCGACCTTGGGACCTGCCGCGACCCAGGAGCGCCCATCCGCAGCGCAACTATTTATCTGGAGCTCTCGTGGGCATGGCCCACATCTCTCGCTCGGCGATTGGCTGCAGTAGGAAGTTGTGGCGTTTGAGAATGGCGGGGGCTTCTGCGAGAGTTTGATCATGCAGTGCGAGGAAGATGGCCGTCCTCTGCTCTGAGAGCAGACGGGAGGCTCCAGCAAACGCGCGTGTTTCGGCTCCTTCTATATCCATTTTGATTAGATCCGGGACAGGAAAGTCGTCCAGCGCAACGGTCTGAACAGGCATTCCCGTTTCGGCGAGCGTCCCCATGTAGCCGTATTTCCCGAGGTGCGCATTGGTCGCGAAAAAAGCCATCCCGCTTTGGTCGGAGACGGCGGCTTCGATCAGTTCGACGTTTTTGACGCCGTTGATGTGCAGGTGCCTGCGAAGCTTCTTTGCATTTTCCGGATTCGCTTCGAAGGCAAACACCCGGCCTTGATGCCCAACAAGCCGAGAGAGCATCAGCGTGTAGTATCCTGCGTGCGCACCAACGTCGAATACCGTCATTCCCGGTTTTACCCGTGCAGCGATCGATTTTGCGATGACGCGTTCGTATGTGCCGAGCCAGCAACTATGATTACCGGCCCCGACAACCCACTTCAGGCCACGGTTCGGCCCCATCAGGATTCGCGCCACAGCGGTTGGCGAGACGATCTGCAATGGCAACCGCAGGAGCCATCCTAACGGCTGGTTCGGGGCAAGCATCCGGCGCGCCCTCCATGTCTCGACTGAGCCACAGCTTGTCGCAACAAGAGAGCGCATCCTGCCACCGCGACCCCGGTGGAGCAACCGCGACCGCGAACGAAGCGCGCCAAGCGGGGGACGGGTGATCCCTTTCCGGAAGCGGCGAGAGCCCTAGTGCAAGACCCGACTGGCCTCTGCGAGTCGGACCCTTTCTCTCAACTCATCGAGCTCATCGATCGCGTCCAGCAATTTCACTAGCTCGCGGGCGATATGTGTCAAACTGGGCTTCGGGCGTCGTAAGATCCGCTGTCGCTGTCCCATCGATGCACGCCTCCATGCTCTGGGAGGTCCAATTGGCAAAGAGCGTGCCGGGAAGAGGACATCTATTGGTCCGCGACCTTCGACCAAACTCCCTTGCTGTCCTTCATGTCACGATGCGAAGTGCCGTCGTCCCAGTTGATGCAGGTTCGGACATCCTGGAAATCGTTCAAGGTGCATGCCTCACGCGCAATGACCTTGCCGTTCATGTCCTCGACCGTCTTCAAAAACGCGACTTTGCCTTGATTGTCCAAGTAGCTCAGGCCGATGTTACACACCTTCAGTTCGGGCTGGCAGGAGCGACTAAAAAGCGGCTTCCCGTTATTCTGACTCGCTGATTTTTCCATCGCCCTGTTGACAATTTCTCCCCTAGTCGGACTGGCATTGGGCGTTGTTCTTGCAGCGGAGAGCCCCGCTCCAGAAGGTGATAACGACAAAGGTGAATTCGGTGGGGTTTGTTGCAGACTGGCAACTGGCGGAGTGAGTTGAGAGGGGCGGCCCATCATGGTGACGCCCATCGACTGAAGTTCCTGCGGGCTCAGCCAAACCATGTCTTGTGGAGACGTAACGACTATGCGGCCGATGATTGTGGATGGGACGCCCAACTCTTTTGCGATTTTGGCCATCGATACCGTCGCAGCGCCTGATGCCGCCGTTTCCTCTCCATTTTCTCCGGACGCTCCGTGAACTCCAACTTGCGCTCCGTAGCCGGCGTTCTTGGTAGAGCCGGCAGCAAACATCAGAAAGCACGCCGAAGCGCACACCGCTGCCTTGCCCACGTTGGTGGATGTTTTGCCGAACCTTATGGCGTCAGCGATCTTTACCCCCTCGAGCAAATTGCCGCCGGGAGAATCCAGTCTAACGTTGGCGACAAATTTTCCGGCATCATTGGCTTGCCGAACTGACTGCGAAAACTTGTCGGCGTCACCAGGTACAATCTCCCCAGTGATCCAGATCGTTGCTTGGCCAGATTTACCAACGCCGACTTTTACTTCGGCAGAATGGACCATGCGTGGAAACAGGGCGAGCGCAAGCAGCAAGAGGACTGAAGATATTGGGCGCGACTTAGCCATTACCTTTCGCCTTAAAAAGAAAGGCGTCCGAGCTCGTTGTCGCTAGTTGGCGACAATTCGTCGAACGTCTTGAATGGTTGGAATCAATAACGCGGCGTCCGGTGACCCGTCTGACCGGTGGACGGATTGTAATTGCCGCTGGTGCCGAAGTTGTCGCGTTGGGTGCTATTCGGATTGGTCGCGACGTAGGGCGCCACGTAAGTCCCGGTGCTGCGAGTGTATCCGGACGAGCTGTGGGTACTCGGATTTGAGCCGGTGCCGCTGAGATACTGCGCTTGTGCGGCGGTTGTGGCGAGCGCCAGTGCGGCAGCCAAAATGAGCTGTTTCATTCTTATCCCCCCAAAAGGTTTTATCGAATGCCGTATGCAACCACGTTGCAGAGTGCGGGTCGAGTCCGACCATCGGATGAGCAGGATTATCCTACCGGTACAGTTGCCATCCCTCGAGACGCTGGAGGACCTCCTGTCGCTGGCAGGGAGGACAGCGGTCATGCGGTCAGCCGCCCACGGCAACACGTGTCCATCGGATCGGCCGGTTGGCGAAACTGGTGTTGAAGTAGCCCTTCGGCGGCGTAGGCACCTCATATAGTTTGCAGATGCGCATGAGCACGTGCTTTTTAAGACCCAGGCGACTTGCGACCGCCGCCATCGGCGCGTTCCAGACGCGAAAGCCGAGTTCGCTTCGCGAGATGCCGGTGTACCTTTCGACGGCGTCGTTCTGAAGGGCGGCAAGGCGGTCGACCAGTTGCTGGCCGCGGGCCGCCGCGAGCATCGCTTGTTTGATCTCAGGTGAGGGCTCGTACGGTACCTTGTCCATTGCCGCAGTCGTCGCATCCGGCGGCGCCGGGTGTGGCGGCTTGTCACTAGCGCCGACGTCCTCCGGCGGCGACCATGATTGGCGGTCGGGGTTACGCGTGAATATCGCTTTGACTTCGAGGACGTCCTGTTCGTTGCGCATGCTTTGCTCTCCCATGAGCCCCCTGCATGCTTTTGGGATCACTGAAATTGCGGCCCGTCAACCGTAGGTCGTTTGTCGGTTTTATCGACTTCGCCCGAAAGTACCTTCGTACCGGGCTTTTCCTGCGCTTCTCGCGTTTTGTCTGGTCGGCTCCGCTCGCTAAACCCGGCACGCGAATGTGGGTCACTCCGAATCACTATCGAGTTTGTGCGTTTTGGCGATTTCTTATGCGCGACTTTGGCGCCCGAACGGGGTTGTAGCGCCCCGTGTTCGGCTGTCCGGGCTACGTCGCAAGGACGACAACTGAGAGGATTACTTTTCGCGCGGCAGCTCGCAGGCGCGCCTGCCGCGCTATCCGGCTGCGCAGCGGAGAACAACGGTCCTCGACGAATGTAATCAAGTCGGCGGGCGGACGCCGGCGACAGCAGCGGCGTGGAGCATTTTCTCGCGTCCGAAGAGATTGAACGGCTCGCCCTCGCTCCCTTCGATCAACGTTTGCGCCTGCAGTCTCATGAACTCGTCGGCGTATTCGCGCCCCTGCGTTTGTTCGATCGCAGTGTATTGTTGATTCAGTCTCGCAATCAGCCGATCGCCGGACCAGCGAACGATCGTTTGCTGGATGCGAACCATCCAATAGGCCACGAACACAGGAGCACCGGCGACGATAAGCGAGAGGTAAAGCGGCGAGAGCCAATTCACCTGTCCGTCGAAAGTCCGAGCAACCCACCAATACGGCTCATGCCAGAAGAGCACAGCCAGGCCCGCGATGACCCCCAGCAGCGCGATCGCACTCGCGAATCCCAAGGTGAACACCGTGTAGAACCGACCGCGGGGCATCGGGAAGACCTCCGTTCTTGGCTCAACGCCAGATTGCCGCAGCTGGAAGGCCCCCGCAAGCCCTCCACAAGGCCACTCAGTCGAGATAAGAGGGGCGCTGGACGCGTTGGACCGCGAGGAGGGCCCGTTGGATCGCCCGCTCTCTGCGCGCCCTCAGCAGCGCCGCCGCCGTAGGCTTCTTCGGCCGTGCCTTCGAGCGCTTCTTCCTGACCTTCTTGACAGGAATAGGTATGCCGGGCGCGTGGTGGAGTTCGCAGCGCTTGTTGAGCTGGCCTTTTCGGATCCTGCTCTTGGTCGTGAGAGCCCTGAAGGTGCGGTCACAACCGGGTTCGGCACAAACCGACTGATAGCGGATCATCTCGACGTAGCGGTCGTCGCGGGTCCAATGATCCTTGGTGCCGAGGATCTGGTACCGCCGGCCTCGGGACTTGAAGGAGCGGCCAGGAGCGAAGCGGTTCATGGGTGCCTCCCGTATTGCGGGCGCATGCCCGCGACCTGGATGAGGGCGAAAGTCGGGGCGGGCGCCCCGACCGCGGAGGAGCGGCCAGCAGGGAAGCGTGTCAGCGGTGTCAGCGGATTCCGCCTAAATGGACTCAGGGGAAAGTAGAGGTAAGAGGGGGTAAAAAGCCTTGGTGTATCCGCGCGCGCAAGTGACACCGCTGACACCTCCGCTGCTGGCGACGGCTTCAAGGCCTCCTTGCCGTCAGCGGTGTCAGCGGTTGTCAGCGCATCGCGCCGGGCGCAGTCCACCGTGTCAGGCCGCAAATCGAGAGCCAATGACGCTGACAGCGTTGACACCCGCTGACAGCGCTGACGGTCTCGCATTTTCATAGCGAAGCTCCTGTAGCGGCTCGCCGAACGCTCGCGGCCTCAGCGATCTCGCCGCGGACGGCATCCCGGCGTTCAGTTTCGGCCCGCCGAATGTCGTCGAAGCGCCCATCGTGAACTGCCGGATTGATCCGCCAGCTGGCAGGATCGGAGTTCGTCATTCGAATCCATCCGTCAGCCTCAAGGCGGCCCATCACCGCGAGCAACTGCTTCCGGTTTCGGCCCAGGCTGCGCGGCCGCGCTCTTCCGACCTCCCTGGCGGTTATTCGCTCCGAATTGCGCGTCAGAATGTAGCCGGCGATCCAGCGGGCTTCGTGATCGTGGCCGGCACTGTCGAGGACGGTCGTATGGATGAACAGGGCGTGGGCGTAGAGAAACTCTTCCACATACCGTCGAGCTCGCCTGGCGGTGTCGGCTGAGATGAGTTCATCGGGTGGTGTTTCCAATGCTTCCGCGATGATGGCCCACTCGATCAAATGGAAAGCCAAAGCGTAGCGGCCGAACTCGGCGTCCGTCTTGGCCAACCAGGTCTTCAGACCCGAGGGGATATCGGGCCGGGCCATCTCACGGGATTTGAACGCCTTGATGGCCCACAGTTCCTCCGCGGCTCGCTGGTCAAAGCGGTAGGTAGCGTCCTCGAGACCGGCGAGCGCCAATGCCACGCGCGGAATAGCCGCCTCAATCGCAGGAATCTCGGGATTGTCTTCGCCAAGTCCGAGCTGCCGAATGGCGATCAAGGCGAACCGTTGAAGCAGACCGTCGGTTGCGAGGTCGGGGGCTAGCCTGGCGATGAGGTCGTCTTGGATTCCTCCAATGATCGACACCGCGAGATTTGGCGCCTCCACAGAGCCGCGACCTTGCCGATCCACACGGTAGGGGCCGCCTTCTTTCGCCTCGAGCCAAAGCGCCCTGTCTTTGGAGCCCTTCGACCGATAGGCGTCCATGCCGCCCAACCATCCCGATAGTTCGTCGGAATACTGAATCAACGGCGCAACTTCCGGGGTCTCGGCAAGGCGAGTGACAATCGCCTCCGTCGTGCTGTCATTTGAGATTTTTGACCGCGACTTAGGTGGCGTCGGTTTCACGATCACGTCAGCCGGATGCAGATACTCCTGCGCGTGTTCTTCGGTCTTTTTCTTCGCCGGCTTTTGTGCCGAAAACGCCAGTTCCGCCCGATCGAACTCGGACAACTCCTTGGCGAATGCCACCGACCAACGTTCGTTGACCGGGTTGGCGAAAGCGAGCGCAGCCTTCACCGCGGCCGACTTGGCGGAGCCCGGGTCGCCGACAAGCGCGGTCCACAAGACGCAGAGCACCGACCAGGAGCTCCGGTTTTGATACATTTGCAGCCGATTGGTCGCCGGGATCAGCGAACCCACGACAGCTACGGCGGCCGCGGTAATAGCGTCTTGGTTCACGCCAAGCGATCGCGCCCGGTCCCTTCCGAACGCGTTCAGAAAAGGCGGAACGATGCCGTCGAGCATGTCTTCTGGCGGCTTCTCCTGTTTCCACAGATCGGCGGGTTCATCCCAATCGCCGGCC
The DNA here is from genome assembly GCF_055811835.1 of Bradyrhizobium sp. WSM4874. Taxonomy (NCBI): domain Bacteria; kingdom Pseudomonadati; phylum Pseudomonadota; class Alphaproteobacteria; order Hyphomicrobiales; family Nitrobacteraceae; genus Bradyrhizobium; species Bradyrhizobium sp. WSM4874. The sequence goes on from NZ_JBVVPR010000042.1 coordinate 39,054, forward strand.
GGCTGGGGTCGCCCGTCCACTTCAACAGCCTCGAACTCCACTTCTGCGCATGCGATGCCGGGAGGATCCTGCGCGTACGTGTAGGCGTTGGCCACGCGCGTTTCGATGTGCTCGTGACTCTTACCTTCGGCGCCCGACCAATGGTCGACGATCAACTCAAGGCATTTTTCCTGGCTGATGCCGAAATCGCGGACGGAGCAGGCCACGACGTATGTTCCATGCGCGGGCGCGCCGGCGGTGAGGTAAGATATCGCCCGTTCAATGTTGGTAGGTTGATCGAGCTCGACCAAGGGGCTGGCGCGATCGAGAGCAGATCGCTCGCGGGGACGTCCGCATGCTGCGGCCCAAGTCTCGGGCAGCTCGGCGATACCTTCCTGGTTTGTGAGGTCGTATTTTTTTCCGTCAATGGTGCTTCCACAGCCAACCACGTAACCGCCGACGCATTTTACATCGACCCCGGGCCCAAGCTTGGAATTGCTGTTCCCAAGCGGCCAGGGCGCTACAAAGTAGCGGTGCTCGCCTCCAGACGCGGTGCTGAAAGTCGTCGTCGTCGGCAGCTTTCCAAGCTGGTCCTCCAGCTCCGCAATCGACTGCAACCCCGGTTTGCCGTCTTTGATATCGATATCAAGAACGACCAGAACGCCATTCTGGAGCGGTAGACCCGTGCGAATGCCGATGTTGCAGGCGCGATAGCTGCCGCCCCACAGCTTCCTCACTTTACCTGCGTCGCGAGTGGCTACGTCCTTCCAATTCCGATCTAGCGCCGGCGTTTTTTGATTTGGAAGTAACGGGAAGACGTCGAACCCCAACTCGGCGAGGCCAAGCGCGGTTCGTTGATTGTCAACGATCGTTGTGTTATTCATCTCTCACGTTTTCAGTTCTGGCCCCGTTCGACCTGGCAGTCGGCGGGGCCATTCTTTTGGCGCCCGCGGGGACGTGGTTGTTTGGCCCTCATTATCTGGTGTTCGGGAATGCTTGGCCGGCGAAGGGCGCGCGCGCGCGTTGGCAGCTTTAGGCCGCTTCTGTTTCCGAGGTGGATTTACGTCGGCGGCTCCACATCCAAGCATCAAGATCGGTTACGTCGTAGAGCACGCGGCTTGGAATAGGCGTGATGTAAGCGGGGCCGCCACCCCGCACGCGCAAGCGCTCGAGCGTGGCAGTCGACAGTCGAACGTGCTTGGCGGCTTCTTTCGTGTCGAGAAATTGCTGCATCTTCCTCTCCGTTTAGAGAGAGCTGGCGGCCCACCAAGGAGCCGCTAGCGCCCACTGACTGGATCAGATGCTAGCAAAGACCATCAGGAGCCATCTCCCTTTGCATTTGTGGGTTTGTCGATTTTAGTGATTCACATCGCAAAGTTTCTTCGGAGGCTGCTGATTTGGAAGGCAAATCGGGCCGCGTGCCGATAATCTTGCGAACCTCCGCCTCCAGAATCGCGGTGACTTGCCGCTTTTCGGGCAGCATGTCGTACTTGTCGTAGACCGCCGTGACGTCGCCGTTGACGTGGTCCAATAGCGCTTTCACATCCGGCCGCGGGGCGCCTCCACGACGTGAGATCGTTGCGGCAGTGCGCCGCAGATCGTGCGCGGTGAAGTGTGCCAGTCCCAGAAATGCGCGGATGCCGGCCCGGTCCGAGGCGTCTTTCCCCCTCTTAGTGCCCTTTTTCTTGCCATTCAGTGCCTGGCTGATTGAGGCCCGCGAGATCGCAATCTCTCCCGAGCTGTACTTGCTCGGAAAGAGCACTTCCGCCGGCGTGTCGTCGATTGGTTCAGGCGGATTGTTGTGGCCTATGCTGGGCCGCCCGCTTGCGGTCGCTTCTCTGATGATCTCTTGAGCGAGTTGGGAGAGGGGAACGATAACGGCTCGATCTTTCTTCACGCGTCCCGGCGGCATGTCGTAGACCGCGCATTCCGTTGCCAGCCCGGTCAGCTCGGCAGCCTTGGCGCCTGCCGCTTGGTATGGGCGGACCATCGTGGCCAGGATGAACCTGATCGCGAGTGCCACGGGACGATCGACCGGGCAGCCGGGTAGGTCGAGGCCCCACCATAAGGTCCGAATCTCGTCATCGGTCAGGACCCGGTCGCGCTCCTTTTCTTTACCGCCGCGGCGTTCCATTCCTTCCATTGGGTTGGTGGGGACGTACTTCCGGCCCGGTTGTTTGCCCCACTTGAACATCTTGTGGAGGATCGATTGGGACCGGTTGGCGCTGACGGGTGCGGTCTCCGCGATCACATCCAACAGCTCCGCGGCATCATCATCGGTAATGGATACTGCCAGCAGGCGTCCCCATTCCTCACGCGGTCGCTTGAGGTATTGGACGTCGTTTTTCCAGCTCTTCTTATTGGCGCCAGGAATCTCCGTCGGCCACTTTCCAGTCTGATTGAACCCCTCGATGATTTCCTTACCTCCGGCCCCAATCACGTACTCAGCTACGTATTTGTCGGCAAACGCATCGAAGGTTAGTTGGTCCCGTTTGGGGCGTTTTGCTCTTTTCTCGGCGGCCGGGTCGGCGCCATTAGCCACGGTCCCCAGCAGGATCTTGGCTTGGGTGCGGGCGGCCTCCGGAGCGATTTTGCCGACGGCGGCCAGCGTGAGCCGGCGAACGGGCGCGGTCCGGCCGGTTCCGGCCCGGTAAACGATGATGAATGACTTTGCCCCGGTCGGCCGCACGCGCACGCCGAACCCGGGAAGCTTGGCGTCCCAAACGGTGTATTCCGACGCCTGCTTTTCCAGTCCGTCGACTAGCGTTTTGGTGATGGTTTGTCCGCTCATTTGCCCTCCGGGAAGCACGGGGGAAGCACCGCGGTGCCAATCACAGCAGGTGATGGATGGCACGAGGTGAGCGGGCGGACAGTTTTCCTTGCGGCGTTAGGGTCGGTGAGGGTGTCCGAGGGCTGGTGAGGGACTACCAGACATGTCTGGGAGACTAGGGGTCGGAGGTTCAAATCCTCTCGCTCCGACCAATAAAATCAAAGACTTAACCGGAAGTCTGGAAGCTGGCTACAAATTTTATAGCCAAGGTGTAGCCAGTTAAGCGCACCCCACAATTTTCCCGCGCCACCTGTCGATCCCCGCCGACCGCGATATTTGTTTAGGTCGGCCTTAGTGATCTGAGGCTGCACCCGCAATAGTAGGTACATGCAACGTCAGCCACGGGAGGCGACCTATGGCAAATATCAGGGTTCAAGAGGCGGCTGAGTACCTCGGCCTTTCGAAATCTTTCTTGGATAAGGCCAGATGCTACGGGACCAACGGTCCTGCGTTTATGCGTTTCGGAAAAGCAGTCGTTTACAGCACCGATGAATTGGATCGTTGGGCGCGGACCTGCACGGTCGCTAACGACAACAAACAGAGCGGCACCCAGGCCGCCTAGCTCGATCGGCCCTCTAGCCGAGAGCATCGCGCCAGCATGGCGCAACCTCGTAAACGAGGAATTCCACACTTGAAAATCACGTTTATCACACCGTCGCCTTTCGACGGTGGCGGAGGCATGCGAGAAATCGCGCGCTTTGACCTGCAGTTGTCTGACGAGGTCAGGCTTTATGGTTTGCGACTGATGCAAACCCGAGAGGGACGCCGCCTTACTTACGCGCCATCCTCTGGCGGGCGGCGTTTTGCGACGTTCGCACCGGCGTTGGTCGACACCATTACCGCAGCAGCAATTTCCGCATTCAACGACATGGGGCATGTGACCGCCAATGGCAGCGCTCAATACTAAGACCGCCGACACGTCCGCTGAACCTTCCTTTCGCGAGAAGTTCGAAGCAAAGGACGTCACGCGGATTGCGGATCTCTATTTCTTGTTCGCCGATACGCTTGGAGCAGTCATTAGGTTGGCTCCACTAGCCAAGCGTGGTGGAGTCGACTGGAGCAAAAAACGTTTGGTGGCCGGAGAGTACACAAAGCCTGCTGCGGATGACGTACCCGAGACGTTCGCGGAAATCGAACGTTGGTTCGTACTTGTCGATTACGTCGACGGATGCTCAGATGAAAGCACCTTTGCGGTCTTCCTCGCGCCGCATCTCGGGCGCGGTGAGGCTCCGGTCGTCTGGCAGCTCAGCGGCCCAATAGGCGATGAGCAGGTCGGGCGCTCGGTGATTTTCCGTGACCTGAATTTGGGCGATATTCTAGAGTGGCAGGTTAGCGTCTATGGCATGCCGGATGCAGCCAACGACAACGCGCCGCCGGACGAACGAGACCTACCCGCGCCTCCAGAAAAGATGACCAATCCCATGGCGCCTGAATCGGCGGGCGGGTTGTTGGCAGATGTCGCGCGTTGGATAACGTCGACCGCCATTGTGCCGGTGCCAGAACTTTCGATGGTCTCGGCCGTGGCGTTGATTGGCGGCATGTTTGGCGACCGGGCACTGGGGCCAACACTTTCCGGTCTCAACATGTTCGCAACAACGCTGCTTGAGACCGCGGGGGGCAAAGGGCATCCACCGAAAGCAATCCGTGCTATTGCCGGCAAGGCGGGAAAGCCCGGCGCGGTGACCAATGGTGACCCGACCAGCTACGCGGCGATAGAACGGGTGCTGCGCAAGAATCCATCCACCGTGGTGGTGTTCGACGAATTTGGCGTCACACTTCAGGACGTAAATGGCCGGAATGCATCGGCTCCAGCCGCGTCACTCCGAAAATTCCTGCTCGCCATCTACGACCAGGCAAACAGCGTCTTTGACGGGCGCATCTACGCTTCAGCAGAAACCAAAAAGGATGACGCACCGATTAAGGGGCCAGCCTTGACCGTGCTTGGCATGACGACTGCGGAGACGTTGTACGCCGGCCTATCTGAACGCTCCATATCGGATGGTTTTATCAATCGATTCGTGTTTGTTACCGGAACCCCACCAAAGGAAATCACACCTCCCAAACTCCACCGTCATAACGCGCCGCCTGAAAGCTTGGTTGAGGCGCTGCAGGCTGCGGTGAAGAACTTCCCTAGACCAGCAAGCATGCTTGGTGTTGGAAAAATCGTCATCGAGTTCGAAGATGGCGAAGCCGGTGCGGCTTATAAGCGTTGGGGCGAGGTATTCTCGTGGCAGCATCATGAGGCGTGGAACGAGACCGAGCGTAACATCAATGGCCGCGCAGCCGAGAACACCGTGAGGTTGGCCACCATCCGCGCCATCAGCCGAAATCCAACCAAGCCGGTTATTTTGGTGGATGACGTGGAATGGGGTTGGGCAATCGTACACGCATCAATCGAGCTGGTCACATCCGGCGCCGCGAAGCACATGCACGCATCGCCCGCAGAAGCACTGCGCAAAGCCATCGTAGCCGCGTTGAGGGAGGCTAAAGATTATACGCTTCCCTTGTCGAAGTTGATGGTCCGCAAGGGTATCTCCGGCGCCGAAATGCGCGAACTTCAACAGGCTGTGCTCTGGCTCACGCAATCCGGCGAGGTAATGGACATGTCAGGCCGGCCAACCGTCGGTCGCGGTAGCAAACTGAAATGGAACGGGACGTAAATCTCGCTCCAAAGTGGTTGGAACGGCGTTGGAATGGGACCGGAATTCTGGAACGGTGAGTCTGTAAGAGACGGCGCAATTCCACTTCATTCCACTTCATTCCAACGGCTTTGGAATGGGAAAGAGTAAGAGAAATATATAGTTAGATACAAAAATCTCTCTCATTCCAATATTCCAAATCATCCTCTTTTTAATCTGTCTCCACCCTTCCGAGTGTGCCTCAATAGATGATTTGGAACGGTGGAACGGGCCAGCAATGAACGGAATCCAAATGACCATGCCGATCTGCACCGCAGCAGCGCCGACGACGATGCCTTCACCGTGACGTACCATCGCAATCTCGGATTGGAGCCACCTCCCGCGACCAACAGGCGCGTATCATTGGCTGACCAGTTCGGCGACGTAGCGCAGCGCTGAGGCGACTGAAGGTACGACGTGAAGAACTCAGACAGGAGATTATCGAAACCGGACGCGCCGAGGTGGTGGGCCACAGATGGGCCGTGGTGCTGGAAGACCGACCAGCAGACGGCTCGATCAGGACGTCCTGATAGAGCGCTTCGGTGCCGGAGGCTGTCGACGCGTGCCGTGTTGAACGGAAGGGTGCCTACCTCCGCCCCGAAAGGCTGTGAGGGGCGGCTCCACCGCTCACGCCTCCCTGATTTCCTTGGCGCCTGTTTTAACGCGTAAGCGCTTGATCGCGTTGGCCATGGGGCCGATTTGCAAAGAGGGGTAGGGGCCGTTCCGATCCCTGCCGCGATCCGCGTTAGCGACCAGTCGTACAGTCATAGAGTTTAGGCCGCAAGTTTCCAAAAAGTGTCACGGGCAAAAAAAGTTGCGAAATCCGCGGCGTCGCGTGTGCAAGTTCAGCGCCGGTCTGCGGGGTGACCGCGCCAGAAGCCTGACTACCCCTCTGGGGGCGGTCACATCGGCCCAGAGCCGCAATGATCGGGACGATGGCCACGCCGAAAAGCACCAAGGGTGCAGGTTCATTGCCCGTCCTGTAGCTCAATGGTGGTCTCCTTAAGAAGTCCCGCGTCAGCGTCGGTGCCAAGGGGCTTTCAGTGGCGGCAGGGTGCCGACCTGAGCTGCTGTCCGGCAGCTTGGTTGTCCAGGCTCTTGAGCTGCTCTCGGTATTCCCGCGCGGCTGAGAAGGTCTCGCGAAGCTCATCATCCGACGTCTGGGCCGCGAGGGCCTCGGCCCGGTCAGCCTGGTTCTGGAGAGATTCTGTCGTCATCCGCCCTTCTTCCTTTTCTTGTTCAGTGGTTTTGCCTGCGCGCTGAAGCCCGCGGCCAGAGCCTTCACAGGAACGATGCCCATCAGCCAACTTTGTTTCTGCATGCGTTTCAGACGCATGAGGCTATCTGTACGGTAGTCCGGAGCGGCCTCAGCCCTGGGTCGTTCCCCCAGGGCCTGGGCCGTTTCATTAACTCCGACAGCCTCACTCCGTCGCTCGCAGACCCTTCTTTGTCGGCTCGTAGCGTTGGCCGTGCTGCTCGAGCCAGCCGCCTTCGACCATTTTCCGCGCCAGAGACATGGTGCATATCGGCTGAGTGCCGCCGGGATGGTAGAGCGCGTCTCTGTACTGAATCAGGTAGCCGTATACACGGGCCACTCGCAGCGGCTCGATCATCCCGGGAAAGAGAACGAAGGGCTTGTCGGTCATTGCTTGTCTCAAGCGTGGGTGCTTCCGCGTCGCGCTGCACTGATGCGTCTCGCCGCTCGTTCGATAGCTGCGCCCAAGGTCAGTCCCAGCACGACATCGGTCGTCCAGTGCGCCAGCACGGCCACTCTGGTTGCTGCCAACGCGCCCCCAGCTGCCAGGAAGACCGACGTCTTCTTGGGATAGGCCCAACTCAGAGCCGAGACGATCGCACCAATATGCACACCATGGCCCGAGGGAAAGGAGTCATGCGGCTGGCCTGACGTCTTAACCCCATGGCGATCCGGACCTACGACGACCCGGTCGGGTCGTGTGCGATCCATCACTCGCTTCGCAATTTTCGGCAGCATGACTGCTGCCGCGAGCGATACAGCCACGTGATTTGCGACAAGGCGTCGCCGTCTATCGCCTCCGCGCGACATGATCCAACCTACGGCCGCCAACGTACCGAGGACACGAGCATCAGCCGCCCATGTCATAGATCTCGCAAAGTCCTGAATAACGGGATTGGTGTGGCGGGCTGCTGAAGTGGCTATCGCTGTATCTATTTGGGTAGGCGGCATTAACAAATGTTTCATGGTCTCTTTTGGTTGATGGCGAGCGCGAGAAACGCGCACCTGTGACGACGCGCCGCACGCTCAGGCGTTCCTACTTGCCAGCGTAGCAAGACGCTGCCCGGGGTGTTTGGAAGCAAACACCATCCTCTATTCGCCGTGGGGCGTGGTGAACCCCACGCAAATTGGAAACGTGCAGTTCGTTGGGCGTTCAAAGTACGACCCTGCTTGAGAGGGTCGACAAGTCACAGGGACTATCGTGCGAGATGCGCGGGTAATCTCCGTTGCGCTGCTTGCGCTGCTGATGGCGGGCTTGCTCGTCTCGGAGGCAGTCCGCCGCGAGACTGGCGACCGGCTGATGCCAGAGTGCCACCTGCGAAACATCACCGATGTTCAAGCCCGCGAGTGCGCGGTCACGTCACAGATGCAAACCCGAACTCGTTCATTTCAACCAGGCGGGTAATATCCAAATCCAAGAGTTCGCGTCCAAGAGTTCGCGCCTCTCGTCAGCAAAGGAACGGCGGCTTGCGCTGAGGAGTTGCAGGTACACGCCGGCTGCACAGGGTCCGCATCTGCATCAGGTCTGCTGTACTGCAGCAAACCGATTTCCCGCCAAGGTGCCGACGGATCTCATCTGCAAGAGCGAGAAAAGATGGCGCGCTTCGGATACCACGTTTCGCACGAGCAGTTTGCGCCTTCGGATCTGCTGCGTTGGACCAAGCGCGCGGAGGAGGCGGGCTTCGACTGCGCGATGTCGTCCGACCATTTCCATCCGTGGAGCGAGCGCCAAGGCCAATCCGGGTTTGCCTGGTCGTGGCTTGGGGCCGCTTTGGAGGGGACCTCGCTAGCCTTCGGCGTCATCTCCGCACCAGGTTATCGTTATCACCCCGCCGTACTAGCTCAGGGCGCTGCAACCCTGGCGCAGATGTACCCTGGTCGCTTTTGGCTGGCGCTCGGCAGCGGTGAGGCGATCAACGAATGTATCACTGGTCTGCCATGGCCCGAAAAGCAGGAGCGCAACGCACGCCTTCTTGAATGTGTAGAGATCATCAGGGCGCTTTTCGCGGGCGAGACCGTTACTCATCGTGGCCGCGTCACTGTCATCGAGGCAACGCTCTACAGCCGTCCGGGAGAGCCGGTCATGTTGGTCCGTGCCGCCGTGAGCGAGAAGACGGCAGAATGGCTGGGCGGCTGGGCCGACGCTCTCATCACGGTCCAGGCGCCTCCAAACCAGCTTGGAAAGGTGGTAGAGGCGTTCCGCCGGGGCGGCGGGCACGGCAAGCCCGTCATCCTGCAGGTGGCGCTATCATGGGCACCGAGCGAGCAAGAGGCTGAAGCCGAGGCACTCCACCAATGGGCTCCAAATGTCGCCGGCGGAGAGGTGAACTGGGACCTCCGTAGGCCGCAGGACTTCGACACGGTCGGCCGCCTTGTGAACGGGGAGGACATTCGTCGGTCAGTCCTGGTCTCCGCGGACCTGGGACAGCACCGAGCGTGGCTGGCCGAGTACGCCGAAATGGGGTTCGCCGAAATCCACCTGCACCAAGTGGCTCGGCGGCAACTAAGCTTTATCCATGCATTCGGGGAGCACGTGCTGCCGGCCTTGAGAGAGGTTTAAGAGGAGGACCCGGCACAAGTCCAAGCTGCAAGTCCGGTTGAGGCCCGAAGCCGGGGCGGGCATTGTAGTAGTTCGGTCACTCGCTCCACGTATCAATTGAGATGGCCCGGTAAAAATAAACTGCCCGCACAATTAGCTTATGTTCCTGCGGCTTTCGTCTACCCGGAGCTACAACTCCCCCAACAACGGAAAAGGGAGTTCGAAGTTGATCAAGCGCAGGCGACGATTCAAGCAAACAGTTTCTCTCGAAACGCGGCTGACGCGGTTCGCCATAAACTTGCGAGAGCAAGCGGACCAGAAGCCTCCTGGGCACGAACGCAGCTCGTTGCTGAAGCGCGCCTATAGTGCAGAACGAGCAATTGATCTGGAGCGGCAGCTACGCGAAAACCACTAAAAACGGCCTTCGCCAAAGGGGCCTTCTCCACACTTCTCATTCCCAAAAGCTCAGCTCATTCCCCCAACCTCAGCCCACACGGCAGGCTTTGTCTGGGGCCGAGGAGGATGGTTGAAGGTGTTAGGCGGATATTCCTTCGGGCGTCTGCCATTCAGGCGCGGCGTGCCTTTTTCTTCGTGGGCTGCTGAGGCACCCGCATCGAACGGTGTCGCGATCTCGCCGCGGTGGGGCAGCACGATCGGCAGGTCACATACAGCCGTAATCGATCGTTCTTCCAGGCCGGCTTCGATGATAGCAACTTCGTCCGAACGGCTTGAATGGCGTTCGCCGGATCGATACCGGAGACGGCCTGCAGCTCGCCGAGCATCTTGCGCCGATGCGCGAGCGCAATTCTGCGAGAGCGCGCCGCTCCTCGCACATACCCTGCGACGATCAATTCCATGGCTTTTGACGTTCCGCATCGACTCCGGAGCCAATCATTGGTGCAAGCAAACTCCCGCCGGGCGGGTCTGTGTTATCGGCACCTGATCTCCCGCCGGCCGGGCGCGCCGCAGCGGCGGCGGTACTGAGAAGGATTCATCACATCGAGTTCGCTTCCTGTTCGGCAGCCGTTCTCGTTGACGTTGAAAATACAACCTGGAAACGCGATTGCGGTTGTATGTGAGAACGCGCGGGAACATCGCATTGGCCTCGCAGTTGGAGAGTCCTAAGTAAGGTAGGTAGACTGCCCCGCCGTCGGCCCAACACCGGCGGCGGGCTTTTTGTGAGTTGCGTTAGTGGCAAAGCGTATCCGGGCACCGGCCAAGAAGCCGCAAGCTGCCATGCCGGGCTTTATCAGTCCGCAGCTTGCGACCCTGAAGATGAAAGCGCCTTCGGGGGCTCAGTGGATTCACGAAGTCAAATACGACGGCTACCGCATCCAGCTTCACATCGACGGCGACGACCGGAAGGCCTTTACCCGTAACGGCCACAACTGGGTCAACCGTTTCTCGGTCATTGCCGGCGCCTTCGATATCCCGGGTCAGGCGATCGTCGACGGCGAGGTGGTCGTCATCCATGAAGAGCGAACCAACTTCTCCGAACTCCAGGCAGACCTTGGCAGGGGCGACCAGGACCGCCTGCAGTACTTCGCCTTCGATCTCCTGTGGCTGGACGGCAAGGACCTTCGCAGAATGGCTCAGCTTGCCCGCAAGGAGCTGCTGAAGCAGCTGATAGACGAGAACGGGCTGGAAGCCCCCATCTTCTACAGTGAGCACCATGAAGGTGACGGGCAGGTGCTGTTCGAGGCGGCGAGCAAGTTGAACTACGAGGGTATCGTCTCCAAGCGGGTTGACGCGCCGTACCGGTCGGATCGGGTCGAGGCCTGGCAGAAGATCAAGACCGTCCAGCGCGAGAAATTCCCCGTCGTTGGTTTCGTCAAGGACCCGTCCGGCGTCGCCGCGCTGTACCTCGGCAAGCAGGAAGGGAAAGAGCTGCGCTACATGGGCAAGGTTGGCACGGGCTGGAGCCGGACGAAATCGGCGGAGATCCGCAAGGCCCTCGACACGGTCGTCAGCCCGAAGCAAAAGCTCACCAAGCCCGTCAAGAAACCGAAGGCCACTTGGGTCGAGCCGAAGTTCTACGCCGACATCGAATACCGGGATATCACGTCTGAGGGCCTGCTCCGCGCCAGCTCGTTCAAAGGTTTGTCCAAGAAATAACTCATGTACATTTGGCCCTCTGCATGCGGGTAGTGATACCTCCGCCTGAGAGCGATGCAGATGCGGTGGCGTTGAAGCGCCAACATTCAACAGACGGGCTCTATTGATGCCGCTCGCGCTCGCCAAGGGCAGGACCCTCCCTACGGGACGAGAGCAGGGCTCCTGCTCAAGCAAACCTATACGCAGATTAAGCGATCAGCGCGGAGCCGCCAGCTTCATGCGAAACTGTAGGAACGGGGCGCAGCAGGTCAAGTTTTCCGAGCATATGCAACCTCCCCAGACTGACTTGGCCTCCGCCCTCCCGGAGGCCTTCCTTTTGGGAACACAGCTTTCTTTCGTGCGTTTTCCTCGCCAGTGAGTGGAGTACCGGCATGCCGGATCGCGTAACCCGAGCGGTAAAAGAAGCCCAAGCCATCCTGGCTCGCTATGTCGAGCCTGGGCCGAGGGACAGCGAAACGACGATCAATGATCTGCTGGCCGTTCTCGACGATGAGCGGCTTGTAAAGGCGATGGAGGAGGAAGATGAGCGACAATCTCACGAAACGGGATCAGCGCGACCGTAGCAAAATCAACATGCATGAAGACTTCGAGGTCAAATACTGGACGAAGGCGCTTGGTGTCTCGAAGGACGAACTGCAGAAGCCGTCGATAAAGTAGGCAATTCGGCCGCCGCTGTTCGCAAAGAGCTGGTGGCGTAACGAGGAGCGCGGTGTGCTTGCGATCTTTGGAGCAAGGCCCGCGCGCTTTTTCATGCCATGACCAATCCCAACTGCCCCATCTGCTTCGGCTTAGGCTTCGTCTGCGAGAACCACCCGGACCGGGCCTGGAGCGAAGAGCTTGGCTGCCAGTGTGGTGCCGGTGATCCGTGCGCCTGCAACAGGTCGCTGGACATAGATGCGGGAATTGAAGAGCCGGATGTCAGCCATATCATCGAAGACGCAGGCGTGAAGAAGCCCTGCCATTGAGCCGCTTCATCGGCCCACGACGCGGACAAACTGGAACAGCATCGTCCAAGAGGCCATTTGCCCTTGCTTCAACTCAACTTGTCTTCCGGAACTCCGGCCAAGCTTAGCCCCTCATAGATCCGCTCCCGCTGGTTCAGAAAGGTCGGGTTTTCACTGCGCCGTTCATTGCGAAATCTGGCGATGGTAAAGTTCGGGTCAAGCCGGAGGCCGGCGTTCCGCGCCTCCCGTGCCTCCGCGGTGCGACCGTTGAGCGCCAATGACGTCGCGAGGAAGAAATAAGGCATGGCAACGTTTGGATTCATTCCGACCGACTTGCGCAGCCGGTCCATGGCCGAGTCCAGCCGACCGAGGAACAAGTCGGCGATACCGAGCAGGGCGTACCAGCGATCTAGCCCGGGGTCGCGCGGGCTTAGCCGGATCGCATTTGTGAGGTCGGCTTCTGCTTCTTCAGCACGACCCAGCAGTACTTTCAGAAAGCCTGCATCAGCATGGGCCCAAGCCAGATTAGGATCCATGGCAATAGCGAACTCAAGTTCGCGCAGCGCTGGTTCCGTCGCGCCCGAGACATGGAGGAGATTGGCGTGAACGAAATGGGCCAAGGCGTTGCCTGGAGCAAGCCTCAGTGCCTCGCTGATGGCCACCTCGGCGATGCGTAGCTGTTCGTCCCGATTGGTCGAGGCGAAGGTGCGAAGCTCGTTGCCGTGATAAAAGGCGAGACCAACAAGCGCCTCCACGTTGCTAGCGTCTAACCGGAGCGCCGCATCGAACAGGTCATATGCCGCCCGGTCGCGGCGCAGCGACAGGGGTTGGTTGAGGATTGCCCATCCCCGCATGGCGAGGTCCACGGCATCCATATTGTTCGGTCGTTCGCGCTCCGCGCGACGGCCCTCTGCGGCAACGAGCTCGATACCGACGGTCCGGGCGAGGCGCGTGGTGATCTCGTCTTGCATATCGAAGATGTCGGCGCGCGGCTTATCGAAACGCTCGGCCCACACGTGAGCACCGGTTCCCGTATCAATAAGCTGCGCGTTCACCCGAATGCGGTCCCCGCTGCCTTGCACGCTGCCTTCCATCACGTAACGCACTCCGAGTTCGCGCCCGATCACGCGCGCGTCCGCCGGCTTGTTTTTGAAGGTGAAGGCTGTGTTGCGTGCGATGACGAAGGCGCCAGGAATGCGCGACAGGTCAGTTGTCAGGCTTTCGGTCACGCTATCGACAAAATAGTCCTCCTCGCTCCTGCCGCCGAGATTGACGAAAGGCAGGACAACGATGGAAAGCCGCGGTGTGACAGCGTGCGGCGCCGCCGCTGCAGCAATTCGAGGTGACAGCGCGTAGACCCGTACCGGCTCGGCAAGGTTCTTCAGCTTCTGCTCACCTAGATCTTGCGCGGCCATATCAATTTTGCCACGCACTTGGTGATAGGCCGCACTAGACAGGCAAATGCCACCGGGCTCAGCAAAACCCTCTAACCTTGCCGCTACATTGACGCCATCGCCCATAAGGTCGCCATCGTCTTCTACGACCACGTCTCCGAGATTGATGCCGATGCGAAACTCGATGCGCTTATCCTGTGCGAGGCCAGAATTGCTCTCGATCATGGCCCCTTGCATCTCGATCGCCGAACGAACTGCATCCACAACCGAGGCGAACTCGGCCAGCAGGCCATCTCCAGTCGTTTTGACTATGCGCCCGCGATGGGTCGCGATCACAGGATCGATCAGGTTCTTGCGGACGGCCCGGAGGCGCTCGAGCGTGCCTTCCTCGTCAGCTGCCACCAGCCGACTGTAGCCGACTGCATCGGCCGCGAGGATCGTTGTCAGCCTTCGATTTGGCCGCTCCATCGCCAAATCTCCCTCCTGGCTCGGTCGGACCCAGTCTACGCATTTAGCTCTAGGTGCCAAGGGATTCGGTGATGAGGGGCGCGGTTCGGTATGTCGACTTCTCGCCCTTCACAAAGTGCGTCTATAGACCGGGAGTGCGCTGGCATCAGCCGAAACGGCGCTAAGTAGAACCTTCTGGCTGTCTACCCGGAATCCCCACGAGGACACGGTGAAAAACTGAGGGCGGTTACATCGCCCAAGAGTACCGCACGCTAACGCGACATGTCGTCCCCTGTTTGAACGTGTCAACGTTGCAGTCCAAGTTTTCAGCAGTTTTGCGGAAAGGTTCGGCGATGCGCACGTTGATGCATTGGCAGGGTTTAGATGGAGAACAGCCATGCGAAAGCTTTCCTTGGCATTTGTTGCCGCGTTGCCACTCATTTCGGTACCCGCTGCCGCGCAGCAAACGGGCGCGACGTCTCAGGCCGGTGTGGACCAAAACGTGCAAACTGAAGCCGACAAAGGCATAAAAACCCGTAACTCCGGCGAATCTGGCTATGTCGCTAATCAGGACAAGCCTGGCTCGGCTTCTCATGCTCCCGGGGAGACAACCAGCACGGCAGGAACGACAACTGGAAGCAGTACAGCCAGCGATCAATCAAACATCAACAGTTCGCAGGCCGACTACAATGCTTCCCTAAGGGACGGCTCCGCGCCGAAGAAATAGGGAAGCGAGACCGCTTGGAGAACAGGCGTTTCAAGCTTTCGAAGCACAATAGCAGTCGCTCGTGACGCCAGCGCCACAAGAACTAAAACCCGCGACCATCCTAAGCGGGTTTCTTCGTTCGGGGCGCGGGCCGGGGCCGCGCTTGGAGATGTCAACGGCCTACCAAATAGCGGATTGCTGGAGGTCCATTGAGCGCGTGTCATGTCGGCTCTCAAAGGCAAACCGGACAACGATCCAGCTGGCAGCGTACCGCCGCTTGTGGACCCAAAACCGACATAGCTCAGGAACGCGCTGAAGTCGGTTTTTAACCGGAAACGTCCATCACCTTTCCGGCACGCCAGCGAGGCGAAAGCCTTCACACGCGCGCTCGACCCCAGCAAGGTAAATCGGATTGTCGCTTTGTTGAGCAGCAAGAAAGCGACGGATGGTGAAACCCGAGTTGAGCGCAAGTCCCGTTATTGCAGCATTTCGCGCCTCATCGAGCGCGCCGGTCAGGCCCAACGCAGCGGCGAGCGACAAATGAGCGAGAGGAAAGTTGCGGTTCGCCTCGGTGCTTCGTCGCAGCCAACTGACTGCTTCGACGTCCGAACTAAGCTGTAGCTTGGCCACACCCACATAACACGTCCACTGGTAGGCTTCAAAGTCGCGAGGGGAGAGACGTAAAGCCTCGCGTATATGGCCTTCGGTCTCGGCAGCCCGACCCATGCAGAACTTGGCGAGGCCAAGGGCAGCATGAGCGTTGGCCCTATTCGAATCCAGCGCCAACGCATGCTCGAATTCGCGGATACCTTGGGCGGCCCGGTTCGTAAAGATCTGGACGTAACCCAGGGCCAAGTGGGCCGAAGTACGGTTTGGTCTGATGGACAATGCCCTATTCGCCATCGCCTCGGCCGCTGCAAGCCGCGCAGGCCCGTCATCGGTCGTAAAGCTGGTCGCAACTGCCGTATCAACACTTGCCAGGCCAATCATTGCTTCGACGTTGCCGGGGTCGAACTCTAGAGAGCGTTCGAAGAAGCTTCGCGCTTGCGTCACGCATTCAAAGCTAAACCCCTTCATCAACCAGGCCCGGCCTTGGAAGTACAGGTCCATCGCATCGGGATGCACCGTACGCTCGGCTCGTCGCGCCTCAGCCTCGATGAGCTGGGCACCTAACGTATTGGCGAGCCTCGCTATGATTTCGTCCTGCATGTCGAACAAGTCGACGACAGGCTTCTCGAAGCGCTCGGCCCAAAGATGCCGGCCGCTCTCAGCATCGATCAACTGCACGTTCATCCGAAGCCGACTGCCGCTGCATTGCACTGAGCCTTCGAGCACGTAGCGAACGTTTAATTCGCGGCCCACTTGCCGTACATCGACTGCTCTGGCCTTGTATGAAACGGCGCTGTTCCGTGCGATTACAAATGAACCAGCGATGCGCGACAAGTCCGTGGTCAAACTCTCGGTTACACCATCCACGAAATAGTCCTGCTCACGATCACCGCTCAGGTTAGCGAAGGGTAGCACTACGATGGATAGGCGGGGCGGCGTGTCGCCGGCTCGCTCGACTGAGCTACCCGTCTCACTTGCGAGCCTCTGTGTTTCCCGCACTGTACCTACGAAGCGGAAACCTTTGCGCGGGAATGTTTTTATTAGGCGCTGCTTGTCGCCCGTGTCGCCGATTGCGGTCCGAGCCGCGTTCACGCGGGTCGTCAGCGCGGCATCCGAAACGATACGTCCGTTCCAAACGGAGTTGATGAGGTCGTCTTTGCTGACGACGCGCTCACGATTTCGGATCAAATAGTTCAGCAGGTCGAATACCTGCGGAGTAACGGAGATCGTCTCGGCTCCATGCCCCAGTTCCCGCCGGTCCGTATCCAGCGTGAAATCCGAAAAGGAGTAAAGCAAGTGCGTCCTCCTGCGGTACGATCGCACCCCGCGGAGCTGCGATGTAAGCAGACGGTAAGAAGAATGAAAGCCGCTTGTAAAGCGGTTCCCATGATCTCCGTGCATCCTCGTGCGCGGCTGAACAGTATGAACTGCTTGCCGATCTCGCGTCACGAGGGAGGATATCATGAGGCGGAAGGTTGCGCTGACGGGGGCGGCCGCTGCAGCGAGGCTCCTGGTCTGGGTCGTATGCGTTCTCGCCTCTGCGAACCGCGCTCACGCTCAATGCTCGGCGCGTGATGTGTTGCAGAGGCAGTTGGTGCTCAAGGCAACGCCCGTTGTTCCGACACGCATGGGTCCAGTCACGTCCGTTTCGGATGTTGCCGAATGGAAGACGATCAGCATCGGCACATTCCCGGATACGTTTGCTCTCCTCACCGCGCTGAGTGCGATTGGTTGCGGCGTCGGTAACTCGGCCGCGGAGGCTCTTGCTCGACCTGCGTTTACCCTCAGCGGCACCAGAACGGCGGTAACACTTCTGACAGTCACTGCGGCCGACCTGGGCTTCAAGAGTGAGACGGTGCCGTTGCGGAAAATCTACGAACTCGCGCAGCAACTAGGCTTCGGGCTAGCCCCGCCCGAAATCGCTCCGCAGCTTAGAATTCAATATCTGGACCAGCCCGTAGGCGAGTTTCTCGTCATCGGGATGAACCCGATCCGAACATGGACTGGTGAAGAGGTCATCCTGACCGTGGCAAATGGGGGAGCGGGCCTCATTCTCATCGGCCAGGATGGTCGCGCCGACGCGGAAATACCAACGACCTCCCGATTCGTGTTCCTGCGCTCCTTGCCTATGACGCCGGCGGCGCTGAGTCGAAACTGACTTTCCGAGATGGTCGAGGTGACAAAATGCTGGCGATCAGAGCGATGAAGTTCATGTCGGTTCCAATCTGTCTACTGCTGCTGTTGCCGACCGCGACACTTGCGCGAGATGACGGGCGCTACGCGAATTCTCCGCTGAAGCCATGGTTCGAGAGCCTGGAAGGCGAATTCGGGAAGTGCTGTGAGGATTCCGACGCCTACGTCGTCTCCGAACCGAATTGGAAGTCTGATCACGGACAATATCGCGTTCGCATCGACGACGAATGGGTGCTCGTGCCAGATGGCGCTCTCATCAAGCAACCCAATCTCGCCGGACGGACGATGGTCTGGAAGCACTACATCGATGGACATCCTCGTGTCCGCTGTTTCATCCCGGGCAGCATGACCTGATACGTCGAGCATCGTCTAATGTACCCCGCGCATGATCCAAGGTCCTTGGTCAGGTCAACCATTGAGCGGTTGCTCAGTTTCGTTAAAACCAGAAGCTTCGTCTCTTTATTGTTTCGGTTCATGAGTCCGGAAATGGCCCATCGCTTCCGTTGGCGTGGTGCAGCTTTATATCATATCACAGGGGTAGACCGGAAGTTCGCACCGGAGCGCCAAACGGACGCCGATGACCCGAAGCGGAAACATGAGCGTTTGACACATCGCATCGCATCGGTTTGTGTCTTAGCGACGCGCAGCTTACGGCCGCCCCTCACACATTGGCCGCGACCGCCGGTTATCGGGTGGCACTTCAGTGTGGAGAGGAGCCGAGCGTGTCGGCTACCCGAGCCCCACGTTGCCCCATCGGCTTTTCACCGCCCGCCGTCGTGTCGCGAGCGGTTTGATGCTCCATCTCTGCATCGATCTCCGCACCGAGCAGGACGACGATGGCAGAGATCCACAGCCAAGTCATGAACCCGATGATGGCGCCAAGTGAGCCGTACGTTTCATTGAATTTTCCGAAGTTCGCCGCGTACCAGGAGAACGCTCCGGAAACCGCGATCCAGAGCAGAGCCGCGATGGCGCTTCCCCAGGTGACCCACCGCCAGCGGGCAGTCTCACGGCTCGGCCCATAGCGATAGATTACCGCGAGCGCTAGGGTCAGGATGAGAAACATTGCTGGCCATCGTCCGATCCGGATCAGAAGGTCGCCTGCGCCGGACAGGCCGACATAACTCAGGAAAACCGGAACTGCGACAATGGATCCAAGAGCGACGATGACGAAGGCGATGCCACCAAGGGTAAAACCTAGTGAGACGACATTGAGCTTGAAGAAACCACGTTTTTCCTCCTCGCCATGGACGATGTTCAAAGTGTCGAACAGAGACTTCATGGCTGCGTTCGCACTCCAAAGCGAAGTACCAAGGCCGATGGCGAAAGTGATGCCGAGCGTCTGCGAGCCCTTGGACGAGACTCTGGTGAGTTGCTCGCGAGCGATATCAACCGCTCCGCTGGGCAGAAATCCGCCCAGCTGATCGAGGTGCCGGGTTATGCTCGTGGGATCAGCGAAGAGACCGTACACCGCGACTAAGGCTGCAATGGCGGGGAAAATGGCGAGGATGGAGTAGTAGGTCATGCCGGCCGCCAGCGCCAGAATGCGGTGTTTGGAGATATTCGCGTAGACTCGCGAAAGGATGTCCTTCCATCCACGCAGGGGGATCTCTGAAGGGGTTGTAGCCTGATGGCCTCTGTCGTGGTCGATCCCCTCTGCTCCAATTCGCGAGAGGGGAACACTCGATGGGCTCTCCTCCCGGCCGTGGCGCGGGACCAGCAAGCGTTCCGAGACGAGCGCAATGCCGAGCAGTGCCAACGTCGAGGCGAATGACCAGCTAATCGATTGCCGCTCGGAAACGTTGCTGTATTTGGTCATGCCTTGGTCGTCCTCTTGAAGAGCCGGGACAACTTTGCTCTGACGAGGATCGTTCCTGCACCGCTAGGCGCGAACGCAAGGCCGGTCGCGGTCATTGCAAGCGAAGACCATCGCGTCCAACAAGGCGCGAACGAGGCGCCTGTGCGGTACCTTCGCTCTTGCGCGCCCGCGCTGCTGCCACCGCGGGCGAAAAGCCGCTGCCTGCCGCATCTTCGTGGGCGCGCTTCTGACCGCACCCCGCGTGGGCGAGTTGGGTCTCGCCAATAGGATTAGATGTTTTTCCCGTTTCTCTAGGAACGGCGCCTTACGAGCAATGTTGGAAGGCGCGGGCAGATTAGAGGTGTACCTGATCGGCGCGCTCCGATCGAAGGAGTCCATAAATGCAAGCAGCAGACGCCATCGATAAGGCCGAGAACATCGCCGAACGGCCGAAACAATTGGGTGCAGACCAGGCCGAGCAAATGGCCAAAGCTGTCCACAAGGCGGCCAGCGAACTTGAAGAGCAGATGCCGAAAGCCGCTGAGTTCGTGCACGCGGCGGCTTCCCGGCTTGAACAAGGAGCCGAGACGTTGCGCAACCAAGGTCTGGGCGATCTCGTAACCAAGTACACCGACCTCGGGCGCAAGGAGCCGCTGGTGCTGTTCGGCGCGGCGGTCGCTGCTGGTTTCGCCGCCTCGCGGTTTCTAAAGAGCTCAGCCAGCAAATCTCACGAGGCAAGTCAATGAGTGTTCCTAGCAACTCCCGCTCGGTACCCGATATCGTTAGCGACCTGTTTTCGCAGCTTGCAACTTTGATGCGAAAGGAGACGCAGCTCGCTCGCGCGGAGGTATCTGAGAACATGGCGGCGGTCGGCCGAGGCCTCGGCATGATCGTGGGAGCGGCGGTGCTCCTCATCCCCGCACTCGTCATTCTGCTCCAGGCCGGCGTTGCCGCACTCATACAGGGTTACGGGCTTGCTTCCTACTGGTCTGCCCTCATCGTCGGCGGCGCCACACTGATCGTCGGGGTGGTCCTGGCATGGATCGGGAGCAGCCGTCTCAAAGCCGAAAACTTCATGCCGAAGAGGACCGTCCACCAGCTTCAGATGGATGCTTCCGTGGCCAAACAGCAGATGAGCCCAGATCATGACCTACGCCGAGCAGCTTGAACGAGAAACAGAAGAGGCGCGCACCAGCCTCTCCAAAACCCTGGATGAGCTGCGCAGCCGGATGACTCCGGGGCAACTGCTCGATCAGCTAACCGACCGGCTTAACGACGGCGCGCCGGCTGAGTTTGCACGCAACCTGAAGAACCAAACAGTGAAGAATCCTCTTCCTGTCGCGATCATGGGTGTAAGTCTCGCTTGGCTGATGCTCGGGTCTCGCAGCGGCTCAGGGCAAGGAATCGTGGATCGCGCCTCAGACCGGATCGGGGACGCTGCTGGTGCCGTTGCCGAGAGCGTGCGGTCTACAGCCGAACGGGCCGGCGAGATAGGATCTGAATGGGCGAACAAGATGTCTTCGGGGTCGTCGGATAGGGCTTCACCGGGCTCGGCTCCAGAGCGACCTGAAGGCGAAGCAAAGACACAAAAACGGGGAGACGGCGCCTGGACGGAATCTGTTCGCGACGCGGCAAAGGATGCGCAGGGCAGGCTTGGATCCCTTTCCACCTCGGCGCAGCATGCCGTCTCAGAGACGTATGAGGGGATTACTGGTACCGGGCGTCAAGCCGCGGCCTCAATTTCCAACTCAACAGCGGCTGCCGGCCGCCGGACGATCGAGGCGGGCAACTCTCTAGTTCAGTTCTGTCGAGAGCAGCCGCTATTAACCACAGCCATTGGAGTCGCGATAGGCGTGGTGCTCGGCGCACTGGCTCCTTCGACTGAAGTCGAAAACCGCTTGATGGGTGATACCAGCGATCACATCAAGGAAGAAGCCAAGGATCTCGCTTCGCAGCAATACGAGGAGGTCAAGAAAGCCGGGGAGGGCGACGGCGATAGAAAAGAGCATGGCGGACGGACAACTGAGAGAGCTGGTGTAAGCGTGACCGACGGAGACGCAGCGGGAAGTGATCGAGTGTCTTTGGTGCCAGACCAACCTCCTACACCAGGCCACATTGATACGCCGCTCGTGGCGGAGGAGCCGCGCGAGACGTCACCAAATGTTGGCCGCTCCCCGATCTAAGGAGTGGTCCGAAGGGGGGGTGCGCATGGCCTGATGGTTGCAAAATGCTGGATCAACAGCTTCGAACGGGGGAGCGCAGCCATCGAGAGGCTCGCGCGCCAGCGACTTCTTGGCGCGCAGATCGTAGCTAAGCGGCACGGCAGGATATGATCTTTTCCTTCTCGCTCGGATCAGTCGCTTTCAGGAGTCTGGCAGTGATAAAAAAATCTTACAAGGAATGCTCCTCGCGACCACGGTTCTCGCTGGTGCTGCTAGTGGGGCACGCGCAGCGGCTGGCTGTGGCGAGCGCTGTCATAGGACGAGCGGTGGCGCATGTGTCATCGACGGCTGGGGCACGGGAGCCAAGGTTCGGAACGAATGTCCGGCGACCTCTCGTCCCCGTCCACCCTGCGGCGGCGGGGATTTCATCTGGGACCGCACCAAACAGGCATGCTTCCAAAATAACCGCAGCTGGTTCTGATCTCGCGTCCTATTCAGGCGCACTCTACACAGCGCAATCTGATCTCAGTGCGTGGGCTCAGAGCGGGTTCCAACGAGTTCGGACGGGAACAGCTCGGCCCCCATCGGTCAGTGCGTTGCTTGATGGCCCGCTAACGGCGCCGGCGCTGACGGGCTCTGGTCCCGTCCTTGGGATCAGGTGCGGACCTCCGGGCAGGGGGCCGCATTAGCGCTGGACTTCAATGATGGTGCGCGGCCCCGCCGCCGGCTTACAGCATTGGCCAGGCTCCTGGAAGTCTCTTCACTCCGCTCGATGGCGCGGGCCCCACGACCTCCGGTCATCAGTACGTAGGGTGACTATGTTGAGCAGCCTGTGTCGGAGATTTAGTTCGCACTCGGCGACCAACGCGCGGTGTTCAGCGGCTAACTGACGACTTTGAGCGATGGTTTCGTCGGCTCGATCGAGCAGGCGACGTGTCTGGGCGCTGAATTGTTCGGCCATTTTGCGCTCCCAACTGCAGGCGGGAGCGCGGAATTGTCTCTCAGCCACCGACGCCTATGGTCTGACCTTCGGCCGGCGATGCGTATTCAACGTGCGGAGCCGCTTATGGTTGCGAGTGGCTTCCCGGCTCTCGTCCACTCCCTCAGGGTGAGCGCACGGTGCGGGAATCCTGGTGTCCGTTAAGGACGGCTATCGGATGTCAGCAATAGCCGATGCGGCATGTCGCCTAAGGGCCATGAGCGGAAGATGCTTGCGGGCAAAGAAAAAGGCCGCCCGCTGCGGGGGCCTTAGTTCATCTCTTGCCGTAGCTGGCCCGTGATAGCGCGCTGATCGTCCACTCGTTCTTGTGCCACCCGGCGGGCTTGTAGACCGCGCCCATCCGATTGGGTGGTGAGATCGAGTTGGCGAGCCAACTCCTCGAGGTTCTTCGCAGCTTGACGAAGCGAGTCTCTGGTCGTCGGATATTGGCAGTTATCCGCTTTGGTGTGGAACTCCTCCGCACGCATAAGCCAATATTTCGGTGGGTGCATACGCTCCGCGCCCATAGGCCAATCCCTCAATTGGGCCGTAAACTGCGCTTGTTCCCGGATGCACGTTCAAACAGCAAGACAGGCCACCTCTCAAGTCAAACTAGGCCACTTCGGAAACAGGCGAGCTCCCCGCCGTCATCAGCCGGAGCGATCGAGAAGCGGCGATAGGAACGATGCCCATCAGCCACTCTTGGTTCTACATGCGTTTCAGACGCATGAGGCTATCGGTTCGGTAGTCGGGAGCGGCCTCAGCCCCAGGTCGTGCCACCTTGGCCTGGGGCCGTTCTTTGGGCCAAAGGCTGAGCGCGGCGATGAGGGTGGGGCTTCATCCCAGCTGGGCCTCGATTTATCTGAGGACTTCCCGAGATGCCACTTACCTCTGATCCATCTGGCGAGTTCGATGCCTTGAACAATGAAGTGTTGGTCTTTGCGATGTTCGCGGGCGACGACCGCATCGATTGCCGAGTGGATATAGCCGCGCTGCGGGATCGCGCTGCGGCAGACGGAACCAGCCCAAGCGACGTTATTGAGACCTTCAAGAGGCATCGCTCGACGATTGAGCGGATCGCAAGTGAACAGTACGACACCGGCGCAACGATGCCCGTTGTGCGAACGCATCAGCTTTCGCCGCAGTAGCGCGTTCGGCCTTCCTGTCTAGGGTCAGCGAAGGCTCGATCTTGGCGGCTGAAGCCTCGCCAACACCCTGCCGTCGGCAGCTCTGACGGTAATTGCCTTGTTGAGCATGGCCGCCATTTTTTTCCCAATCCGCAAAGCTTCTAGCTCGTCCTCGGCAGCCAAAGCCATGATCGAGCTTTCTGGACAAGCGACCTCATCGCATTCCCGCCAATGTCCGGAGTCAACAAGATGGTTCTTCAGGGCACCGCTCCATCGGTCTATAGGCCCCTGCGGCCTTAAGCGGGCCCACCCGGACGGCGGAGAAACGGCCCTGGCTTCAGGGGGCTGCCGGGGCCGCTCCGCCCGCTCGGACGAGGGAGCGAGACGACAAACCAAGTCGTGAGAGCAGGTTCCTAACGGAGCATCAGCAGGTGCTCGCGGGCGTCGGCAGCCGCACGTGGGTATCCACGCGCGACGCATCAACGATACACAACAGCAAACTAGCGCCTCCGCCTCAGCTCAGGACCTGCCGTTCAATTGCGCCAACCGACCCGATGGGCCACGAGGGCGCTGTTTTAGTTTTCGAAGAGGTCGCCCACTGAGGGCGGCCTTGCTTTCCAGATTAGCCTGATAGGCTGTGAGGCTCTGAGTTTTCTAGCGGCTTGGCGTCAGATGGAGATAGGTCCGATCGAACCCTGCCAGCTCTTCCAAGCGTTCCTGGTCGAGCAAGTTGAAGCCGGATTTGTCCGCTTCGACCAATCGTTCCCCGCGCAGAGCTTGCAGGGTACGGTTCGTATGGACCACTGAAAGTCCTAAGCAATCGCCAAGATCAATTTGAGTGATGGGCAAGCTAAACTCTCCGCCGCGAGTGCGCCCGATTGCTTGAAGCCGCTCGTGCACTTCGATCAACAGGTGAGCCATTCTCTGCAGCGCGGCCCGCCGCCCGACATTGACGATCCATTCTCGAAAGATAGAACCATCGATCAGCGTCTCTCGCCACAAGGCCGCGGCCAGGTGCGGCTGTCGCGCCGTCACCTCCGTCAGCTCGGCGTGCGAAATGAACCCAAGCGTGCAAGGCGAAAGGCTGACCAGATCATGGTCCATGATCCCGAGGTGAAGGCTTTGAAGGTCAGGTATGTCGCCGGGGATATGCAAGGACAGGACCTGTCGCTCTCCGTCGGCGGTCGTTTTCGAGCGCGAGGCAAACCCTTCAACGATCAGACAGCACTCGCCGGGACGACTGCCATCGGCCACGATGATTTCACGGGCGCCAAGATGCCGTTCGCGAATCCGCAGGCCCTGAATGGCGCGGATGTCCTCGCCATCCAGATGATTCGATACAGCGAGTTTGGTGATGAGCGCTGACGCAAGATTCGCCGGCATCGGATCATCCTCCATGAGACCCGAAGATGGCATACCCACTCCGGCCTGTTAGGCGGGAGTCGCTTGAACTCTCAGCGCCGGCGCCCAAAAGACAATATGCCGGGGATAGAACTTAGCTTACAGCTGTGAAACCAGTCCTGCGAGTCTCATTCGTTCTTTGTGGCCAGTAAAGCGCAAGCGCACTGCTCCAGGTTAAGGAAGCGCCGCGAATTACCGTTTGGAACCGCGAACCGATACCTACTCTGTGGCTGTTAACGTCAGCTCGAAGTAGGTGTGGCCGGTGTTTGGGGCTGGGCTGTCATTGACGACGATCTGCCAAGGCTTGCCTCGCAAAATTTCGTCCCCTCTATAGTCTTTTAAAACTGCACCAGCCAACCTAATCGCCTCAGTCCTCGCTGCAGCGATGTTGGGGAGCTCTAATCCGTCAGTATCGGTCAAAGCGCTTCCGTCGAGGACATGAAAGTGGAACCGGGGCAAAAACCTCACTCCTTGCGGCGAGCGCTGTAGCGTCGCTCAGTCAGAGGCGGCCGTGGAACTTCCCCATGATAGGCGGCAACTAGCATCAGAGGGCTGCCGTTCCTAACTTAAATGAGGACCCTGGAGTCCGCTTTGGGTCGATTTTGTTGCAAAAGTCGGCTGCAATGGATTTGGCCGCTGGGCCTTTCGTTGAGCCGCGCTTTGAAGCGCCGGCTACGCAACTTTGACGCTACGCTACGCGGTGCGCAGAACCTGAGCCGGTGGCGGTCGTGCGACCAGCGATGCAAACCGCCTCAGATTCTGGGCGATGGCGGCTAGAACAAATTCATCCTGGGCACCTTGCGGGCCGCGCAATCGGAGCCGACCAAGCTTCAGGATGCGCTTCAAGTATGCGAACCTCATCTCGATCTTCTTGCGCTGACCCCGAGAGAGCTCGAAGCCCTCGGTGCCAGCGAACGACCGGGCAACGTCTCGGGCATGCTCATGGATATCGCGCGGGATCTTGCGTGATGGTTCCTTTGGGCAGCACTGCGGTTTGAGCGGGCATACATCGCAGTCGAGCTTGCTTGCCCGATACAGAAGGGTCTTGCCCTCGTGCACGGTACCGCTCGTCCCAAGCCGCTTACCACCCGGGCAGCGGTAAACGTCCCCGGTCGGATCATATCGAAAGTCGCTCCGCGAGAAGGTGCCATCATCCCGCTTCGACTTATCGAACACAGGGATATGCGGCGCGATGCCCTTCTCCTCGACCAGCCAGTTCAGCATCGGAGCCGCTCCGTAAGCGGTATCCCCGACAAGTCGCTCTGGCTTGAGACCGAAGCGCTCCTCGGTTCGTTCGATCATGGTCTTTGCTGCACCGATCCGACCTGGCGAATGGCGCGGGAGGCCTCGACATCAACGATGACGCCAAACTTCACGTCGATGAGATAGTTGTCGGAGTACGCGAAGAATGCCGGCCCCTTGTGAGCGCCGTTCCACTGCGCTGCCGGATCGAATGGCGAAATAAACTTCGGGACGACATCGCTGGCGGCGCCCCACGCTGGATCGTCGAGGGTTGCCAAATACTCCTTGACCGCGCGGCTAGACCTGGCCGGATCGCGATCCCTGCGCCAGTCCTGACCTTCGATCGAGCGCTGCTTATTCGCGTCGGCCGCAATCCGGCTCGCATCGACCGCAAATCCTTCGCCACCAACCAGACCGGCGGCAATGCATGTCTCGACAATCCGTTCGAACACGCAGCGGAGAACATCGTCCATCGCGGAAGCGCTCGTTGCGGGCGCGCGAGAACGCCGAATGATCCGGGACAGCGTCCTCGATACCGAGCTTGCAGAACCAGCGATAGGCGAGGTTCACCTGCACTTCACGGCAGATCAGCCGTTCCGAGCGAATCGCAAAGACATACCCCACGACCAGCATCCGGATCATCAGTTCCGGATCGATCGACGGGCGCCCCATCGACGAATAGTGAGACGCTAGTTCACCGCGAAGCCAGGACAGATCGAGAGCAGCATCGATCTTCCGCACCAGATGATCTTCAGGAACCGCGTTGCCAAGATGAAACTCGTAGAACAGTTGACCTTGGTCACTCTTCAGACGGCCCATCATGGATCGACCTCACCGAGATTCGCCTCAGCACAACGAAATCACGCTTCGTGACTTGTCTCAACCGACTTTTGCAGCAAAATCGGCCCTAAGCCGAAGCGCGCCTGAGGCCCTCGGATGTCCGCTGTCGCTGGTAAACCGGACGCCGAGCTGACCCTGGACCGACGGCGGCTTCTGACCCAAAGCGGTCATGGAGCGTGGTCACCCCGGGCGGCGATTGTGCTACGCAAGGAGCCTGAAGGCGGGTTGCTTGACGGATAAGACTGAGGCGGCTTACGAGGCTATCCGGGGCGCCTTCGTCTCCAGCCTTGGTGGTCGAGATTGGCCGATACGCGCTATACGACGGTCCGCTGATGCCGCGCGAACGGTCTCCGCCATGGGACTCCAGGTGAACCAGGTTGGGAACGCGCGGATATCAGCCGGCGCACCGTCAAGATGGACGAGGTTCTTGCGTACGGCGTCCGACAAGGACAAGCGGCCGAGCCAGATCTGGTAAAAGGTCATAATGTTGGCGGTTACGACCACATCCACGTCGAACCTGGGATGCTTCAGACAGACTGAGATATCGCTGGGATCGATGACTAGCCAGTAGGCGCGCTGCGGTGCGCCGCGAAATTCAAACTGGATGACGCGACGGCGTGAAAAACGATCCGCAGCGACCCGCCGGCGCATCCACCACAGGAGAATGATCGGGTCAAGCTCGCTCGGTCGTGGAGGACCGAAGGCCCAGCGCGCTCCCCACTCGCCGAATAGATCAATGATCTGCTGGAGCTCGCGTCCAGCCGGTGTCAGACGATATTCGGTCGGCTTACCGCGCGATGCGCCCCGCCGTTCCAGTACGCCCGTTTGCTCCAGCCGCCGCAGCCGCTCGGTAAGCAGCGTCCGCGACATGTGAGGGAGACCGCGCTCGAGTTCGTTGAAGTGCTTTACGTCCGCGAGAAGCTCGCGGATGATGAGCACGGTCCAGCGATCCGTAAGAATCTCGGCTGCACGTGCTACCGGGCAATATTGGCCATACAGGTGCATGTCGCAAAGTAGCACAGAAGGTGCGCGCGCAGTAGTGCAGTTTTTGGACTAGCCGCCTGGAGCTGCGTGCGAGATTATTCAGTCCCCACTTTCGAGCCGAACAGGAGGTCTTTATGTCCAGCAACGAACACAAGAGGCGAGACGTTTTGCAAGCGCTCGCAGCGTTGCCATTGATGGCGTTGGCGATGCAGCCGTGCGAAGCGAGAGCGCAAACCTCAGGCAGCCCGGTAAGGGTCGATACTAAAGGCCTGGTTGCCAAAATCAAATTCGAGGCGCCGCTCGGCGGCTTCCTCTCCGAGATCAACGGAAAGTACAAGCTCCGGGTTACCGAGCTCACGCTCGCTCCCGGGGGGCAGGTGGGCGAGCATAATCATGTCGGGCCTGGCATTCGGCAGGTCACGTCCGGCTACATGACTTACGTCCTGCCGAATGAGACAATCGTCTACGGACCGGGCGAATTCTTCTTCGAGACGGGCGACGTCAATCACACCGTCTTCAATAAGACTGACGCGCCGATGGTGCATGTGCTGTTCGAGATATTGCCCGTTGATCACTCCGGGCCGTCGTTGATTCCAGTCAAGCATCATTGACGGCGCATCGACCTCCGCTGCTTCTGAGGGCAGTCGCAGGCCGCTTTCCCCCGGACCGACCCGTGTCGCAAGCTGCCATGTCGGCTTGTGGGCCCATAGCCGATTTATCGCCAGCAGCCGTTCCAGGGCCGCATGTGACCCGAATACGACATCAGCCTCTTCCACCAATCTGCCGATGCGCATGTAATGCGCGTCTGACCAGAGGGTCGGCAATGAGACGGCGCGAGTTCATCATCTTGGCCGGAGCGGCTGCTGCCACTTGGCTGCCACCAACAGCCCTTCGTTCCGAAGAACGGGTAATCAAAATCGTCGCACTCGGCGATGCTCTGGCTACCAGCTACTATCTTCCCGTTGGGCGCAGGTTCTCCGACAGACTTGAATTTGCATTGAAGGCCAAAGGTCAATCGGTCACGGTTGTTGATGCAGGCAAGGGTAATGACACAGCAGCAAGGGGCCTTGCCAGCTTGAATCGCTCGGTTCCCGAGGATACCGATGCGGTGATCTTGGTACTCGGTGCGGTTGATATGGTCTTTGCCGTCGAGCCAAACATCACGCGCAAGTCCCTGGCAGCAATTATTGAAAACCTAAAAGCGCGGCGGATCGCCGTGCTTCTTTGCGGAGCAGCGCCTCACACCAGATTGGACGACGAACACAAGAGTGCCTTTGCGACCATGTTCTCCGGTCTTGCCGGCGAGTACAATGTGCTATTCTACCCTGCATTTGATGACGCGTTTGCAAGCGATCCGTCGCTGAAGGAGATCGGCGACTTCAAGCCAAACGCGGCAGGGATCGAAGCTGTTGTTGCGCGCATATTGCCGAAGGTCGAGGCGCTGATCGATCAAGCACGTCACAGAGTCCATTGACCCCCATAGGTACGGCCGATAGCTCGCAAACCGTCATCGTCGTCGACGTGATCATTGGCGCTGAGCCACTTCCGCTATTGGCCCATCAGCGAAGTAGCGGCGGCGTTCCACGAGGTCCGCTCACGAGGTATGGCGGACCAGATTTGCTCACGTTGAGTTCTTCGCATTGTGACCCAAGGCGGAATTCGTTCAGTTGCAGCCAGTTTGGCTCCCCGATTGAAATCGGGCCTATGCTGGCGGTTCGAACGTAGGCAGTCCGAACTCAAGCGGGGATCAGATTGACGGTTCGCATGATGGCGGCACTATTACCTATGTTCTCAGTGTCCTCTGGTTCACCTTTGACACAGGTCCATACGTCGTTTTTCTTCACCGTGAACAGATGATCATCGCGATGATCGAGCCGCATTTCGCCGTCGACGCACTGGCAAACCATATCGTTTCGCATGGGATCATCTTTGTGCCTTGCTTTCGGCTGGAAGACGATGTCAACGACCTTAATTCGCTTGTAGGCGGGGAGTACGGAGTCGTGCCCATGCATCGCTTCGCGCGCTGCTCCGACCAACGCCGCAAGTGAAGATTCTCCTTGCCAACCCGGAGCCAATGGTATGGACCCCGCCCTTGCCGCGGTGGAATCTCAAGCGTCAACTGCAGCGAAGGAGGATGTTATGCAGGT
>NZ_JBVVPR010000043.1:0-21449 GCF_055811835.1 Bradyrhizobium sp. WSM4874
TACCGCGCCCCTTAACTCTGGGTCTTCGCCAAACTGCTTCCTGTGGTTATGGGTCCCGGCCTTCGCCGGGACGACAAGTCACATCGGCCGATAGGTCCGGACGTCCCCGGGCACGTTGACGCCGAGCTTGATCTGGCCGACGGAGCGGATGATGTCGTCGCCGAGGAGCTGGGCGAAGCAGGCATAGCCCCAATCGTTCATGTGCAGGCCGTCGGCGATCACGAAGCTCTCGACCGGAATCGATTGCTTCTCGTGCCAGTCGCGCATCACCTCGAAGCGCGGGAAGATGCCGACGTGACGGAGCTCGGCGACCTTGCCGAGCAGCTTCACCATCTTGCCGGCGCTGTCCGCGCGCTGGTTGACGGCGGGCGAATATTGCGGATCGACCAGCACGACGTCGGTGCCGCCGGCAGCCTGGATGCTGGCGATGCCGTCCTCGACGAGCTTGGCGGTCTCGCCGGGATCGAGATTGCGCAGCACGGCGTTGGTGCCGACCTGCCAGATCACCAGATCCGGATGCACATCGATCACCTCTTTCTGGAGGCGCTTCATCATCTCGGGCGCGTCCTCGCCGCCGACGCCGGCATTGACGACGGTGATGTCCGCGGTCGGATAGTGCCGGTGCAGCTGTGCGGCAAGGCGATTGGGATAGTTGAACTCAGGCGAGCTCGCGCCGAATCCCGCGGTCGACGACGAGCCGAATGCGACGATGACGACGGGCTGGCCGGCGACGAGCTTGCCCGCGACATGCGGCAGCGAGCCCATTGCCTTCGAGCCGCCCTTCGGCGACAGGCAGGGGACGCGGCTGAAAATGTCGCCGGCGGATTTCGCGACCTGCTTCACCTTGTCGATGGCGCGCGCCGTAATGCCACGCTGATCGGGGGACGTCGCTGCGACGGTGGTCTGGGACGGCGAAGCGGGAGCCGGATTAGCCGACTGCTGCGGGGCCGGCGTTGCCTGCGCGGCCTGCGTCTGCGCGTGCGACTGCGGGGCCGGACTCAGCAACAGCAGCACGGCTGCTGCGGGCACAGCCAGCCATGCCGTCAGGCAAAAAGGGCGGAGAGAACTCATTAACGCTAGACCTCAATTTTGCTGCTGGGCCGGCTCCAGATGGGCAGCGTCGATCACGAACTGTGCCAACGCCCGGCCAAGGCAATCATGGACCTGTTTCGCCAGCTCAGGCCCGCGCGACGGGCTGAACAGGTCGAACTGCCCCTGGTCATTCCACTGCCGCATGATCGCAAAACGATCGAACAGCGGAATATCGTGCTCCTGCGCCACCACCCGCATATTGTCGAGGTATGGCGGCGCCGAGATCATGGTTTCGGTACGCGGACTGTACTGCAAATTCATCAAGACGACGTCAGCCCCTGCCTTTTGCAACGCAACAACCCCTTCGGTCACCGCGCCACGAAAATCGTCGGGATCAATGGCTCGGATAGCATCCACGGTCCCGGTCTGCCAGATGACCAAAGTAGGCGCTTTTGCTTCCATCAGCTTAACGAAACTGGCGGCCGCCTCCTCCGCCGTTTTCTTGCTCTGTATTTCTACGGAGACGTGCACCGCCTCGGACGGCGGCAGCTTGTCCTTCAGTATAGCTTGCATCCGCGCGGGATAAGAGGCGTCCTCGGAAGCCGGAATCGTGGTCGAACGGCTGCCGATGACCAGGATTTCGAGCGGCTTGCCGGCCT
Source organism: Bradyrhizobium sp. WSM4874 (assembly GCF_055811835.1). Lineage (NCBI taxonomy): Bacteria > Pseudomonadati > Pseudomonadota > Alphaproteobacteria > Hyphomicrobiales > Nitrobacteraceae > Bradyrhizobium > Bradyrhizobium sp. WSM4874. The sequence goes on from NZ_JBVVPR010000043.1 coordinate 1,692, forward strand.
TGATGGCATCGGCGACCTTGGGAAGCTGGCTTTCGCTGCTGAGCAGATAAGATGGCAATTCACAGGCTGCAGGCGCGGCTGAAGCAGCAGACGCAGCATCGCCCGCGCGCGCCGGAGGCGCGGCGAGACCACCGCACAGCAGGATCAGGCTCAGGAAAACCTTCGCCTTCATCAGCCCCCTCCCGCCATATCGGCGCTGCCGACGGCGCTTTTGGTTTTCGAACCGCTCTTATCAGCCACCCGCTTGTACCACGAAATCAGCCAGGCCATGGCCCACATGATCAGGATTCCGGAGAGACTAATTAGCGCATGCATGACCGGGCCGCCCGAGACCTCGGCCAGGATGAAATGGCCGGCAAAGGCGAGGAAGACGCCGAGACAGAATATCTCCAGGGAATGCGAGCCGCACAGGATCAGCGGCCGCAGCCAGGGCGATTTCAGGCCCGGCCAGTCCCGCGGCAGGACGCGCACGGTGAGCGCGGCCAGGGCCAGGAAATGCGTGAAGCGCAGCACGTCGAGGTCGGCCTTGTCGATCGGATACATCCACTGCTCGAGCCGCTTCGGCATGAAGTGCGAGAGCTGCGGCACATACCAGGTCAGCGTCACGTAGAATGCCGCGACCAGATAGGCGATCGCGATCCACATCGTCACCCGCGAAGCCAGAATGCGGGACATCCGGCGCGCGCCCCCGAGCGCGCACCATGCCCCGAACACGAACAGCAATTGCCAGGCGAAGGGATTGAAGGCCCAGAAGCCGTTCGGATAGGCCGACAGATAGAGGTCGTATTCCCAGGTCACCGCGTAGAGCGCGACGGAGAGACCGAGCGTCACATCGGGGCGCCATTTCATCAGCCACAGGATCAAGGGCAGCGCCAGCATCAGCACGATGTAGAGCGGCAGCACGTCCATGTTGACGGGACGGAAGCGCAGCAGCAGCGCCTGCACGATCGTGACGTCGGGCTGCTTGAGGAAATCCATGATGCCCATCTCTTCGGTGTAGAGCGGGTTCTCGAACCTGGTCGCGACGTAGGAGATTTCGGCGAGGAAGATCGTGAACAGGAAGACGTGGGCGACATAGATCTGCCAGACGCGCCGCAGGATGCGCGCGGTGGCGACGACGATGCCGGACTCCAGCATCGCCCGACCGTAGACGAAGGCGGCGGTATAGCCGGAGATGAAGATGAAGATCTCGGTGGCGTCGCTGAAGCCATAATTGCGAATCGTGAACCAGGTCAGAAGGCTCGGCGGCAAATGGTCGATGAAGATCAGCCACAGCGCGAGGCCGCGGAACAGGTCGAGCCGGAGCTCGCGCTCGCCGATGGCGGGCAGCGAAATGGCCGGCGCGGCGGCGCGCCGCTTTGCCCCCGCGGACTTGGCCTCCACAGGCTTAGCAGTTCCCGCGATCGTCGATCCCGTCACTTGGTCGGCAATGGTCATCGGGGGCCTAAAAACCCTTCCGCAAATCGCGATGTGGCAAGGAGTGTACCGGTCCGGCCGTCATCTCGCAAAGCGACCGGATCACATGCAAATACATTTGCAAGTACATTTGGACGTGTACTTCCCTGCGAATTCTGGCGGGACGATGTCGCTAAAGCCGCCTCCGGCGTTTGGTTCCCGGGCGGATTTCGGTATGATGGCAATCATGTACCGCGCCGTGACCCGCCAGATCGAAGTGACCGTCGAGCCGAACTTTGTTCCGGAGCAGTCGTCGGCCGACCGCTCCCGTTATTTCTGGGCCTACACCATCGTCATCACCAATTCCGGCGAGGAGACCGTGCAGCTCAAGACGCGGCACTGGATCATCACCGACGCCACCGGGCGGCAGCAGGAGGTGAAGGGCGAGGGCGTGGTCGGCGAGCAGCCGACGCTCGCCCCCGGCGAACGCTTCGAATACACCTCCGGCGTACCGCTCACGACCGCCTCGGGCTTCATGACCGGCCGCTACCAGATGGTCAGCGCAACCGGCGAGCGCTTCGAGATCGACGTGCCGACGTTCTCGCTGGACAGCCCGGACAACAAGCGGGTGTTGAATTAGCGCGGTGTCGTAACGGTGTACGAGCGCCTGGCACGCGGCTTCCCCGAACCTCGTCATTGCGAACGCAGCGAAGCAATCCAGAGTCTTTCCTCGGAGGGATCCTGGATTGCCTCGCTGCGCTCGCAATGACGGAGGAGGCAGCCTACGCGTCCTCCACGCCCGCTTCATCCGGTGTGAACTCGTACACCGAGCTGCAGAACTCACAGGTGACGACGACCTTGTCGTCCTTGACCATCGCGGCACGGTCGTCGGACGAAAAGCTCTTCAGCATCGATGCGACCGCATCGCGCGAGCAGGAGCATTGCGCCTTCAAGGGCAGCGGATTGAACACGCGCACGCCGCGTTCGTGAAACAGGCGGTAGAGCAGCCGCTCGCCGGAGAGCTCGGGATCGATCAGCTCGACGTCTTCGACGGTTTCGATCAGCGAGCGCGCCTCGACCCAGGCATCGTCTTCAGCGACGGCATGCACTTCGACGCCTTCGGGCGCATCGCCGGGATGCAGATCGGCCTGCCGCGCGCGCTCGGGCGCCTTCGGCAGGAACTGCATCAGCATGCCGCCAGCGCGCCAGCGATGCTTGCCGCCGTCGTTCGATCGCCACTCCTCGCCGACGGCGAGGCGGACGCGGGTCGGGATCTGCTCGGAGCGCAGGAAATATTCGTGAGCGGCGTCTTCCAGGCTGCCGCCGTCGAGCGCGACCAGGCCCTGGTAGCGGCTCATGTCGGGGCCCTGGTCGATGGTCATGGCGAGATGACCGTGGCCCAGCAGCGCGCCGGAATCTTTTGCATCGCCGAGGCGCGTAGCGTCGTAGCGGGCATAGGCGCGCAGGCGATCCGGCGCCTGATAGTCCACGACCAGGAACGACACCGGACCGTCGGTCTGGGCCTGGAGGATGAAGCGGCCCTCGAATTTCAGCGACGAGCCGAGCAGCGTGGTCAGCACGATGGCCTCGCCGAGCAGCTTGCCGACCGGCGCCGGATAATCGTGCTTGGTCAGGATCTCGTCGAGCGCCGGACCAAGCCGCACCAGGCGACCGCGCACGTCGAGCGCGTCGACCTCGTAGGGCAGGACGGCGTCATCGATCGGAACCGCCGATGGCGCGCGAACCGGGCCTTCGGGCCCGGTTTTCATGTCAGGGGATTGGGAAACCATGGCGCTCTATCTGGGGTCGGAAGGCGGAATTGGAAGGGGGGCGGGGCTGAGTGTTCCAGGCAACGATTGGATCGCAAACAAGCGCGGCACACTCAGTGTCGTCCTGGCGAAAGCCAGGACCCATTACCCCAGGGAGGAGTCGTGGCACGGGATGGCAATTGCCAATCTTAGCCAAACCAAGGCCGGTGGTAATGGGTCCTGGCTTTCGCCAGGACGACGATCCAAACCTGCTTCATCGCCCGCGTTACTTCACCGCGTCGAAGCACCAGGCCAGAATGCCCTTCTGTGCGTGCAGGCGGTTTTCGGCCTCGTCGAACACGACGGATTGCGGACCGTCGATCACCTCGTCGGTGACTTCCTCGCCGCGATGGGCGGGCAGGCAGTGCATGAACAGCGCATCGGGCTTGGCCAGCGACATCAGCTGCGCATTGACCTGATAGGGCTTGAGCACGTTATGGCGGTGCTCGCCTTCCTTGTCGCCCATCGACACCCAGGTATCGGTTACGACACAATCGGCGCCGCGCACGGCGGCTTCGGCATCCGTACCGAGCATGATCGGCGCGCCGGTCGCCTTGATGAAGTCGCGCATCGCCTTTTTCGGCGCGAGCTCCGGCGGCGTCGCGACATTGAGCTGGAACTTGAAGCGCTCGGCGGCGTGCGCCCAGGACGCCAGCACGTTGTTGTCGTCGCCGGTCCAGGCCACGGTCCTGCCCTCGATCGGGCCGCGATGTTCCTCATACGTCATGAGGTCGGCCATCACCTGGCAGGGATGCGAGCGCCGCGTCAGGCCGTTGATGACGGGTACGGTGGCGTTCGCCGCAAGCTCCAGCAGGGCATCGTGGTTAAGGATGCGGATCATGATGGCATCGACATAGCGCGACAGCACGCGCGCGGTGTCGGCGATGGTCTCGCCGCGGCCGAGCTGCATCTCGGCGCCGGTGAGCATGATGGGCTCGCCGCCGAGCTGGCGCATGGCGACATCGAAAGAGACCCGCGTCCGCGTCGAGGGGCGCTCGAAGATCATCGCCAGCGTCTTGCCTTCGAGCGGCCTGACCGGCTGATGCGCCTTCTGCTTCGCCTTCATCGCGGTGGACGCGGCCAGCATGCGCTTGAGCTCCGACAGCGGCAGCTCGTTGATATCGAGGAAGTGCTTCGGTGTTTTCTTGGGTGTTTTGTCGGGCGACTTGTTCATCAGCTTGCCGCCCGCTTGTTGCCGGACAACGCCGTGCAGGCGCGCTCGAGCCGCCCGACGCTGTCCTCGATCTCGGCTTCGGTGACGATCAAAGGAGGCAGGAAACGCACGACATTGTCGCCGGCGCCGACGGTGAGCAGCTTTTCGGCGCGCAAGGCGGCAACGAGATCGCCTGAAGGCACCACGGCCTTGATGCCGATCAGGAGGCCCTCGCCGCGCACTTCGCTGACGACATCGCCATGACGGTCGATCACGGAGGCGAGCTTCTGCTTGAGCAGCAGCGACATCCTCTGCACGTGGTCGAAGAAGCCGGGCTTGAGCATGACGTCGAGCACGGCGTTTGCCGCCGCGATCGCGAGCGGATTGCCGCCGAAGGTCGAGCCGTGAGAGCCGGGCCCCATGCCGGCAGCCGCGTCCGCAGTCGCGAGCACCGCGCCGATCGGGAAGCCGCCGCCGAGCGCCTTAGCCAGCGACATCACGTCGGGGGTGACGCCGGTGCGACGATGCGCGAACAGATCGCCGGTGCGGCCCATGCCGGTCTGCACCTCGTCGAAGGCGAGCAGCAGGCCCTTGTCGTCGCAGAGCTGGCGCAACGCCCTGAGGAAGGCGGGCGTTGCCGAACGCACGCCGCCCTCGCCCTGGATCGGCTCGATCAGGATGCCGGCGGTGTGCGGACCGATCGCCTTTTTCACGGCCTCGATATCGCCATGCGCAACCTGGTCGAAGCCCTCCATCGGAGGGCCGAAACCTTCGAGATATTTGGCAGATCCCGTCGCCGCCAGCGTCGCCAGCGTGCGGCCGTGGAAGGCGCCTTCGAAAGTGATGATGCGATAGCGCTCCGGATGCCCGTTGGAGAAGTGATGATGGCGGACCAGCTTGATCACACCTTCCAGCGCCTCGGCGCCGGAATTGCAGAAGAACACGAAGTCCGCAAAACTTTCATTGCATAGGCGCGCGGCGAGCTTTTCACCGTCCGGGCTCTGGAACAGGTTCGACATGTGCCAGAGCTTCGTGGCCTGCTCCTGCAACGCCGCGACCAGCGCCGGATGGGCATGACCGAGCGCATTCACCGCCACCCCGGAGGTGAAATCGAGATAGCGCTCGCCATTGGTCGCGATCAGCCAGCAGCCTTCGCCACGCTCGAAACCGAGGTCGGACCTGGCGAAAACGGGGAGCAAATGCGGCGCTACGCTGTTAGTCATGACGATCACTTGAATGTTGCGGACGGTGTGCGTGCATTGCGCAACGCACCATCGACCGGCCCGGAAAACGAAACGTGCCGCCTCTTGAGGGCGGCACGCACGACTATCTTAGGCCCGGTGAAACCGGTGTCAATGCCGCCCGGAAAGCCTCGCGAAACGCTGAATCCGTAGTCTTGCGGTGCCGATTTTGCGGGATTTAGCCACGGAACATGTGGAAGCGAGTCGGCGGACTCTTGCGCGGGAGTCACGCCATATTGTAGCGTTTGGATTGTCAGATACGACATCTCGTGCAGTGGTTCTGATCTCTAAGTCCTTATGTACCGGCGTAAACGTTCGGGCGTTCTAGTCACGCCCGGCGAGCCTTAAGGGATTCTGGCGGCACGGGTTTTTGAAGGCTTAGGCATTCGCTGCGAGGCCCCAGGATGGCTGGCGCGCAGCGAGGGAAAGGGTGCAATGACGGTTTTGACCTGGTCCGATGATCGCGTCGAGCAGCTGAAAAAGCTCTGGGAGGCCGGACTTTCGGCCAGCCAGATCGCGGCGGAGCTCGGCAATGTGACCCGCAATGCCGTGATCGGCAAAGTGCACAGGCTCGGCCTTTCGGGCCGCGCCAAGAGCCCATCATCGGCAGCGCCCCGGCCGCGCAAGGCGCGCCCCGCGCAGCACATGATGCGGGTGAGCCGCCCGATCTCGCGCGGCAACACCGCGCTGGCGCAGGCCTTCGAGGTCGAGGCTGAGCCGGATCCGGTCACCTACGACAACGTGGTGCCGATGAGCCAGCGGCTGTCGCTGCTGGAATTGAACGAGGCGACCTGCCACTGGCCGGTCGGCGATCCCTCGAGCCCGGACTTCTTCTTCTGCGGTGGCCGGGCGCTGTCCGGCCTGCCCTATTGCGCCCAGCACTCGCGCGTTGCGTACCAGCCGGCGTCGGATCGGCGGCGCGCACCGGTGAAGCCGGGTCCGCGGTAAGTCAGTTTCGATTTCAGGATCGAGCCGTGACGCGATGACGGCTCAAAAATAATGAATGTCGTCCCGGCGAAGGCCGGGACCCATACTCCGAGCACGTAGTTGTTGTGCGAAAGGGTAACTCCAAGTCTTCGCCAAACCGCGCCCTGTGGTTATGGATCCCGGCCTTCGCCGGGACGACATAGGAGATTTTGGCGGCAGCGCGCTAGATCACCTGCCAACATCACACCGCAAAATCTCCTACACCTGCTCCGCCTTGGCAAACCGATCATCCAGCGCGTAACCGGCGCCGCGGACGGTGCGGATCGGGTCCTGCTCGCGGCCGAGATTGAGCAGCTTGCGCAGGCGGCCGATATGCACGTCGACCGTACGCTCGTCGATATAGATGTCGCGGCCCCAGACGCTGTCGAGCAGTTGCTCGCGCGAGAACACCCGCCCCGGATGCTCCAGGAAGAACTCCAGCAGGCGATATTCGGTCGGACCGAGATCGATCGGCCGGCCCGAGCGCGCGACGCGGCGCTTGTCGCGGTCGAGCTCGATGTCGCCAAAAGCAAGCACGGTGGCGAGCCGCTCGGGACTCGCGCGCCGCAGCAGGCCCTTCACGCGCGCGAGCAGCTCCGGCACCGAGAACGGCTTGACGATGTAATCGTCGGCGCCGGTCGCAAGACCCCGCACCCGCTCGCTCTCCTCGCCCCGCGCGGTGAGCATGATGATCGGGAGCTGCTTGGTCTCGGGACGGGTGCGAAGCCGCCGGCACAATTCGATGCCCGACAGGCCCGGCAGCATCCAGTCGAGCACGATCAGATCGGGGATGTGCTCCTTGAGGCGGGTGTCGGCGTCGTCGCCGCGCATCACCGTCTCGACGTCATAGCCATCGCCTTCGAGGTTGTAGCGGAGAAGCTCGGTCAGAGCTTCCTCGTCCTCAACCACCATAATGCGTGCGCCCATCGGGTCGTCGCTCCTTAAGTCTTCAGGTGTTCGGTACCGTGTTGGCGAAGGTCGTCATGTCGCCCTTCGGCCGCTTGTCGGTGATCGCCTGGCCCTCGATCATGTAGAACACGGTCTCGGCGATGTTGGTGGCGTGGTCGCCGATCCGCTCGATGTTCTTGGCGCAGAACATCAGGTGAATACAGAACGAGATGTTGCGCGGATCCTCCATCATGTAGGTGAGGAGCTCGCGGAACAGCGAGGTGCAGATGGCGTCGACTTCCTCGTCGCCCTTCCACACCGCCATCGCCGCCGGCAGATCATGCGCGGCATAGGCGTCCAGCACCGACTTGACCTGCTGCTGCACAAGGTCGGTCATGTGCTCGAGGCCGCGGAACAGCTTGAGCGGATGGAAGTCCGTCTCCAGCGCCGCGACGCGCTTGCCCATGTTCTTGGCGAGGTCGCCGATGCGCTCGAGATCGGTCGCGACGCGCATGGCGCCGACGATCTCGCGCAAATCGACCGCCATCGGCTGACGGCGGGCGATGGTGAGCACCGCACGCTCCTCGATGCGCTTCTGCAGCGCGTCGAGCTCGGTGTCGATGGCGACGACGCGCTGGCCGAGCGGGACGTCGCGGCGGATCAGCGCGTCGACGGACTCGACGATCATGCGCTCGGCGATGCCACCCATCTCGGCGACCAGGCGGGTGAGTTCCTGGAGGTCGGTATCGAAGGCCTTTGCGGTATGTTCAGAACCCATGTCGCGTCTCCTAGCCGAACCGGCCGGTGATGTAATCCTGCGTGCGCCGGTCGGTCGGCGACGTGAAGATCTTGCTGGTGTCGTCGAACTCGATCAGCTCGCCGAGATACATGAAGGCAGTCTTGTCGGAGACGCGCGCCGCCTGCTGCATGTTGTGAGTGACGATCGCGATCGTGTAATCCTCGGATAGCTCCTGGATCAGCTCCTCGACCTTGGCGGTCGAGATCGGGTCGAGCGCCGAGCAGGGTTCGTCGAACAAGATCACCTCGGGCCTCACCGCGACGGTGCGGGCGATGCAGAGGCGCTGCTGCTGGCCGCCGGAGAGCGACAGGCCGGAGGCGTTGAGCTTGTCCTTGACCTCGTTCCACAGCGCGCCGCCGCGCAGCGCCTTTTCGACGCGGCCGTCCATCTCGGACTTCGAGATCTTCTCATAGAGACGGATGCCGAACGCGATGTTCTCGTAGATCGTCATCGGGAACGGCGTCGGCTTCTGGAACACCATACCGACGCGGGCGCGCAGCAAATTGAGGTCCAGCTTGCCGTCCAGGATGTTGGTCTGATCGAGCATGAGCTGACCGGTGGCGCGCTGGCCGGGATAGAGGTCGTACATCCGGTTGAAGATGCGCAGCAGGGTCGACTTGCCGCAGCCCGACGGACCGATGAACGCCGTGACGCGGTTGGCGCCGAGCGTCAGGTTGATGTTCTTCAGCGCGTGGTGCTCGCCGTAATAGAAATTCAGGTTGCGTACGGTCACCTTGGGCGGCGCCTCCGGCAGCACCGGCGCGTGGGGCAGCCCACCGGCCGCGCTCATCGATACGGAAAGATCACTCATTTTGCGGTCCTCTCGGCGCCAAGGATGCGCGCGCCAATATTAAGGGCAAGAACGGTCAGGGTGATGAGCAGCGCCCCGCTCCAGGCCAACTGCTTCCAGTAGACATAGGGGCTCTGCACGAAGTTGTTGATGGTGACCGGCAGGTTCGCCATCGTCTTGTTCAGGCCGAGGCTGAAGAACTGGTTCGACAGCGCGGTGAACAGCAGCGGCGCGGTCTCACCGGCGACGCGGGCGGTCGCGAGCAGCACGCCCGTGATGAGACCCGATCGGGCAGCACGATAAGCGATCCGCTTGATCACCAGCGAACGCGGTAGGCCGAGCGCCGAGGCCGCCTCACGCAACGCGTTCGGCACCAGCAGCAGCATGTCCTCGGTCGTGCGCAGCACCACCGGGATCACGATGACCGCGAGCGCGAGCGAGCCTGCGATCGCCGAGAAGCCGCGCATCGGCACCACCACCGCGCCGTAGATGAACAGGCCGATGATGATCGAGGGCGCCGAGAGCAGGATGTCGTTGATGAAGCGGATCACCGAAGTCAGCCGGTCATTGCGGCCGTATTCGGCAAGATAAGTGCCGGCGAACATGCCAAGCGGCGCGCCGATGCCGACGCCGATCACGGTCATGATCAGCGAGCCGACGATGGCGTTGAGCAGACCGCCCTCGTTCGATCCCGGTGGCGGCGTGTTCTCGGTGAACAGCTGGACATTGAGTCCCGCCACTCCGTTGTAGAGCAGCGTGATCAGGATCAGCGCGAGCCAGGTGACGCCGAAGGCGGTTGCGGCGATGCAGAGCCCGCGGACGACGATGTCCTTGCGACGGCGACTTGAATAGATCGGGTTCATGGCGCTAGTTCCCCGCCTTCTTTTCCAGCCGCATCAGCATCAGCCGCGCCGCTGCGAGCACGAAGAACGTCAGTACGAACAGCAGCAGGCCGAGCAGGATCAGGCCGGACTGGTGCAGGCCGTCGCTCTCCGCGAACTCGGATGCGATCGCCGCCGATATCGTGGTGCCGGGGGCGAAGATCGACGACGAGATCCGGAACGAGTTGCCGATGATGAAGGTCACCGCCATGGTCTCGCCGAGCGCGCGGCCCAGCGCCAGCATGACGCCGCCGATGACGCCGACGCGGGTGTAGGGGATCACCACGCTGCGGACGACTTCCCAGGTGGTGCAGCCGACGCCGTAGGCGGCTTCCTTCAGGACCGGCGGCACCGTCTTGAACACGTCGACCGAGATCGAGGTGATGAAGGGCAGCACCATGATGGCGAGGATCAGCGCGGCATTGAACAGGCTGAGATAGGACGGCGGTCCCGCGAAGATCGCGCCCAGCACGGGCACGCCGTCGAAGATCTTGATCATGAAGGGCTGGAACGTATTGGCCAGGAATGGGCCCAGCACGAAGAAGCCCCACATGCCGTAGATGATCGAAGGGATGCCGGCGAGCAGCTCGATCGCCATGCCGATCGGGCGGCGCAGCCATTGCGGGCAGAGCTCGGTAAGGAAGATGGCAATGCCGAGACCCACGGGAATGGCGATCAGCATCGCGATGAAGGAGGTGACGAGCGTGCCGTACATCGGCCCGAGCGCGCCGAGCACCGGCGGATCGGCGGATGGCGCCCAGCGCTGCGTCCACAGGAACGAGACCCCGAATTCCTTCATCGCCGGGAAGGCGCCGACGATCAGCGAAATGATGATGCCGCCGAGGATCAGAAGCACCGAGATCGCGGAGAGCCGCGTGATCCAGTAGAAGGTGACGTCGCCGAGCTTGAACGCGCTCAAGGCCTTGGCGCGATCATACGGTCCGGCGTCGTCGATTACATCGCTCTGAACGGCCATCTCTGCCACGCCGATCCCCTGTTCCAAATAGTATACGTTTTTTGTTGGTCCGTGCCCCGGATGCGGCGCAGCGCATCCGGGGCACGAGCGTCGCGAGACTAGCTCTTGATTTCGGCAGCCCAGGTCTTCTCGATCAGCTGAACCACCGGGTCCGGCATCGGGATGTAGTCGAGCTCTTCAGCCGCCTTGCTGCCGCTCTTGAAAGCCCAGCGGAAGAACTTGATCGCTTCCTGCGAGGCCGCCTTGTCGGTGGCGTCCTTGTGCATGAGGATGAAGGTCGCCGCCGTGATCGGCCAGGACTTCTCGCCGGGCTGGTCGGTCAGGATGACGTAGTAGCCGGGAGCCTTGGCCCAGTCGGCGTTGGAGGCGGCCGCCTGGAAGGCTTCGACGGTGGGCTGCACCGGCTTGCCGGCCTTGTTGACGAGACCGGTGTAGGTCAGCTTGTTCTGCTTGGCATAGGCGTACTCGACGTAGCCGATCGAGTTCTTGGTCTGGCTGATGTTGCCGGACACGCCTTCGTTACCCTTGGCGCCGACGCCGACCGGCCATTCGACGGCGGTACCTTCACCGACCTTGCTCTTCCAGTCCGCGCTGGCCTTGGCGAGGTAGTTGGTGAAGTTGAAGGTGGTGCCCGAGCCGTCCGACCGGCGGACCACGGTGATGGCCTCCGAGGGCAGCTTCACGTTCGGGTTCAGCTTCTTGATCGCGGCGTCGTCCCATTTGGTGATCTTGCCGAGATAGATGCTGGCCAGCGTCTCGCCGTCGAACACCATCTCACCGGGCTTCACGCCCTCGATGTTGACGACGGGAACGATGGCACCCATCACCATCGGCCACTGGACGAGACCGTCCTTCTCGAGCTGCTCGGCCTTGAGCGGCGCGTCGCTGGCGCCGAAGGTCACGGTCTTGGCCTGGATCTGCTTGATACCGCCGCCGGAGCCGATCGACTGGTAATTCAGACCGTTGCCGGTCTCCTTCTTGTAGGCGTCGGCCCATTTGGAATAGATCGGGAACGGGAACGTCGCGCCGGCTCCGGTGATATCGGCAGCAAAGGCCGCCGTCGTCGATGCGGCTACCATGCCAGCAGCGACGAGTGTTTTGAGGAAATTCATGCTGGTCTCCATACAGGGGAGCGAAGCGCCATCCGCGCCCGATCGCGCTCCCCGTGCCGCCCCTTTAGGAGCGGACAGCTGAGCTTTTACGAAGGTTTGGTGACAGTCGGATGACAGCGTTAAGCAGCTGAAATTGCTGGAATTTAGCTCAGAGCCGCGGGCTTGCCCTGGGGAAAACAGGCGGTGAAAATGGCGCCCTGTTTGGGCACGCTTTCGATCAGAAGCCGGCCGCGATGGCGGTTAAGAATATGTTTCACCAGCGATAATCCGAGGCCCGTGCCGCCCTGCGAGCGGCTGTCGCCGACATCGACCCGGTAGAAGCGCTCGGTCAGGCGCGGCAGATGCTCCGGCGCGATGCCGGGGCCGAAATCCCGGACCAGGACCCGGATTTCCTGAGTTCCATCAGGGGCGGCGCCTGATATCAGCGACACGATGACGCGACCACCCGAGGCGCCGTATTTGAGCGCGTTCTCGATCAAATTCTCGAACAGGCGGAGCAGCTCCTCGCGGTCCCCCGCGATCAGCACCGGGCTCTCAGGGAGCTGGGTCTCGACCTCGACCTGGCGCTCCCGCGCCAGCGGCTCGAGCCCATCGGCGACCTGCAAGATGATCGGCAGCAGGTCGACCAGGGTGTCGGGCCGCACATGGGCCGACAGCTCCACCCGCGACAGCGACAGCAGATCGTCGATCAGGCGTGCCATACGGGTCGCCTGGTTGTGCATGATGCCGAGGAAGCGCTCGCGCGCCTTGGGATCGTCCTTGGCCTGGCCCTGGAGCGTGTCGATGAAGCCGGACAGCGCGGCCAGCGGCGTGCGCAACTCGTGGCTGGCATTGGCGACGAAATCGGCCCGCATCTCCTCGACCCGGCGCAGCGGCGTCTGGTCGTGGAAGGTCATCAGCATGCATTTGTCGGCGCCGCCGAAGGTGGTGGGCACCGGCACCGGCGTGATGGTCAGCTCCATCCAGCGATCGACCGGGACATGGTCGAGATAGGTCGCGCGCCGCGACTCGGTGGTCGCGATCGACTCGCGCAGCGCCGTGATGATCTCGGGCGAACGCAGCGCGAACTGGGCGAGCTCATTCCGGCGCAGCGCCGGCGCGAGCTGGGCGGCCGCGGCGTTGAGATGGATGACGCGGCCGGCGCGGTCGAGCAGCACCGCGGGATCGGGCATGCCGGCGACCACCGCGGCCACCGCCGCGCTCTCGACCGGGTTGACGCGGCGGGTCTCTTCGCGGGAGGCGGCGGTATCGTGCAGGCGCCACGGGATCAGCGCCGCGGCCGCGATGCAGAGGAACACAGCAATCGCATGCAGCGCCAGCAATTCGCCCAGCGAGACCACCACCGACAGCGCCAGCGCCGCGGCGATCAGGATGACGGTCGAGTGCCGCAGCCGGTCGGACCAGGGCTGGGAGGAGGGAGAAGATGGGGCGTCGATCGCCATCGGGGCGGGCTTCTCCAAAAGGATCTTGCGCCGGTCAGGCGCCGCTGTCGCTGCGCTTTCTCACGTAAGCGGCTTCAGGCGCGGGGCCGGGGTCAAGCTTGAGCGCGGCCTGCTGCAGGCGTTTCGATCGTGCGCCGATGATAACTTCGCGAAACGTCAGCAAGATTACAGATATGACGAAAGGGGACAGATAATAGAGGACGCGGAACAGCAGCATCCCGCCCAGCAGCTCCTCGCGGTCCATCTGCCAGAGACCGACCAGCATGGCCGCGTCGAACACGCCAAGGCCCCCGGGCGAATGGCTGGCAAAGCCGAGCAGCGTGGCCGAGACGAAGATCACCGCGACCACCACGAAGCCGAGATTGGGCTCGTCCGGGACCAGCACGTACATCGCGAGCGCGCAGAAGCCGAGATCGATGATGCCGATCGCGATCTGGAGCAACGTCAGCGGACCGCCCGGCAGCATCACAGTCCAGGGCCCGCGGCCGACCATTCGCGGCTGGGTCCAGACCCACACCACGTAAGCCACCAGGCCGACGATAATCATCATCGCCAGCGTCCGGTTCAGCCAGGCCGGAAGCTGGTCTATCGAGGCCGCGGCCTCCGGATGATAGGAGATGCCGAGGCCTAGCACCGCGGCATTGCCGAGCCAGAAGGTCAGGCCGGCGAGGAAGCAGATTTTTGCGACGTCGATCGCGTTCAGGCCATAGGCGGAATAGATGCGGTAGCGCACCGCGCCGCCGGTGAAGACGCTGGCGCCGACATTGTGGCCGATCGAATAGCTGGTGAAGGCGGCGAGCGCGTTGATCCGATAGGGCACGTGGGCGTGGCCGATCGCGCGCACGGCGAACAGGTCGTAGAAGGTCAGTGTGAAATAGCCCGCCGCGACGAACAGCGCCGCCATCGCAATCTGGCTCGGCTCGGTGCTCTTGATCGCTTCGAGGACTTCGTTGACATCGATGCCGCGCAGCATGTGGTAGAGCACATAGCAAGCGATGCCGATGACCGCGACGCTGATCACAACTCCAAGCTTATGCAGGATTTGCTTCTGGCGCAGAAACGACATCGCCCTGCGTATGGCTTCCAGCATCTAAACCTCGAACAACGCTTCAGCGGCCAGGGTGGCCGGCGAACAGGCGAACGACACGCAGGCACCCGACGAACCCTCGCTGCGGGTCCCGGCATCGCGCATACCTACTATCCCTCCACTAGCGCGTTTCCGGGCGGAGTGGAATTCGGCAATTCGAACAAAAACTCGTGCCTTCAATATTTTAGGCAGGGTTGCGGGCTCCTGATGCACGGTTTGGCGCTTTCGGCGGCAAGACTGACGCGAATCTCCATGGCAATCCTGCGCAGTGGCCATGAAGTTTTGATGATTTCGACCGCACAATGTTCCGTCACGACTTAAGCCGACGTCAATCTATGGGCCGGATTCCCCTGTTGAAAGAGGGGCGGCGCGGCGCGAGGCCGCTACGGCCCGCACGATTGCGTGGCCGACGGCTTGCACCCGATCCATCCGGTTGCACTGCGACATCACAGACGTCATCGCGGCCGCCCGCCAGCGGCCGCGATGAGCATGTCGTTCGGAGGTAGCGATCTGCTCAGGCCGCAAGCTGCGGGCGCACCGCCTCGATCCCCGCGATCCAGCCGGCCACGGAGCGCCCGATCGCCTCGGGGTGATCCTCCTGGAGGAAATGCAGGCCGGCGCCGAGACGAACCAGCGCGCAGTGCTTCAGGGAGGCTGCAAACCGTTCGGCAAATTCCGGCGCGACCAGAGCTCCAGGTTCGGCCGTGAACAAGAGTTTTGGATAGGACGACGCAGCCAGCGCCGCATGCGCGGATTGGAGCGCGTCATAGACGTCAACAGGCTCGCCTGCGATCGGCAGTTCGCGCGGAAGCGCAAGAACGGGCCGGCGGCTCTCCGGTGTCGGGAACGGCGCGCGATAGGGCGCCATCTCGTCGTCGCTGAGCTTGCGGACGATGCCGCCCGGCAGCACGCGCTCGACGAAAGCATTCGCCTCGAGGATCATCGCCTCGCCCTCGCCCGGCGTCCTGAATTTGCGGAAGGCCGCCCGTGCAGCCTCGGCATGCTCCTGCTCTGCGGCAACCTCGGTGTAGTGGAAGTCCTGCCAGGTCGGCATCGGACGGATGAACTCCATGAAGGCGACGCCGCGCACGAAATCCGGCCGGCGCGCGGCGAGATGAAATGCGAGCGCCGTGCCCCAATCCTGCGCGACCAGATAGGCCGACGTGATACCGCGCTGTTCGATGAAGGCATCGAGATAGCGGACGTGGTCAAAGAAGCGGTAGGCGATGTCGGGCTTGTCGGACTGACCGAAGCCGACGTTGTCGGGCGCGAGGCAATGCGCGACCGGTGACACCAAGGGCATGATGTTGCGCCAGATGTGCGAGGAAGTCGGATTGCCGTGCAGGAAGAGCGCGACCGGCGCGTTCTGCGCGCCCGTCTCACGATAAGCCATGCTGCTTCCGAGGACGGACGCTTTGCGAATCTTGATCTCGATCTGCTTGGTCATGTCAGCTCCTTGAACACGGTTTGGAATGCGATAGTCTTGAAACGTTCGAGCGCTTTCGGATTGCGGTCGACCTTCATGCGCAGGATCGCGCCCTGCCAGGACGCGAGCAGGAAGTCGGCGAGCTCCTCAGGCTCGAAATCGGATGCGATCTCGCCGCGGGTCTGCGCCTCGGCGATGCAGGCGGCGAACGGCACGCGCCATTCGGCAAAGATGTCGGCGAGGCGCACGCGCAGCATCTCGCTGCTGCCGGTCGCTTCCAGACTGAGATCGCCGATCAGGCAGCCGCGACCAAAGCCGTCGGCTTCCAGCCTGCCCGTGATGATGTCGAGGTAGCGCTTGAGCCGCGCGCGGGGGCTCAGCGAAACATCCTGCAATGCCTCCGCGACCAAGCCCCTGGTGAGGTCGAAATAGCGGTCGAGCACCTCGGAGGCGAACGCCTCCTTGGAGCGGAAATGGTTGGTGAAGGACCCCTGCGGCGCGCCGGCGGCGGTGGTTACATCGCGCACGCTGGTGCCGTGATAGCCTGTGCGGAACATGACATTGAGGCCGGCGTCGATGATGGCGTCTTTGAGCGATGGCTTTGGCATAACTTAATAATACGTACGTACGTATTAATGTCAAGCGCCACTTCTGCGCGCTGGCAATCTGATGGCGGCGCAAGTGAAGAGCGCGATAGAGGGCGCGCGTTTGCCCCTCAGCTCAGCCGCTCAGGCCGGCGGCATGCTGCGCGCAACCACCCGGTCGCGCAGCCAGGCGCCGATGGCGCCGCCGACGAGATAGCAGGCGAACATGATCAGGCCGAGGTCGAGCCAGTAGCCGAAGCGGCCGGGGACCACATGCGCGAACGAGGCCGCGACCAGGCCGGCAGCAAGCACGGCGAGCCAGCGCGCGGTCACCTTCGAGGTGCCGTTGCCGCGTTGGACCACCGAGATCCAGCCCATGCAGAAGCCGAGCAGCAGCGAGCCTATCAGCCAGCCCAGATGGAACGAGACGAGATAGGGCATCGTCACCTCACCAGAAATTCGATGCGGCGGTTCTGCGCCTTGGCGTCTTCGCTGTCATTGGTGGCGACCGGCTGCGTGCTGCCGTAGCCGACAGCGGTGAAGCGACTGGCAGGCAGGCCGGCTTTGACCAGGTAGTCGATCACCGCCTGCGCGCGCTTCTCCGAGAGTGCCTGGTTGAAGGAATCCTCGCCGTCGGCATCGGTATGCCCGGCGACCTCGATATTGGTGGTGGGGCATCGCAGTGCCGTCTCGATCAGATGATCGAGAATGCCGGCGGA
Organism: Bradyrhizobium sp. WSM4874; assembly: GCF_055811835.1. Taxonomy (NCBI): domain Bacteria; kingdom Pseudomonadati; phylum Pseudomonadota; class Alphaproteobacteria; order Hyphomicrobiales; family Nitrobacteraceae; genus Bradyrhizobium; species Bradyrhizobium sp. WSM4874. The sequence continues at coordinate 18,959 of NZ_JBVVPR010000043.1, forward strand.
ATCCGGATCGATGTCGGCGCGCTTCGCCGCGAAGCGAATCTTGGCCTTGGCCAAGAGCTCCGAGAACAATTGCTGGCACACGGTGCCGTCGACCGGGCCGGCCGCGGGTTTCACCGTGATTTCCGGCTTGTACTGCCAGTTCTTCGGGAAATCCTTGCCGAGGCCTGCGCGGATGTCGTTGGCGGCACCTTCATAGAGCGCATCGCCCGACAGCTTCACCTCGCGGTCGGACACGACCAGCGTGCCGGTCGACAGGCGCGACAGCGCGCCGAGCGCTGCGACCACGGCGGGGCTGAAGGAGCCGGGCGCGCCGACGCTGGCCTTGAGATTGTCGACGACCTTTTCGTTGAAGAATTTCCGCGACGCGCTGGTGGCGATGGCCGCGTGGACGTTGTTGTCGGGAACATAGCCGGTCAGCGTCACCGTCGCGGCCACCGGATCCTTGTAGGCCTGGAAGACGTAAGGCGGCGCCTTGACGTCGTTGGCGGCGATCGAAAAGCCCTCGGGCAGGTTTTTCAGCGCAGCTACGACCGCTTCGCGGCCGCCGAGATCGCGCGCCATCCCCGACAGAGTGACCTTGGTGTCCGTGATCGTGATCTTGCCGTCCTTGAGCTTGCCGATCTGGTCGAGCAGCAGCATCGCAGCCGCCTCGAACCGCGGCGGCGCGCCGCGCGCCAAACCCATCTGATCAGCCACCTCGGTGCCGCCGACCTCCTTGCGGGCCGCCTCGGTCAGGCGGCCCTTCATCGACGGCAGGGGCGCGGAGCCCGACAGCGTCACCCGCACCACGTCCCGTTCGGCGTTCCAGACGAAGGGCTTTGCCTCGGGAACGAGGCGGGTCCGGTCGTCGACCAGGCGCACGCCGGGCACGGTCTCGACAGCCATCACAGCGTCGCGGCGACCCTCCTCGGAAAACGCGTCCGCAGCCAGGCTGACGTCCCGGCCGTCCACTGCGATCCGGGTCTTGTCCAGAACGGTATCCTTTAGCGCCGCCGAGCTGCGGGCGGAAAGGTCCGCCTCGACCGGCGAAGTATTATTCCAGGCCGCAAATCCCCACATGACGGCCAGGGGAATCAGCCCTGGCCACCATTTGCTGGCCCACCTGAAAAGCTTCTGCATTCGACGACCCGAACTCTGGAACCGGAGACAAAACAAACCCTTGGCGGGCTGTCAAACCGGAAATGACGCCCTTCCGAAGGCCGGGCGTGGACAATTGGAATAACTTTTTCTTCAAGGGTTCTTCCGTAAGTTGAAGACGGAATGCCAAAGTCCGCCAGCGGGTCATGAAACAACTTCGTAACAACGTCATCCGCGCCGGGCTGGAAGCACTCTATTTCAGCGGCGCCCACCACCTGTTGCGCCCGCTTTTGTCGGGCGTCGGCGCCATTTTCATGCTGCATCACGTGCGGCCGGCCCGCGACGCGGCGTTCCAGCCGAACAGGCATCTCGAAGTCACCCCCGAATTTCTGCGCGCGACACTGTGCCATCTGCGCTCGCGCGAGATCGACATCGTCAGCATGGACGAGCTGCATGAGCGGCTGGTGCGGCGCCGGTTCGACCGGCGCTTCGCCGCCTTCACGCTCGACGATGGCTATCGCGACAATCTCGATTTTGCGCTGCCGGTTCTGCGCGAATTTGACGCGCCTCTGGCGGTCTATGTCGCCAGCGATTTCGCGGAGGGCACGGGTCGGCTGTGGTGGGAGGCGCTGGAGGCCGTGATCGCCAAGGCCGAGCAGATCGAGGTGACAATCGGTAATGCCGCGCTGCGGCTCGATGCCACGACGCCAGCCGCCAAGCAGGTGGCGTTCGACCGCCTGCACGACTGGTTGCGCGCACTGCCCGGCGAGCACGATCTCAAGCGCGAGATCGAGGCGCTCTGCACGAAGTACGGCGTCGATATGGCCGCGCTGTGCCGCAGCCTCTGCCTGTCCTGGGACGAGGTGAAGACATTTGCCGCCGATCCCCTTGTCACGATCGGCGCGCATTCCATCAGCCATTGCAATCTCGCCAAGCAAAGCGAAGAGATCGCCACGCAGGAGATGGCCGTGAGCCGCGCGCGAATCGAGCAGGCGCTCGGCCGCAACGTCCGGCATCTTGCCTATCCCTATGGCGATCGCGAGGCGGCGGGTGAGCGCGAATTCGTGCTCGCTGCATCGGCCGGCTTCAAAACCGCGGTGACGACGCGGCCCGGCATGCTGTTCGCCGAAAACGCCTGCCACATGACCGCGCTGCCACGGGTCTCGCTCAACGGCAATTACCAGGACACGCGGATTCTGCCGGTGCTGACCTCGGGCGCCGCGACCGCGATGTGGAACGGCTTCCGCAGGATCGCGGCGGCGTAGTTTCGAATCTCCTCTGTCGTCCCGAATTCAGCCGTGGGGCGGGGGGCAGACCCGGCGCCCAAGAAGCGCCGGGCGGTACAACCCCCCCCCCCCCCCCCGAAAAACAAGCCCACAAAAAGAGGGACCCAAGTGGGCGAACAGTTTTAGGA
>NZ_JBVVPR010000043.1:21459-65210 GCF_055811835.1 Bradyrhizobium sp. WSM4874
CCGCCGCCCGCCCCGTGTGGGGGGGTGTTTCTCCCCCCCCTCCCCCCCCCCCTCCCCCCCCCGCGGGGCCGGCCCCCCCCCCCCCCCCCCCACGATGCAGCGCCTTCCTTGACTCCCCTCCCCGCCCGCGCTCAAAACGTCGCCAACAAAGGGAGGCACCATGTTCGACGATCTGTTCTCGCTCAAAGGCCGTGTCGCGCTGGTGACCGGCGGTTCGCGCGGCATCGGCAAGATGATCGCGGCGGGATTTCTCAGCGCAGGGGCCGCGAAGGTCTACATTACCGCGCGCAAGGCCGGGCCTTGCGAAGCGACCGCGAACGAGCTCTCCGCGCAGTATGACGGCGAATGCATCGCGCTGCCGATCGACATCTCGACGCTGGCCGGTGCCGAGCTGCTCGCAAGCGAATTCGCCAAGCGCGAGCCAAGACTCGACATCCTCGTCAACAATGCGGGCGCGGCCTGGGGCGCGGAGTTCGACGAGTTTCCGGAGAGCGGCTGGGACAAGGTGATGAACCTCAACGTCAAGGCGCCGTTCTTCCTGACCAAGGCGCTGGCGCCTACGCTGCGCGCGGCGGCCTCCGCAGAGCGGCCGGCGAAAGTGATCAACATCGCCTCGATCGACGGCATCTTCGTCAATCCGGGCGAGACCTATTCCTACGCGGCGAGCAAGGCGGGGCTGATCCATCTGACGCGGCGCATGGCCGTGAAATTGATCGGCGACCATGTCGTGGTCACTGCAATCGCTCCGGGCCCGTTCAAATCCGACATGAACCGCGCCGCACGCGATCATGCCGACGAGGTCTCGACGCGCGTGCCCGCGGGCCGCATCGGCACCGACGAGGACATGGCGGGCGCTGCGATCTATCTCGCCTCGCGCGCGGGGGACTATGTGGTTGGCGCGACCATCGCGGTGGACGGCGGCATTGTTTATGCGAACCCGGGGATCAAGGGGAGCGGGTGGGATAGTTGAGGCAACGGCCCGCGCCTCAAATTCCGGCGTCGTCCCGGCGCAGGCCGGGACCCATACCGCGTGATCTATCGGTTGCGGTTGGTAGGAGTACCGAACAAGTAGCCCGCCGCCAAACTTCTCCCTGTGGTTATGGGTCCCGGCTTTCGCCGGGACGACATGGGAGGCTTTGCGCCTCCCTCGCGTGTATCAGCCGGCAGAGAACCAGCTCCTACGACTCGATCCTCACATACTCGAAATCGCCCGGCTTGTTGTCGATGCCGACTTTCGGGGGCGAGATCCAGGAGGCGAACTGGCCGGTCTCGGTGACGGGCTGCATCAGCGAGGTGATGAAGTCGCCGTCCGCGGTGGAGGGCAGCCATTCGTCCTTGCGCCGGGCCCAATTTGCGTCGTCGATCAACAGACCATCCGGCGTCGCGTGGATGCCCTTGAACTCGCCGATATGGCGATGGAAGGCGACGTTGGGCAGCTTGAGCTGAAACTGGTAGCCCGCGGTCGAGATCACCTTGTTCCAGCGCAGCATGCCCTTGACGCAATCCTGGCTGTAATCGTCGCGCAGACGCATGTTGAGCGCGGTCAGCGCCGGCTCGTCCACCAGCTTGATCTCGCCGTCGATGAACTTCAGCACCGGATAGGTGGCGTTCTTGAGCTGATGATCGTCGTCGATCTGGGTCTCGTGATAGCGACCCTTGATGCCGGTGTTGAAGGCGTTCGCCGCGTTGGTCGAGACTTCCGAGCCAAAGAGATCGAGCGACAGCGTATAGTGCAGGTTCAGCTTCTTCTGGATGGTCGGCAGGTCGATCACACCGAGCGCGCGGACCTTCGCGATATCGGTGGGATCGGTGATGCCGGCTTCCCGCATCGCATCGCAGGTGCGCTGCACGACACGGGTGATGCCGGTCTCGCCGACGAACATGTGGTGCGCTTCCTCCGTCAGCATGAAGCGGCAGGTGCGCGACAAGGGATCGAAGCCGGACTGCGCCAGCGAGTGCAGCTGCATCTTGCCGTCGCGATCGGTGAAGTAGGTGAACATGAAGAAGGACAGCCAATCCGGCGTCGCCTCGTTGAAGGCGCCCAGCATGCGTGGCGAGTCGGCGTCACCCGAGCGGCGGCGCAACAAATCGTCAGCCTCTTCACGTCCGTCGCGACCGAAGTACTTTTGCAGCAGGTACACCATCGCCCAGAGGTGACGGCCCTCCTCGACATTGACCTGGAACAGATTGCGCATGTCGTACAGCGAGGGCGCGGTCTTGCCGAGGTGGCGCTGCTGCTCGACGGAGGCAGGCTCGGTGTCGCCCTGGATCACGATCAGGCGGCGCAGCATGGCGCGATATTCACCCGGGACTTCCTGCCAGGCCGGCTCGCCAAAATGCTCGCCGAACGGCACGACGCGGTTCTCTTCCTGGGGAGCAAGGAGAATGCCCCAGCGATACTCGGGCATTCGCACATAGTCGAACTTGGCCCAGCCGCGCGGATCGACCGAATAAGCGGTTCGCAAGTACACCAGCGATTCCTGGAAGCCTTCCGGCCCCATGTCTTTCCACCAGTCCATGTAGCCGGGATGCCAGCCTTCCAGCGCCTTGAGCACCTGGCGGTCTTCGGCCAGATTGACGTTGTTCGGAATCTTGGTCGAGTAGTCGACGTTCATGATGTTCATGTTCATGGCCGTGCTCCTTGGATTTCTTTCGTCATGCCCGGCCTTGTGCCGGGCATCCACGTTCTGGCTTGCTCAGCCAAGGACGTGGATGGCCGGGACGAGCCCGGCCATGACGCAGCAAATGTCATCACACCCGCGTCATATCGAATTTCGGCTTCTGACCGCTGCCGTAGCGGCGCAGCGCGCCTTCCTCGCCGACCGCGTTCGGGCGCTGGAAGATCCAGTTCTGCCACGCGGTGAGGCGCGAGAAGATTTTCGATTCCATCGTCTCGGGGCCGACGAAGCGCAAGCTCGCTTCCATGCCGGTGAGGCTGTCGGGCGAGAAGCTGGCACGCTCCTCCAGGAACACGCGGACCTCGTCGTCCCAGTCGATGTCGTCGAGCGCGAAGGTGACGAGACCGAGCTCTTCGGCCTGCTCGGCGTCCAGCGCCGTGCCCATCGTGGCTTCCGTGCGTTCCACATCGGACGGATCGGCCTGGAAGCGCGACTGAAGCCGCGTCAGGCCATGGCTCATCGGATAGGGGCCGAAATTCATGGCTGACAGTTCGATCGACGGCGGCGGGCGGTTGTCGCCCTGGCGCGTGCCGATCAGCATGTAGGAGCGATCGGCGGCGAAGACGAGTTCGGCGAGCGTCCCGGCGAAGCAGGAGCCGGGCTCGACCAGCGTCACCAGCGTGCGCGAGGTGACGTCGATGCGCTTCAAGACGCGCTTCCAGTAATGCCTGATTTCGTTGACCAGCCAATGCGCCTTGTTGGCTTCGAGGAAGGCATCGCAGGCGAGCACATGGGCGCGGTCGCCATGGCTCTTGAACACCAGCATGGCGATCTCGAGCTCGTTGATGCGCAGATGCAGGATCGCGTCGTCGAGTTCGCGCGCGACCTGGAGCGGCCAGAACGCGACACCCTGTGCCATCATGCTGTCGATGTCGGCGGGCGGCGCGGCTTCAGGCGCCTTGATCGCGATCGTGGCGATGCGCGCGGCGCGGTCGATGTCGACGGTGACAAAGTCATAGCGGATGCTGGTCTCATCGATGATGCGCTTGAGCGGCGTCAGCGCGATGCCCTTGCCGCTCCCCTTGCGCTTCGAGGCCTGGGCGAATTCTTTGGCGCGCTCGGCAACCTTGCCTTCGAGCTTGCTGTTCGGCGCGATCTCGTCGACCAGCCGCCATTGCACGGCGCGCTTGCCCTTCACGCCTTCCTCGATGGTGCAGAAGAAATCTGCGTGATCGCGGCGCACCTTGCGCTTGTCGACCACACGCGTGAGGCCGCCGGTGCCCGGCAGCACCGCGAGCAGCGGCACTTCGGGCAAGGCGACGGCGGACGCGCCGTCATCGGCGAGCATGATGTAGTCGGTGGCGAGCGCGAGCTCATAGCCGCCGCCCGCGGCCGAGCCGTTCACGACGGTGATGAAGCGCTGGCCGGAATTCTCCGACGAGTCTTCCATGCCGTTCCGGGTCTCGTTGGTGAACTTGCAGAAATTGACCTTGTGGGCGTGCGTCGAGCCCGCGAGCATGCGGATGTTGGCGCCGGCGCAGAACACGCGGTTCTTGGCCGAGCGCATCACCACGACCTTCACCTCGGGGTGCTCGAAGCGCAGGCGCTGGACCGCGTCGGCAAGCTCGATGTCGACGCCGAGATCGTAGGAATTGAGCTTGAGCAGATAGCCCTCGAACAGGCCGCCATTCTCGTCGACGTCCATGGTCAGGGTGGCGACGTCACCGTCGACCGCGAGCTTCCAGTGCCGGTAGCGGGACGGCTCGGTCTGGAAATCGATGAATGTCGCGCCGCCTGCGAGGCGCCGATCTTCCCCGGCCATGGGCCACCCTTGAGCTTGATTATGCGTCTTGGCTATAGCGTTAGGTGCACAATAGTGCACATTCCTGAGCGCGTCTACCCCTTAAGCGAGTGAACATGCATTTTGTTTCATGTCTTCGCGCAGGGCCGCTGCTGCAAATTGCTCAATCGCGTCAAGCGTCTGTCCCGGAGCTTCGCGGTGGGGAGAATGCGCCGCGCCTGAAATGACTTCCAACTCGACCGGGCAATAGCATTCTTGCTGCGCGATCTCGGCCTGATGCAGCGTCCCGTATTGGTCGTCCACGCCTTGAAGGACCAGCACCGGAACGCGGATATAGGCGAGATATTCCGAGATATCCCAGTCGCGGAATTTCGGATCGAGCCAGGCGGCGTTCCAGCCGTAGAAGGCGTTGTCGACGTCCTTGTGCCAGCGCGCGAGCTTCGCCTTCAGGTCGGTGGTCTCGAAGGTCGTCTTGATCGCGGTGATGGATTTCACTGAGATGTCCTCGACGATGAAATGCGGCGCGATCAGCACGAGGCCGCTCAGGCGATGATCCTGATGCGCGCCGGCATAGATGGTCGCGATCGAGGCGCCGTCGGAATGGCCGAGCAGCAAGCCGCGCCTGAAGCCGATCGCATCGAGGATCTTCGGCAGTACGTCCAACGCCTCGCGCTGCATGTAATCGAGCGGCCGCGGCAGCGAGACCTTGCTCGACTGGCCATAGCCTGCACGCGAATAGGCGAAGATGCCGGCGCCGGTCGCCTGCTGCAGCTTCTCGGGGAAGTCACCCCAGAGCCCGACCGAGCCGAGGCCTTCATGCAGCATGACGATGGTGGGTGCATCGGCGGATTGCGGCGCCAGCCATTTGTATTCGAGGCTGGCGTTGTCGATGCTGAGAAAGCCGGTGGGGGTGAGGTCGGTCATGTTCTGTCGCTCTTCTCTCAGTCGTCATGCCCGGGCTTGACCCGGGCATCCACGTCTTCCCTCAATTGCAGACGCACGTGGATGGCCGGGTCAAGCCCGGCCATGACGACCTGTTGTCAATTCGCCCCGTCCCGCAGCTTGAACCGCTGGATCTTGCCCGTCGCCGTCTTCGGCAGCGAGTCCACCACGTCGATCCAGCGCGGATATTTCCACGGGCCGATCTTCTGCTTGACGTGGTCCTTGAGCATCTCCTGCAGGCCCGTCGTCGTCGCGCCGGGGCGCAGCACGACGAAAGCCTTCGGCTTCAGCAGACCTTCCGGATCGGCTTCCGGCACGACGGCAGCTTCCAGCACGGCGGGATGCGTGATCAGCGCGCTCTCGACCTCGAAAGGCGAGACCCAGATGCCTGAGACCTTGAACATGTCGTCGGCGCGGCCGCAGAAGGTGTAGCGGCCCTCGGCATCCCTGACATATTTGTCGCCGGTGCGGGTCCACGGTCCCTCGAACGTGCGGCGGCTCTTGTGGCGCTGGTTCCAGTAGCCCTCGCCGGCGGAGGGCGCATCGACCAGGAGCTCGCCGACCTCGCCGTCGGCGACATCCTGTCCGGCCTCGTTGACGAGCCGCACCGCATAGCCCGGCACCGGTTTGCCGGAGGAGCCGTATTTGATGTCGCCGGGAGCGTTCGACAGGAAGATGTGCAACAGCTCGGTCGAGCCTACGCCGTCGAGGATGTCGACGCCGAAGCGCGCCTTCCAGCTGTTGCCCACGGATTCCGGCAGCGCCTCGCCGGCCGAGGTGCAGATGCGCAAAGACTTGCCGCCGCGCTCGCCCTTCATCGCCTCGTCGTTGAGCATCGCCGCGAACAACGTCGGCACGCCGTAGAAGATCGAGGGATTATAGCGGTTCATCAGATCGAACATGCGCGCCGGTGTCGGCCGCTCGCTGTTGAGCACTACGGTGGCGCCGACCGACATTGGAAAGGTCAACGCATTGCCGAGACCATAGGCGAAGAACAGCTTTGCCGCAGAAAGACAAACGTCGTTCTCGTGGATGCCGAGCACCTGCTTGGCATAAGTGTCCGCGGTCGCCTGCATGTTCGAATGGATGTGGCGTACGCCCTTGGGCATGCCGGTCGAGCCTGACGAGTACAGCCAGAACGCCGGCTCGTCCGGATGCGTCGCAGCGGTGGTGAACCGGTCGCTCTCGTCCGCAATCTCCTCGGCGAGCTGCTTGTGGCCGTTCTGCTTGGCGCCGGACACCACGACATGCTCGAGATCCGGCATGCGACCGACGACGTCCTTGATGACGGGATAGAGCGCTTCCGAGACGAACAGCACGCGCGCGCGACAGTCGGCGAGGATGTAGGCGTATTGATCCGATGTCAGCAGCGTGTTGAGCGGCACCGGCACAATGCCGGCGCGGATCGCGCCCAGGAACACGATTGGGAAATCTATCGTGTCCAGCATGATCATGGCCACGCGCTCTTCGCGGCGGACGCCGAGCCGGCGCAGCATGTTGGCGGCGCGCCGCGTTTCGCGCTGGAGCTCGCCATAGGTGAGCCGTGAGACGGTGTCGTCGAAGGCGAGCTTGTTGCCGCGTCCCTCCTCGACATTCCGGTCGAGCAGCCAGGTCACCGCGTTATAGGATCCCTCGCTCACGGACTTCTCCCCTGAATTTAGAATTATAATTCATAGAAAGACACCGCATCGGCTTGCTGTCAATGCCAGCAGGCACTATGTTTCATTAATACGCGCCGCAGGACACCCCTAAAAGAAGACCTCCGCACAAGAAGCCCGTGATCCGTAGTCCATGACCGACAGTCCCGACGCCGAATCCCGATTTCTCGAACAGCTCGGCCAGCGCGTGCGCAACATGCGCGCGCTGCGCGGCATGTCGCGCAAGGTGCTCGCCAAGGTATCAGGAATATCGGAGCGCTACATCGCGCAGCTCGAAAGCGGCAAGGGCAATGTCTCCATCGTGCTGCTCCGCCGCGTCTCCGACGCGATGGGCGCGCATCTCGAAGATCTGCTTCCCTCGGTCGATCCGACCCCGGACTGGCAGATGTTTCGCGATCTCTTGCGCAAGGCGACGCCGGCGCAGATCGCGCAAGCCAAGGATTTACTTGCGGGCGGCAGCGCAACCGCGCCGCGGCGCGCGCCGTTCTGCGGCATCGCGCTGATCGGCCTGCGCGGCGCCGGCAAATCGACGCTCGGCAGGATGCTGGCGAAGAAGGTCGGCTGGAGTTTCGTCGAGCTCAACAAGGAGGTCGAACAGCAGAACGGCCTCTCGGTCGCCGAGATCATCGCGCTCTATGGCCAGGAAGGTTTTCGCCGCATGGAGCAGGCGGCGCTGCAACAGCTGCTCGCGCGCAACGAGCTGATGGTGCTGGCGACCGGCGGCGGCATCGTGTCGGAGCCCTTGACCTTCGACCAGATCCTGTCGTCGTTCTACACGATCTGGCTGAAGGCCGAGCCCGAGGAGCACATGGCCCGCGTCCGCCGCCAGGGCGATTTGCGCCCGATGGCCGACGACCGCTCCGCCATGGCGGAGCTGCGCAACATCCTCCTGAGCCGCGAGCCGCTGTATGCACGCGCGACGGCGGTGGTGGACACGGCCGGGCTTTCCGTCGATGCCGCCGCGGCAAGGCTGATCGATGCGGTGCGGCCGGTGCTGCAGAACGAAGCGCGCAGCTTCGGGCTGCGCAGCGTGGCGCTGTAGGTCCGAACTCCCATGACCGATAGCGACGTCGCAATCTCCATGTTCGAGCGGATCGGCGGCAGCGCCACCGTCGAGCGGCTGGTCGATCGCTTCTACGAGCGGATGGATGCGCTGCCGGAGGCCCAAATGATCCGCGCGATGCACGCCGCCGATCTCGGCCTCATCAGGGACGTACTGAAGCGCTATCTTACCGAATGGACCGGCGGCCCAAAACTCTATTCCCCCGAGAAAGGCCATCCACGGCTGCGCCAGCGCCACATCGGCTTTGCCATCGGCGATGCCGAGCGCGACGCGTGGATGCTCTGCATGCGCGGCGCGCTGGAGGAGACGGTGACGGACGCCGCTGCGCGACAGGACCTCGATCACGCGATATCGGGCCTCGCCGACTGGATGCGCAACCGGTAGCGCAGCTACAGCAGTTGCGAGCGCACCGACTCCGCCCCCTCTCGCAACAGCGGCAGGAAGCGATCGATCAATTCCTGTGCCGGCACGCGATCGACATGCGCGCCCATGTTGATGGCGGCGACGATCACATTGTCGTAACGGCGCACCGGAACCGAGATCGAGCGGAAATGCGGCTCGGCCTCGCGGTCCACCAGCGAATAGCCCTGCGCGCGGTCGGCGACGATGCGCGCGAGCAATGCCTTCGGATCCGTCACCGTCTGCGGCGTCAACGCCTCGCGCTTCATCGCTTTCAGCCGTGCGGCGAGATCGGCATCGCCGAGCTGGCCGAGCATGGCGCGACCGACGGAGGTGCAAAACGCTGGAAGCCGGTAGCCGATGTCCAGCCCACCCGAAAACATCCGCGCCGGACTGCTGCGCGCGATGAACACGACCTCATTGCCGTCGAGCACCGCGAGTGAGGAGATTTCGTTCGCCGCGATCGCGACGCGATCGAGTACTGGTTGCAGGACCGTGACGAGCTGATTGGATCGCAGATAGGACGCGGCGAGTGTCAGCACATGTGGCGTCAGCGAGAACAGCTTGCCATCGCCGCTGACGAAGCCGCCGCGCTGGAGCGTGAACAGCATGCGCCGCGCGGTGGCACGTGGGAGCTCCGCGGCGCGGGCGAGATCGCTGAGCGTCATCGGCCCGGCCGTGGTGCCGAAGCACTGCAGCAGGCGCAGCCCGCGGTCGAGGCTCTCGACGAAATCCGTCGCGCGCTCGTCGCTCTCGCTTCGTTTCAGCTTGGGCATGATGTCAGGGTCCTGCAAAATAGTGCTTGCTGGCGGATCAAGGCATGTCATAATTCGCCCATTCGTTCAATAGGCGAACAACCGCCACTCCACAGAGGATGCACTCGCCATGATGAGCCAGGAGCAGAACGACTTGATCACCCGCACCGGGCCGAAGGACCCATGCGGCAAGCTGATGCGGAGCTACTGGCAGCCGGCGGCGCTGGTGGACGAGCTCGACGGCGATCGTCCGATCCGTCCCATCAGATTGCTCGGCGAAAACCTGGTGCTGTTCCGCGACGAGACCGGGCGCTACGGCCTGATCGATCGCCACTGCGCGCATCGCGGCGCCGATCTCGCTTTCGGACGGCTCGGGCACGGCGGCCTGCGCTGCGCCTTTCATGGCTGGCTGTTCGACGCCACCGGCCAATGCATCGAAACCCCGGCCGAGCCGAAGGACTCGAAGCTCTGCCAGAACATCCGTCAGCGCTCTTATCCCGTGGTGGAGAAGAGCGGCATCCTCTGGGCTTATCTCGGCGAAGGCGAGCCGCCGGCATTTCCCGAGCTCGATTGCTTCGTCGCCCCCGGCACGCACACATTCGCGTTCAAGGGGCACATGGCCTGCAACTGGCTCCAGGCGCTCGAAGTCGGCATCGATCCCGCACATGCCTCCTATCTGCATCGCTTCTTCGAGGACGAGGACACCTCGACGGCCTACGGCAAGCAGTTCCGCGGCGCATCGGCAGGCTCCGACTTGCCGATGACGAAGATTTTGCGCGAATACGATCGTCCGATCATCAATGTCGAGCACACCGAATACGGCCTGCGGCTGATCGCGCTGCGCGAAATTGACGAGGAGCGCACCCATGTGCGCGTCACCAACCAGCTCTTCCCGCACGGCTTCGTCATCCCCATGAGCACGGAGATGACGATCACGCAGTGGCACGTGCCGGTCGACGACGAGAACTGCTACTGGTACGCGATCTTCACCAGCTATTCGAATCCGGTCGACAAGAAGAAGATGCGCGACCAGCGGCTCGAGCTCTATGAGCTGCCGGACTACAAATCTCGCAAGAACAGGACCAACGATTACGGCTTCGACCCGCACGAGCAGCAGACGGCGACCTATACCGGCATGGGCACCGACATCAACGTGCACGACCAGTGGGCGGTGGAATCGATGGGCGCGATCCAGGATCGCACCAAGGAGCACCTCGGCACGAGCGACAAGGCGATCGTGCAATACCGCCGCCTGCTGCGGCAGGAGATCGAGAAAGTCGCAGGCGGCGAGAAGCCGATGCTGCATCTCGACGAGGCCACCGCACGTTCGATCCAGGGCCCGGCGACCATGGACGGCATCGGGCCGACACGAGGCTGGGAGATCTACTGGATGGAAGTCGACGTCAAGCGCCGCCGCAGCGCGCCGTGGACGGCGCCGGTGCCGAAGGAGATCGCGGACAACGTGCATCGGCTGACGGCGGCGGAGTAGCACGGAATGCAGGTGCCTCCTTCGTCATTGCGAGCGCAGCGAAGCAATCCAGATTGTTTCCGCGGAGGGAATCTGGATTGCTTCGCTGCGCTCGCAATGACGGAATGTGTTGCAGCAGCGTCGCGCCTAACGACCAAGGAGCAATCAAAGTGACTTTCGTCGCGCGTCATGCGCTGTGGTCGGATGAGCAGACGGACGCTGCATCGCGCATGCGCCGCATCGTCGAGGAGAAGAACCTCGAGGTCATCCGCCTCGCCTTCCCGGACCAGCACGGCATTTTGCGCGGCAAGACCATCGTCGCCGCCGAGGCGATCGCGTCGCTTGAGAGCGGCTGCTCCATCACCACCACCATGCTCGCCAAGGACACCTCGCACCGCACGGTGTTTCCGGTGTTCACCTCGGGCGGCGGCTTCGGCATGAAGGAGATGGAGGGCGCGGCAGACGTGCTGATGGTCGCAGATCCCACCAGTTTTCGCGTTTTGCCATGGGCGCCGACCACGGGCTGGGTGCTGTGCGACCTCTATTTCAATGACGGCCGTCCCGTGCCATTCGCGACGCGCGGGCTGTATCGCAAGGTGCTCGACGAGCTCGGCACGCGCGGCCACGATTTCGTGGCGGGCCTCGAGGTCGAATTCCACATCTTCAAGCTCGAAGACGCGCATATGCGCCCGGAAGATGCCGGCCAGCCCGGCACGCCGCCTTCGGTGAGCCTGCTCAGCCATGGCTATCAATACCTCACCGAGCAGCGCTTCGATCAGATGGAGCCGGTGCTGGAGATCCTGCGGCGTGACATCGTCGCGCTCGGATTGCCTTTGCGCTCGGTCGAGGTCGAATTCGGGCCGAGCCAGTGCGAGTTCACCTTCGCGCCGAAGAAGGGTCTGGAGCCTGCCGACAACATGGTGCTGTTCCGCTCCGCCGTGAAGCAGATCGCGCACCGCCACGGCTATCACGCCACCTTCATGTGCCGGCCGAAGCTGCCGAATTTGTTCGCGAGCGGCTGGCATCTGCACCAATCGGTCGTCTCACGCGCGAGCGGCGAGAACCAGTTCATGGCCAAGGGAACGGCCAAGGAGGGCGGCGAGCCGCTCAGCGCGTTCGGCCGGGCCTGGCTTGCGGGCCTGCTCGACCACGCCCGCGCGTCGACCGCGTTCACCACCCCGACCATCAATGGCTACAAGCGCTACCGCTCCTATTCGCTGGCGCCGGACCGTGCGATCTGGGGCCGCGACAATCGCGGCGTGATGATCCGCGTGCTCGGCGCTGCCGGCGATGCGGCCACGCGCCTGGAAAACCGCATCGGCGAGCCCGCCGCCAATCCCTATCTCTACATGGCCTCGCAGATTCTCTCCGGCCTCGACGGTGTCGACCGCAAGCTCGATCCCGGCCCGTCGGCCGACACACCCTACGAAACCAAGGCGCCGCTCTTGCCGAAGTCGCTGCGCGACGCGGTCAGCGCGCTGAAGGACGATCCGTTTTTCCGCGAAAAGCTCGGTGCAGAGTTCGTCGATTACTACACCCACATCAAGAATGCCGAGATCGACCGCTTCCTGTCCGAGGTGACCGACTGGGAGCACCGCGAATATTTCGAGGTGTTTTGAGCCGCCGCCAACCGGCCGCTGATCCCCGCAACACGGCCGGATTTTCCAGGAGTACCATGATGCGGTTGCGCCCGGCGGTCCTGCTATTTTCCCTGACCCTGTCCGCGCCAGCCCTGTCCGCGCCAGCCCTGGCCGACTGGCAGGCGGGCACCGTGCGCGCCCCCGGCCGCGTCAGCGAAATTGACTTAGCGGATAGCGACGTCCGAATTGCAATCGGCACGAATTGGTACCAGTTCGACGCGAAAGCGATGCGCATGGTGCCGGCCGCGGCGCTCGAACGTCCGGCGCCGCCGCCCGGGGCCCTTGCGGATGGGCGCGTCGCGACAGGCCGCGATACCGTCGCGCGTGCCTGGCTCGCTGAGCCGACCGAACGCTATCACCACGGCGTCCTCGGCGATGCCATCGAGGCCGGTAGCCTGGTGATCGAGCCGCGCGGGGGCGGACAACGCACGCTGCGCCTGGATGGTGACGCCGTGTTCGAAGACCTCGAGCCGCGCGTCGCTGCGATCGGCGGCCGCGAAAGGATTGTGCTGGTCAAATCCTATCTGAAGCGCGGCTCCGCGCTGGCTGTCATCGATCCCACCTCGGCGGCCATCGTTGCGGAGACGCCTCCGATCGGCCACGCCCATGCTTGGCTCAATCCGGCCGGTATCGCCGATTTCGACGGCGATGGCACCACGGATATCGTGCTTGTCCGCCAGCCTCATGTGGCCGGGATTCTCGAAATGTGGTCGTGGCGGCATGATCGTTTGGAAAAATCGGCGGAAATTTCCGACGTATCGAACCATTTCATCGGCTCGCGGTCGCTGCACATGAGCTTTACGGCCGATTTTGATGGCGACGGCCATCCAGATCTCGCGGTGCCGGACCTCGAACGGCGAACGCTGCGGCTCATCGGGTTCGTCGCTGGCCCGCATGACATCGCGCGCATCAGACTTCCGGCAAGGATCGCGACGAATATCGGCGGCGTGAAATACCGCGATCGTCCCGCACTCGTGTTTGGCCTCGAGGATGGCCGGCTGATGTTGGTCCACGATTAGGATCGCCGGGGGGCCGAGCCCACGATCGTTACCGACAGGCCCTCACGCCGGCGTGAGCCGGTTTCGCGCCGGTGCTTCCGACGAAACCTTTGACATTGCCGACGAAGTCATTTTTCCGCCCCCGCGAAGATGGCCGGAAACGATGGAGGGTCACAATCCCCGGACTGATCAACAACGGAGTTCGATCATGTGGGGCCATCTGTTCAGCTTGATCTATCGCCTGTCCTGCCGTGCCACCCTGATCGAAATCGGGATGGGCCGCTCGTCGCGATAGAGGCAAGCGAGTTAGGTAAGACGGATTGTCCAGATAACGGAGGGTGTCATGCGAAAGCTGATCCTGATCACGGCAATGTCGCTGCTGGCAAGCCAGGCCTATGCCGGCGGACCGCGGAGCCTCAGCCTTGCAGCGACAAATGCGAGCCAGCAGACCGCCGACCCGGCAACGGCAGCAGCAACGCCGCCACAAGCTCCGGCGGCAGCGCCTACGAATGTCCAGACGGCGACCACCGCCCCAGCTTCAACGCCTCCGGCAGCGACTGCCACAACAAGTGCGGCCGCTCCGGCCGCAACTCAGCCCAGCGCCGCGCCGGTTGCCAGCGCGAGAGAAACGGCAAAGCCGAAACGTCGCCAGCCATCCACCGAGGCACGCGTGATCCGCGAACTGCATCGGCATGGGATTTATTGGTGATTGCCAAGGTCGTCCTGGCGAAAGCCAGGACCCATTACCCCAAAAAGTGTTTGGCGAAGACCGTTGTTCGGTACTGATACTGCCCTCATAGGGAGACCTCGCGGTATGGGTCCTGGCTTTCACCAGGACGACACCATGGGAAGCGGCCACGGCGTACCTCACCTCACCGCCCAGCCTCAGATCCCCAGATATTTGTGCTGCAGATCCGGCTCTGCCATTAGCTCTTCAGAGGTGCCGCTCCACACCGTCTTGCCGCGCTCGATAATGGTGTGGCGGTCGCAGATGCGGGCAAGGTGGTCTACGTTCTTGTCCACGACCAGGATCGACTGTCCCCGGCTCTTGAGCAGCGACAGGCAGCTCCAGATCTCTTCGCGGATCAGGGGCGCCAGGCCTTCGGTCGCTTCATCCAGGATGAGGAGCTTCGGGTTGGTCATCAGCGCGCGGCCGATTGCGAGCATCTGCTGCTCGCCGCCGGAGAGCTGGTTGCCCATGTTGGAAGCGCGCTCGGCGAGGCGCGGAAACATCACGTAGATCGCCGCCAGCGTCCAGGGATTGCTGCTGTCGAAACGATCGGCGGCGGCTGCAACCAGGTTCTCGCGCACGGTGAGGTTCGGGAAGATCTGCCGCCCCTCGGGGACGAGGCCGACACCGAGTTGCGCTATCCGGTAGGACGGTTGCGTCCGCACTTCCGAGCCCGCAAAGCGGATGCTGCCTGCGCGCGCCGGCGTCAGGCCCATGATGGAGCGGATGGTCGTGGTCTTGCCCATGCCGTTGCGGCCCATCAGCGAGACCATCTCGCCTGATTTGACCGACAGGGACAAGCCGAACAGCACCTGGGACAGGCCGTAGCAGGTCTCGATGCCGTCGACCTCGAGCAGCGTGTCAGCCACCATTTTTTCAGACATGGTGCGTCACCACATGCGCCTCGCCGAGATAGGCGCGCTTGACGTCCTCGTTCGCCCGGATCGCGGCCGGATCGCCGGAGGCGATGACGCGGCCATAGACCAGCACCGAGATACGGTCGGCCAGCGCAAACACCGCCGGCATGTCGTGCTCGACCAGCACGATGGAGACCTCTTTGCGCAGCTCCTGGAGCAGCTGCACCATGCGCTGGGACTCGGTGACGCCGAGGCCCGCCATCGGTTCGTCGAGCAGCAAAAGCTTCGGCTTGCTTGCCAGCGCAACCGCCAGCTCGATCTGGCGACGCTCGCCATGGCTGAGCCTGGACACCAGGACATCGGCACGATGGGCGAGACCGACGCGGTCGAGCGCGGCATGCGCGGCATCGCGCAGGCCCTTCTCCTTGCGCGCATTGGCGAAGAAGCGGAACGAGGTGCCGGCATGCGCTTGCGCCGCGAGCGCAACATTGTCAGCGGCGGTGAAATCGAGCAGCAGCGAGGTGATCTGGAACGAACGTGCCAGGCCCAGCGCGCAGCGGCGATGAGCCGGCAGATAGGTGATGTCGCGCCCCGCCAGCGAGACGCTACCGGAATGCGGCTCCAGATGCCCGGTGAGCTGGCTGATCAGCGTGGTCTTGCCGGCGCCGTTCGGGCCGATGATGGCGTGCAGCTCACCCGCCGCGACGTCGAGCGAGACGTTGTCCGTCGCAATGATGCCGCCGAAGCGGCGCACCAGCCTGTCGACGCGAAGCAGCGGCTCAGCCACGATTGAGTCTCCCGAGCAGGCCCATGATGCCGCCACGGCCGAACAGCACGATCAGCAGCAGCATCGGGCCCATGATCAGCGCCCAATATTCGGTGAGCTGCGATAAAAACTCTTCCAGCAGCAAATACACCACCGCGCCGATGACCGGACCGAGCAGCGTG
Source organism: Bradyrhizobium sp. WSM4874 (assembly GCF_055811835.1). Taxonomy (NCBI): domain Bacteria; kingdom Pseudomonadati; phylum Pseudomonadota; class Alphaproteobacteria; order Hyphomicrobiales; family Nitrobacteraceae; genus Bradyrhizobium; species Bradyrhizobium sp. WSM4874. The sequence goes on from NZ_JBVVPR010000043.1 coordinate 37,337, forward strand.
CCCATGCCCCCGAGGATCACCATCACCATGAGGTCGCCGGAGCGCGTCCAGTACATCACGGCCGGGCTGACGAAATCGGTGTTGTTGGCGAGCAGCGCGCCGGCGAGGCCGCACATCATGCCCGAGATGACGAAGCAGACCAGCTGGTAGCGTTTCGAGGGAAAGCCGATCGCCTGCATGCGCTGCTCGTTGGAGCGCAGGCCCTGCAGGACGAGACCGAAGCGCGAATTTACGATGCGCCAGATCAGGAAGACCACGCCGAACAGGCAGGCGAGGCAGAGATAATAAAACTGCGTGCGGTTCGACAGATTGATCAATCCGGAGAAGTCGCTGCGCTTGTAGACGGTGAGGCCGTCATCGCCGCCATAACGCGCCAGCCCCGAGGCGACGTAATAGGCCATCTGCGCGAAGGCGAGCGTGATCATGATGAAGTAAACGCCACGCGTGCGAAGCGAGAGCGCGCCGATCACCAGCGCGTAAGTCGCGGATGCCGCGAGCGCGACCGGAAACTGGATGAAGCCGCTTCCGACGCCTTCCTGCGCCAGCATGCCGACCGCGTAGCCGCCAATGCCGAGATAGGCGGCGTGGCCAAAACTCATCATGCCGCCAAAACCCATGATGAGGTTGAGGCTCGCGGCCGCCAGCGCCAGAATGACGATGCGGGTGAACAGCGTCAGGATGAAGATGTTGCCTGAGAGTTGCGAATAGAGCGGCAGCAGCACGAGGCCCGCCAGCATCAGGGCCGTCACGGCCTTGCTCACAGTGAATGACTTCATCGACGGTTGGCCGGAAACAGCCCCTCCGGCCGCAACACCAGCACGATCGCCATCAGCAGATAGATCAGCATGGACGACAGCGCGGGCGCGGCGGTGGAGGCCGCGGCGCCGCTCAGCACCTGCCGCAACAAATTGGGCAGGAAGGCGCGGCCGAGCGTGTCGATCATACCGACGAAGATCGCGGCCAGGAACGCGCCGCGGATCGAGCCGATACCGCCGATCACGATGATGACGAAGGCGAGGATCAGGATGTTCTCGCCCATGCCGATCTGCACGGTGAGGATCGGCGCCTGCATCAACCCGGCAAGGCCGGCGAGCGCGGCACCGAGGCCGAACACCAGGGTGTAGAGCAGCTTGATGTTGATGCCGAGCGCGCCGATCATCTCACGGTTGGAGGCGCCGGCCCGGATCAGCATGCCGATGCGGGTGCGCATCACGCCGAGATAGAGCAGCAGCGCAACCAGCAGCGCCACGACGATGATGGCAAGGCGATAAGCGGGATAGTGAATGCCCGGCAGGATCGGCACCGGCACGGTGAGCCAGGCCGGGAGCGGCAACGCAAGCCCGGCCGGGCCCCAGATCAGCCGCACGGCCTCGTTGAAGAACAGGATCAGGCCGAAGGTCGCGAGCACGTGGTCGAGATGGTCGCGTCCGTAGAGATGCCGCAGCGCGGTCATCTCGAGCACGATGCCGAGCACCAGCGTCGCGCCGAGCGCCAAAAGCGCGCCGAGCAGGAAGCTGCCGGTCCAGGCTGCGAAGGTCGCGGCGAAATAGGCGCCCATCATGTAGAGCGAGCCGTGCGCGAGGTTGACGAGATCCATGATCCCGAACACCAGCGTCAGGCCGGCGGCGAGCAGGAACAGCAGCAGGCCGAACTGCAAACCGTTCAAGAACTGTTCGACGACGAGCAGCATCAAAACTCTTTCAGGCGCACGCAGGTTCGCGCCGATGTTCGAACACGGTCGCCATCAGTGAAAGAGCTCCCCCTGCCTGTACAAGGCGGAAAAATGGGTAATGGCAGTATCGTTCCGAGGCAAGAGCGATTCGACATCCAACATGCACTTTGTTGCATGCCGATGCATGCGATCGATCCTGGCCCTGTAATCGGCCCTTGCAAGAAGACTGCCGCGCAGGATGGGTCAACCTGCCGCACCCAAACGGATCACCCTCCCTCCGTTGCCGGAGAGAGGGTGTGAAAATCGTCGCAACGTTGGGAAGGAGACGCCTAGTGCGACGTCATCTGCCGGGAATGGTCATCCGGTTCGGCGAGCACGCTGTTGGCTGTCGAGGCCTCCAGCGCCGCCATCCGGAAAAGATAGGCGAGCGTCGCCAATCCGGTGTCTTCCGCCATCTCCGCGAGTTCGAGCGCCATGTCGGACATGTAGCCGAGATTTTCGTCCTTGATTTGCGCCATGATCTGGCTGTCCCGCATCATATTCGACATCTCAGGCGCTCTTTCGTTGCGCGGCAGCGAGGCCGCAGAGGTTGGCAAGGGCGATGCAATCGATACGCGGACCGTCCTGATGCATGACGTTTGTCATTCCGATACGGTCACACACGGCATCCAGCGACTCTTGACGGATCTCGATCGTGGCCGCCATCGTCCAGGAATTCTCGACCAGCGCCGGCAATCCCAGCGGCGTGACGATGAATCCGATCTCGTGGAAGCGCGGCAGCCACCAGGTCTCCATGACAAGACAGAGACGCTCGATGCCCTGATCGAGACAGAACTCTTGCGCCGCTGCCATCAGTTGCCAATTGAACGCACCGTCGCGGCGCTCGCGCGAAACGAAGAAGCGTGACCACTCCCAGACGAGCGGGTTGGAGGGGCAACCGCGCACCGCGGCGAGATGCGGGAAGACCTCGCTCATCATCGTCGGCTTGGTGGTGGGATACAGGCGGGAGCCGCCGAGCACCCGGCGATTTTCGAGAGCCAGCAGGTAGATCGCGTCCTCATTGTCGTAGCTATCGAGTTCGCGGCCATCGGGCTTGCGCAGCGCCTCCCATTTCCGCTCCTCGACAAAAATCTCGTGACGCATCCTGAAATGTTGCTCGAGAACATCCTCGTAGAGGTGCCGGTTGGCGGCAGAAATCACATGAATCATTTATTCCCCCATTGTTCGAAATAAGGGGAACACTCACGGAAAACGGCCAAAGCGACTACTGGGAAATTTCCCAGTAGGCGCGGATTTCAGGGGGTGATGATTCTCTGGCGGATCGCGATCGCAACCGCATGCGTCCGGTTGACGGCACCAAGCTTGCGCGCGGCAGTTGCAAGATGCTCTTCGGCGGTGCGCTGCGTGATGTGCAGGATCTCGCCGATTTCCCAGGCCGACTTGCCCTGCGAGGCCCAAGCGAGCACCTCGCGCTCGCGCGGGGTAAGGCGCATCGATCGATGCGGCGCCGGATGGAGCAAGCGGCGAATGTGATCGAAGCCGTACATGCCGATCAGGTGCAGCGCCGGCTTGCTGCGCGCATTGAGGTCGAGGTGAACGCCACCGAGCGAGACGCCGGCCTCGTAGCCGGTCAATCCGTGGATCGGCACGACGAAGCCGCGCGACATGCGGAAATCGGCAGCGCGCCGCATCACCTCCACCGCGCCTGGCTCCAGCTCTGGATCGTACGGCGCCTCGGACCACTCGAAAGGGTTCACCGTCTGCCGGCATTTGCGGATTACGGGATCGACGCGGTCGTAGCCTTTCTGGGTATAGAGGCTGAACCACTCCGCCGGCCACTTCTTGGCGAGCACCATCTGGGAGAAGCGCTGATCGGGATTCGGCAAGCCGGTTACGATGATGTGCTCGAAGCCGTAGCGCCCGAACGCGGTCGCAAGCGCGTCCATGGCGTCAGGAACCTTGGTATAGGCTCCAAGCCCCTCAATGAAGTCGAGCGCTTCCCGGCCATAATCCACGGCGGACATCGGTGCGTTTCCTGACCCTCGCTGTCCGTTATAGCACGTCTTTGGGCACTGCCTCAATTCAGCGTTTCCGTAGTTTCCCGGTATCCCATTGACCCCGAAGGTTTAATCTACTTGTGGAAGAAGTGACGTCAAGATACACCTACGATGTCGAAGCGGGAACACCACGATGGAAGATGAGGACATCGCCCTCAACAGCGTGCTCGGCCTGGAACTCAACCGCGTGTTTTTTGCTGTCCGCGAAACGGCAAACAAGCAGAAGATCATCGAGTTCGCACGCGGAGTGTTGCAAAGCGAGCGCAGCAAGCCGGCGGAGAGCGCCTCGCCGGACGGACCGGCGAGCTAGAACGCAATTGAGGCAACCGACGCCGCTACAACAGATCGCGCGCCTTCCTGACCGCTGGCCGTCCTTACCGCTGGCTGACATCATGGCTCTCGTGAGATAATCGCCGCCAACGATTATCTTTCGGATGCCCGGGACATGATGACGCTGCGCCAGGTTGAAGTGATCCGTGCCGTGATGGTGACGGGCACTATCGGCGGCGCGGCGAAGCTGCTGAATGTTTCGGCGCCGGGTATCAGCCGCCTCGTCAAATACACCGAGCGCTCGCTCGGCATCCGCTTCTTCCAGCGCCAGAACGGCCGCTATTTCCCGACGCCGGAAGCCGAGAACATCTTCGAGCAGATCAACGGCGTCTACAAGAAGGTCGACGACCTCTCCGAGATCATCTCCAAGATCGGCCGCGGCGGATTGTCGGAGCTGCGGATCGGCTCGGTGCCGAGCATTTCGCAAGTCATGGTGCCGCGCGCGATCGAGCGGGTCCGGCGGCGCTATCCGGATCTCGGCATCGACATCAACATCCTCAAGCTCGAGGAAGCCATCGACTATCTCCTGCTCGGCCGCGGCGAGTGCGTTGCGATGAGCTACCGGCTCGAACATTCCGGGCTCGAGTTCATGCCGCTCGCCTCGGGCGAACTCTATTGCATCGTGCCGCCGGGCCACGAGCTCGCCGGCCGCAAGCAGGTCTCCGCCGCTGAGATCACCCGCTATCCGCTGATCGGCATCGATCCCAACGACCCCTACGGGCGGATCATGGCCGAGATCTTCGCGCGCCACCGGCTCGCGTACAACATCACCATCCGCGCCCGCTTCGGCACCACGGTCTGCGCGCTGGTGAAGGCGGGGCTCGGCATCGCCATCATCGACCAGTTCACGGTGGCCCATGGCGGCTATCCCGGCATCGAGCTGATCAAGATCACCGAGCCGACGCGGTTCGACACCTATATCGCGGTGAAGCGCGGCGCGCCGTTGTCGCTCCACGTCGAGTATTTCATCGAGGCCCTGCGCGCCGAGATGCGCGCGGTCGAGCCGTCGCGGGGCAAAGGCAGGGCCGCGCCGCCACGCGGTCGGAGGAAATAACATTATGTTAGGTTTGCAGGACAAGAGGGTAATTGTGTTAGGCGGGGGAAGCGCTATCGTCGCACGCGGAAGCCCCCTTGGAATTGCGCGGATTTCTCCGCTAATGGCCGGGACCGAACGCTCCCAACGAGACGATAGCGAACCATGTCAAAGCCCGGACACGCCGCCAGCAAAAAGCTTCTCACCGGCTTGATCGGCGCTCCCATTGCGCATTCCGCATCCCCCGCCATGCACGAGCGCGCCGCCGAGGCGCTGGGCTTGCGCGGCCATTACCAGCTCATCGAGGTGGCCGGCGCCGGCTCGGCCGAGCTCGCCATGATGCTGGAAGGCGTGCGGCGCCTCGGCTTTGCCGGCGTCAACGTCACTTTTCCCTACAAGGAGGCGGTGGTCCCGCTGCTCGATGAACTGGCACCGGGTGCGGCCGCCATGGGGGCGGTCAACACCGTCGTCGTCAGCCACGGCCGGCTGATCGGCCACAACACCGACACGACGGGCTTTGCGCGCGCCGTCGCGCCGCTGCTGGCTCCCTCTGGAAACGCGGTCGCCGTGATCGGCACCGGCGGCGTCGGCAAGGCGATCGCCTTTGCGCTGGCGAGCCTTTACGTGACCGACATCCGCATCTTCGACAGCGAGCCAGCACGCGCCGAAAAACTCGCCGCGCTGCTCGTCAAGCAGGGAGGCGCCAAGGTCGCCGCAAGCGTCGAGGCCGCGCTCGACGGCGCAACGGGCCTCGTCAACGGCACGCCGGTCGGCATGCTGCCGAACCGGGAAACGCCGGTCGCGCCGACGCTGCTGCGTCAAAACCTGTGGGTCGCCGATGCCGTCTACTCGCCGCTGATCACGCCGCTGCTGGCAGCCGCCCAGGCCAAGGGCGCGCGGATCATGACCGGGCGGGAGCTTGCGATCTACCAGGCCGCCGACGCTTTCGAACTGTTCACGGGCCTCGCCCCATCGACCGAGGTCATGGGAGAGGCATTCGACGAGGTGATGGCGGCACGAAGCTCGGCCTATCACGCAGCGTAATCGAAACGGCCGGACACAAGGCCGCGCACAACATCAACGAAAAAATCGGAGGAGAGACCATGAAATCGACCATTCTGGCAGGCGCCCTGCTTGCCTTCGCGACCGCAACCAGTGTCCACGCCCAGGCGATCAAGCTCGCCGACGTCGCTGAGCTGTCCGGCGGCGGCGCCACCGTCGGCACCAATTGGAAGAACGGCATCGACCTCGCGATCGAGGAGATCAATGCCAAGGGCGGCGTGCTCGGCCGCAAGCTCGAAGTCACTCATGCGGACTCGCAATCGAACCCGGGCGTCGCGCGCGCGCAGGTGCAAAAGGCGCTCGACGCCGAGCCCTATGTGTTGCTCGGACCCGGCTATTCCGGCTCCGTGAAGGTGACCGCGCCGCTGGCGGCCGAGGCCGGCATCGCGCAGATCATGGGCGGCGAAGCCGCCGAGCTGACGCAGGCCGGAAACAAATTCCTGTTCCGCACCTCGTTCGGCCAGCAATCGTCGATGCCGAAGGTCGCCAAATACATTCACGACGACATGAAGGCGAAGTCGGTCGCTGTGGTCTGGGTCAACAATGACTTTGGCCGCGGCGGTCGCGATGTCGTCGTCAAGGAGCTCGACCGCCTCGGCTCCAAGGTCGTCGCCGATCTCTCCACCGAGGCGGGCCAGGCCGATTTCGCCGCCGACGTCGGCAAGATCAAGGCTGCCAATCCCGACGCCGTGTTCGTCTATCTCAACGAAGAAGAGAGCGCACGCATCCTGAAGGAGCTGAAGCGCCAGGGCGTCACCGCGCCGCTGATGGGCGAGACCACGTTGATCGGGCAGAAGGTGATCGAGCTTGCGGGCGATGCCGCCAACGGCGCGCGCGGTCATGTCGGTCTCACCACCGACGCGCCGGTCGACCTGATCAAGGCGTTTCGCGACAAGTTCGCGAAGAAGTACAATTACGTGCCCGACCATAACGGACTGAAGGGCTATCTCGCGGTCTATATGGTGAAGGCCACGACCGACAAGATGGGCAAGGTCGATTCCAAGGCGTTCGCCGACAATCTGCATGGCCTGACCATCAAGGCCGCGGACGAGCCGGGCATCCTGATGGACGTCACCTTCAGCGACACCGGCGACATCGACCGCCAGAGCTTTCTGGTCGAGGTGGTCGAAGGCAAGCAAGTGGTGAAGCAGGTGCTGCCGAAGGTGAAGTGAGGTCTTTGCCCCTCGCCGCGCCTGTCCGCCGAAGCTTTAGCGAAGGCGGATCCGGGGGGAGATCTTTCGTCTCCCTCGCCCCGCTCTTCGCGGGGAGAGGGAGAAAAAGAAGGGCGGTGAGAGGGAGAGGAAAGAGGGGAAAATGTCCAATCTGTTCGATCTTCTGGTCGCGGGACTTGCCACCGGCGCGATCTATGCGCTGGTTGCGGTCGGCTTCACGCTGCTATGGCAGACCTCGCAGACCATCAATTTCGCGCAAGGCGAGTTCGTGATGCTGCCGGCGTTCCTGATGCTGGCGGCGATGCATGCCGGCGCGCCGTTCTGGCTCGCGATCATCCTCGGCATCCTGCTCTCGATGCTCCTGCTCGGCCTCGCCTTCAAGATGCTGCTGGTGGATCCGATGATGCGCCATGGCGTGCTGCCGCTCGCGATCGCGACGATGGCGCTCGCGATCGGCCTCAAGGAGGCCGTAAAACAGTTCTTCAGCGCCGAAGCCTCACCGTTCCCCTCGATCGTGCCGACCGGCGACGTTTCCATCCTCGGCCATGCCGTCTCGCTGCAAAGCATCGGCGTCCTCGTCCTCGCCATCCTTGCCGTCTTCGGCTTGACTGCGCTTCTCAACCGCACCTCGCTCGGCCACCAAATGCAGGCGGCGGCGCAGAACCCGACGGTGGCACGCATCATCGGCGTTCCCGTCGAGCGCATGATCCTCCTGACCTTCCTGATCAACGCGTTCCTGGTCGCTCTCGCCTCGCTGTTGATCACGCCGATCTACCTCGCGAAGTTCACGTCCGGCGAGGTGCTGGGCCAGGCCGCGTTCATCGCCGCGATCGTCGGCGGGTTCAACCAGGTGCGCGGCGCGATCGCAGGCGGTCTCCTGATCGGCGTGCTCGACAATCTCGCGGCCGCCTATGTCTCGACGCAGTACCGCACCGCCGTGCCGATGATCTTCCTGATCGCCGTCATCCTGTTCCGGCCACAGGGCCTGCTCGGCCGCGCCGAGGAGCGCACCGTATGAGCGGCTTCGCCAAACCTCTGAAGATCGCGTTCGGCCTCATCGTGATCGCTGCGCTGATCGTCGTTCCCATGAATTTCAACCGCTATGGCCTGTTCATCCTGAGCCAGTGGGCGGTGATGGCCATCGCTGCGATGGGCCTCAACCTCACGCTTGGCTATGCCGGCCAGGTCTCGCTGGCGCAGGGCGCCTTCGTCGGCATCGGCGCCTACGCCGCGGCGATCATGACCACGCATGGCTGGCCGCTGCCGGCGGCGATCGTCGTCGCGATCGCCTTGAGCTTCGCGGTCGGCTGGGTGCTCGGCTATCCCGCGCTGCGGGTGCAGCACCACTACCTCGCTTTCGTCACGCTCGCCTTCTCCACGCTGGCCTTCCTGGTGTTTCGCAACGAGAGCTGGCTCACCGGCGGCATCTACGGCATCTCCAACATTCCGCGCCCGCACATCTTCGGCATCGCGACCAACAAGCCGCTGCCGTTCTACTATGTCTGTCTCGGCTCGCTCGCGATCGTGTCGCTCGCGGTGTGGTGGCTGATCCGCTCGCCCTGGGGCCGCGCCTTCATGGCGCTGCGCGAAAACCCGCTGCGGGCGCAGTCGCTGGGCGTCGACACGCGACGCTATACGCTGATGGCGTTCGCGATCGGCTCGGCGCTCGGTGGGGTCGCCGGCGCGCTCTATGCGCCGCTGACGCAATATATCGATCCCGTGCCGTTCAACCTGTCGCTCTCGCTCGACCTCCTGATGATCGTAATCGTCGGCGGCGCCGGATTCTTCCTGGGTCCGTTCCTCGGCGCGATGATCGCGGTGCTGCTGCCGGAATGGCTGCGCTTCACCGAGGGCTATTATCTGATGCTCTACGCGATCGCGGTGATGGGGCTGCTGATCTGGTCGCCGACCGGCATTTTGGGAATCCTCGACCGCTATCTCGCCGAGCGGCGAACCAAGGCGGCCTCGGCCCAGCGCGCCGTCGCAAAGTCCCGGCTGGAGACGGTGCAATGAGCGCGGTCCTCGAGGTCACCGACATCAAGAAGAATTTTGGCGGGATCAGCGCCGTCGGCGGCGTCTCTTTCGACGTCCGCGAGGGCGAGATCCTCGGCCTGATCGGCCCGAACGGCTGCGGCAAGTCGACCCTGTTCAACTGCATCCTCGGCCAGCTCACGCCGAGCGGGGGCGAGGTCAAGCTCGACGGCAAGGTCGTCACGGGGTTGCGACCCGCCGAGCTCAACAAGCTCGGGGTCAGCCGCACCTTCCAGCTCCTGCAGGTGTTTCCAAAACTCTCGGTGCGCGAGAACCTGATCCTCGCGGGACAGGAGCACCAGGGCAGCATGGCCTCGCGGCTGGTCGGCCGCTCCGACGCCGGACTGACGGAGGCCGCCAACCAGATGATGGGCTTTTTCAAGCTAGATCATCTCGCCGAAGAGCCCGCCGGCGGGCTCTCCTATGGCCAGCAAAAACTGCTCGACGCCGCCATGGCGTTCATGGGCGGACCACGGCTGGTGCTGCTCGACGAGCCCGCCGGCGGCGTCAACCCGTCGATGCTGACGGACCTGAAGGAGCGGCTGGTCGCGATCAACCGCGAAAAGAATGCCACCTTCGTCGTGATCGAGCACAACATGGAATTCGTGATGTCGCTGTGCTCGCGCGTGATGGTGATGGCGGAAGGCACGGTGCTGGCGATGGGACGGCCGGACGAGGTCCGCAAGGACCCCGCCGTGATCGAAGCCTATCTCGGACACTAGGGAGAGACATCATGAGCGATCCGATCCTCTCGGTTCACAATCTCGTCGGCGGTTACGGCAAAATGACCATCCTGAACGGCACCACCTTCGCCGTGCCGCAGGCCACCATCACCACCATCATCGGCCCGAACGGCGCCGGCAAGTCCACCGTGTTCAAGGCGATCTTCGGCCTGCTCAAGCTGCGCGAGGGCAAGGTCAGCTTCGCCGGCCGCGACGTCACCAGTTTGAGCCAGCGCGCGCTGCTCAATGCCGGAATCTGCTACGTGCCGCAGGGCCGCAACATCTTTCCCGAGCTGTCGGTACGCCATAACGTCGAGCTCGGCGGCGTTTCCGCAGGCAAGGGCATCGACCTGCAGAGCCGGACCGAGGCTGCGCTCGACCTGTTCCCGGCGCTGCGGCGAAAATCGACGCAGCAGGCCTCCACGCTATCCGGCGGCGAGCAGAAGCAGCTCGAAATCGCCCGCTCGCTGCTGCTCGAGCCAAAGCTGGTGCTGATCGACGAGCCCTCGATCGGCCTGTCGCCGCTGATGGTGCAGCAGACTTTCGACATCCTGAAATCCTTGCGCGACCGCGGCGTCACCATTCTGATGATCGAGCAGAACGCACGCTCGGCGCTGGAGATATCCGACATCGGCATCGTGCTCGAGCTCGGCCAGACCCGCATGGTCGACGGCGCGAAGCGCATTTTGAATGATCCCCGCATCGGACAATTGTTCCTCGGCGGCGCGATGGAGGACAACGCAGCATGAGTAAACGCTCGATCGCAACGGTCTCTCTCTCCGGCGCCCTTGACGAAAAGCTCCGCGCCATCGCCTCCGCCGGCTTCGACGCGGTCGAGATTTTCGAGAACGACCTGCTGTCGTTCGGCGCAAGCCCGCGCGAGGTGGCTCAGCTTTGCAAGGACCTCAATCTCGAGATCTGCGCGTTTCAGCCGTTCCGCGATTTCGAGGGCATGCCGGAGCCGCAGCGTTCGCGCAACTTTGCCCGCGCCGAACGCAAGTTCGACCTGATGCAGGAGCTCGGCACCGATCTGCTGCTGATCTGCTCCAACGTGTCGCCGGCCTCGCTCGGCGGCATCGACCGCGCCGCGGATGATTTTCGCGAGCTTGGCGACCGCGCGGCCAAACGATCTTTGCGCGTCGGCTACGAGGCATTGGCCTGGGGACGCCACGTCAACGATTACCGCGATGCCTGGGAGATCGTGCGGCGCGCCGATCACCCCGCGATCGGCGTCATTCTCGACAGCTTTCATGCGCTGGCCCCCGGCTTTCCGGTCCGCGCGATGGCCTCGATCCCCGGCGACAAGATCTTCCTGGTCCAGCTTGCGGACGCGCCGAAGCTCGAGCTCGACATCTTGTCCTGGAGCCGGCACTTCCGCTCCTTCCCCGGCCAGGGCGATCTGCCGGTCGGCGAGTTCATGGCGGCGATCGCGGCGACCGGCTATGCCGGGCCGCTATCGCTGGAGATCTTCAACGACCAATTCCGCGCCGGCTCGGCGGTACAGACCGCGGTCGACGGCCTGCGTTCGCTGATCCTGCTGGAGGACCAGCTTGCACCGGATTGGCCAAAGCTCATCAGCGAGCCCTTGGCACCGAAGCCCAAAAGTCGCGGGACGGGCTTCATCGAGTTTGCCGTCAACGAGACCAAGGCCGGCGAACTCGCCCACCTACTTTCGCAGCTCGGTTTCCGAAAGACCGGCAAGCATCGCAGCAAGGCGGTGGAGCGCTGGTCGCAGGGCAAGGTCGAGCTCGTCGTCAACTCCGAGACCGATGGCTTTGCGCATTCGCACTACGTGACGCATGGCCCCGGCGTCTGCGCCATCGCGCTCGACGTCGACAATGCCAGCCTCGTCATGCAGCGCGCCGAGACGCTGAAAGCGCGCACCTTCTACCAGCCGGTCGGGCCGGGCGAGCTGGAGATTCCCGCAATTCACGGCGTCGGCGGCAGCCTGCTGTATTTTCTCGATCAGGCCGGCAAGAACTGGGACACGGATTTCGAACAGGTCCCGAGCGACGCTCGCGCGGACGCCCTGCTCGCTGTCGATCACATCGCGCAGTCGATGCCCTATGACGAGATGCTGTCGTGGCTGCTGTTCTACACCGGCATCCTCGACCTCGAGCGGCTGCCGCAGATGGAAATCGCCGATCCCAGGGGCCTTGTGCAAAGCCAAGCCGTCATCAACGGCGACCAGAGCCTGCGCTTCGTGCTCAACGGCTCATCCGCCAACCGCACGCTGCCGGCCCGCTTCATCTCGGAGTTTTTCGGCTCGGGCGTGCAGCACGTCGCGTTCACGTGCCCGGACATTTTCGCGGCGGTCGCGGAGATGCGCAAGCGCGGTGCGGATTTCCTCGATATTCCGGACAATTACTACGACGACATCGAAGCCAAATACGACCTCGCGCCCGACCTGATGGCGCAGCTGCGCGCCAACCACATTCTCTACGACCGCGAAGGCGACGGGGAGTTCTTCCAGGTCTACACCCACATCTTCGACGAGCGGTTTTTCTTCGAGATCGTGGAGCGGCGGGATTATCAGGGATTTGGTGCAGCCAATGCCGGCATCAGGCTCGCGGCGCAAGCCCGAGAGGTGCGGCCTGTGAGCATGCCGCGGGTGTAGCTGCCTCCACGCCGTCATTGCGAGGAGCCCTTGCGACGAAGCAATCCAGAATCCCTCTGCGGAAAGATTCTGGATTGCTTCGCTGCGCTCGCAATGACGGGAGAGAGAGCTGAGAACCCTCTCCCCGCGAGCGGGGAGAGGGAAAGCAGAGATCTCACTTCATCGCGCATTTGTCGTGGAAACGATCCTGGTCGTTTTCGACGATGGTCGCGACCGTCTTCAGGGAGAGTTGGCCTTCGCCATCCTTGACCACGTCCTGCAGGTAGAAGTTCTGCACCGGGATGTGGTTCTTGCCGTACTTGAACGGGCCGCGCAGCGACTTGAAGTTGGCCTTCTCCATCTCGGCCTTCATCGCGTCCTTCTTGCTGGTGTCGCCCTTCACCGCGACCACCGCGCTGTTGATGAGCTGGGCCGCGTCGTAGGCTTGCGCGCCGTAATAGGTCGGGCGCAGGCCGGGATACTTCTTGCGGTAGTCGGCGACGAAGCGCTTGTTCTGCTCGTTGGGCAGATCATTCACCCATTCCTGCGCGCCGGGAACGCCGAGCGCGTTCTCCTTTTGCAGCGGCAGCGACAGCTCGTCGACGGTGAAAGCCGTGTAGAGCGGCATCGTGCTCTTCAGCCCGGCCTGCGCATATTGGTTGAGGAACTGCACGCCGGCTGCACCCGGATAGAACACGAAGATCGACTCGGCACCCGAGGCGCGCGCCTTGGACAGCTCGGCGGAGAAGTCGAGCTGGCTCGGCCAGACCGTGTATTCCTCGCCCTTGACCTCGCCCTTGAACGTGCTCTTCACGCCCGCGAGCATGTCCTTGCCGGCGGCGTAGTTCGGGCCAATCAGGAACACGCTCTTGACGCCCTTCTGGTTCATGTAGAGACCCATCGCGGCCGGGGTCTGGTCGTTCTGCCAGGAGGTCGAGAACACGTAGGGTGAGCAGAGCTCGCCCGCGAGCTGCGACGGACCGGCATTGGCCGAGATCAGGATGGTCTGCGAATCCACGGCGGTCTTGAGCGAGGCCAGCAGCACGTTCGACCAGATGTAGCCGACGATGAAATCGACCTTGTCGGACTGGACCAGCTTCTCGGTCTTCTGCTTGCCGACGTCGGGCTTCTGCCCGTCGTCCTCGTAAATCACCTCGACCGGCTTGCCGTCCATCTTGCGGCCGATGTGATCCAGCGCGAGCTCGAACGAGTTGCGCATGTCGTTGCCGATCACGGCGGTCGGGCCGCTGAAGGTCGAAACGAAGCCGATCTTGATGGTGTCGCCGGCGGATGCCGGACTTGCCAGCACCAGCGCCGCTGCGCCTGCCAGCCAGAATGCCGTCCTCATAACAACTCCCCTCCATATTATTACGCCCGGAAGCGGGGTGATTGCCGCCCCGGGTCATCTCTATTGAACGCAAAATCTGTCGCGCCGCCAATGGCTCAGCGCCCGCCCCTGCACCATATTTCGCCCCGATCGGCGATAGCAAGAAATATAATTCTACTTACTTAGACGGAGGCTGCGGCGCTTTTTCGCGGGACGGCGATACACTCGATGCCCTTGGCCTATCCGTCCATTGATGATGGCTATTGGACCGCCACGCCCAATCCGCACTTAAATGAGAGAATAGAGCAGCGAGATTCGAGGGGCGCATCATGACCACGACACCGCATCGCGTCGTCATCGTCGGAGCCGGCTTCGGCGGGCTGGAGACGACCCACCGGCTCGCCGGCAGCCCGGTCGAGATCACGCTGATCGACCGCCGCAACCATCATTTGTTCCAGCCGCTGCTCTACCAGGTCGCGACCGCCTCGCTCGCCACCAGCGAGATCGCATGGCCGGTTCGGCACCTGATGCGCGACCGGCGCGATGTGACGACGCTGTTTGCGACCGTGAGCGGCGTCGATGCGGACAGGCGTTGCGTGCTGATCGACGACGGCAGCGAGGTTCCTTACGATACGCTGGTGCTCGCCACCGGCGCGCGGCATGCCTATTTCGGCCACGACGAATGGGAGCAGTTCGCGCCGGGCCTGAAGACGCTGGAGGACGCGACCACGCTGCGCCGTCATATCCTGGTGGCGTTCGAGCGCGCCGAGCGTGAGACCGATCCGACCAAGCGCGCGGCACGATTGACCTTCGTCATCGTCGGCGCCGGCCCCACCGGCGTGGAGCTCGCGGGGACCATCGCCGAGATGGCGCACCACACCTTGCCGGCAGACTTCCGCAACATCGACACCAACAAGGCGCGCGTGGTGCTGATCGAGGCCGGACCACGCGTGCTGGCAGGATTTCCCGATGATCTCTCGGCCTACGCGCAGGCTTCCCTGGAAAAAATCGGCGTCGAGGTCGTGCTCGGACAGGCCGTCACCGAGATCAATCGCGAGGGCGTGGTGTTCGGCGGCAAGCTGCTCGAAGCCAAGACACGAATCTGGGCCGCCGGCGTGCGCGCCTCGCCCGCGGCCGAGTGGCTGGGTGCGCCGGCCGATCGTGCCGGACGCGTGGAGGTGGAGGCGGACCTGACGATACCGGGGCATCCCGAAATCTTTGCGATCGGCGATACCGTTTTGATCAACGCCTGGGACGGCAAGCCCGTGCCCGGCATCGCGCCGGCCGCCAAGCAGCAGGGCCGTCACGTGGCCGACACGATCAAGGCGCGGCTGCGCCAGGAGCCGACAGGCCCGTTCCGCTACAAGCACTCCGGCAGCCTCGCGCAGATCGGCAAACGGCTCGCGGTGATCGACTTCGGCCGCATCAAATTGCGCGGCACCATCGCGTGGTGGATCTGGGGCATCGCCCACATCTACTTCCTGATCGGCTTGCGCCACCGCCTCAGCGTCGCGCTGAGCTGGCTCTGGATCTACGCCCGCGACCAGCGCGCCGCCCGGCTGATCACGCAGGGAAGCAGCAAGGTGGTGTAGGGGCTTCTTCTCCCTCTCCCCGTTCTTACGGGGGAGAGGGTTGGGGTGAGGGGCCTCTCCGCGAACGAGATATTGGTGAGACCTGTACCCCCTCACCCGGATCGCAAGAGCGATCCGACCTCTCCCCGCGAGCGGGGAGAGGTTAAGTGAGGCGCGTTCGCCGCCCCTACTTCACCAGCTCGCAGCCGCCCTCCGTCAGCGGGCGGAACGCCTGCTCCGCCGAGATGGTCGAGACCAGCTTGTAATAGTCGTACGGATATTTCGACTCCTCCGGCTTCTTCACCTCGAACAGATACATGGGATGCACGACGCGGCCGTCCTGGCGGATCGTGGTGTCGCCGAACAGCTTGTCCTTGCCCTTGAACTTCTTCATCTCGGGCACGGCGTCCTTGGCATTGTCGCTGCCGGTCGCGGCAACCGCGTTGAGATAAGCGAGCGTGGAGGCATAAACTCCGGCCTGGTTGCCGCTCGGCATCTTGCCGTTCATGCCGGGCCGCGCCGCGAAGCGCTTGGCGAAGGCGCGGGTGTCGTCGTTCATGTCCCAGTAGAAGGCCTCCATGAGCTGGAGCCCTTGGGCCACCTTGATGCCCATGCCGTGGACGTCGTTGATGAAGAGCAGGAAAGCGACGAGCTTCTGTCCGCCCTGCTGGATCCCGAACTCCGCCGCCTGCTTCACCGCGTTGATGGTGTCGCCGCCGGCATTGGCGAGCCCGATCACCTGCGCCTTCGAGCTCTGCGCCTGCAACAGGAAGGAGGCGAAGTCGGACGTGCCGAGCGGATGCTTGCTCGAGCCCAACACCTTGCCGCCATGCGCCTCGATGTATTTCTGGGCTTCCGCCTCGATGCCCTTGCCGAGCGCGTAATCGACCGTGAGGAAATACCAGTCCTTGCCGCCGCGCGACATCATCGCGGCTGCCGTGGTGTTGCCGGTCGCCCAGGCGTCGTTCACCCACTGGATGGTGTTGGGCGAGCAGGCCTTGCCGGTGAGATCGGAACTCGCGGTGGACGACGCCAGGAACGTCATGCGACTGTCGCGCAGCAGCGTGTTGATGGAGAGACCGACGGCCGAGTTCGGCACGTCGACGATGGCGTCGACGCCCTCGACATCGAGCCATTTGCGCGCGATGGCGTTGCCGACGTCGGCCTTGTTCTGGTGATCGGCATAGACGATCTCGACCTTGATGCCCTTGCCGCCGCCGTTGAAATCCTCGGCGGCCATGCGCGCGGCCTCGACTGAACCCATGCCGTTGGTATCCTGGAAGATGCCTGAGATGTCGTTCAGCACGCCGACGCGCACGACATTGTCCGAGATCTCGGCATTTGCCGCGCCGCCAATCAAGCTCGCGGCCAGCGCAAGCGTCCACTTCAAGTTCTTCATTGTTCCCTCCCCTGTTGTTTTCGATGCCGCCAGCGTCAGACCGGCGTGATGCTCACAGGCAGGCTGTCGAGCCCGCGCAGCGTGTTGTTGAAGCGGCGCTGTGGCTCGCCCGTGATCTCGATTTTCGCGATCCGGCGGGCCAGCGCCGCGAGCATTGTCTCGCCTTCGAGCCGCGCGACCAGCTGGCCGACGCACATGTGAATACCTGAGCCATAGCCCACATGGCCGGACGTGCGGCGGGTGATGTCGTAGCTGTCCGGCTTGTCCCAGCGCCGCGGATCGCGATTGGCAGCCGCCAGAAACATCAACACCTTCTCGCCCTCACCGATGGACGCGCCTGACAGTTCGACCTCGCGCGTTGTCGTGCGGAAGAAGGTCTGCACCGGGCTTTCAAAACGAACCGCCTCCTCGAAAGCGTTGCGCGCCAGCGTGAAATCGCCGCGCAGGCGCTGCCACTGCTCCGGGAAGCGCGCCAGACAATAGACCGCTGCACCGATGCCGTTGACGGTGGTGTCGAGGCCCGCCGACAGCAGCGAGCGCACCAGCAGCGGCGCTTCGGTGGCGGTGATGGCACCCTCGTCGACATGGGTGTGGATGCAGGCGCCGATGCCGCCGGGCGTGAGGTTGTCCCGCTGGCACTGATCGGTGACGTAGGCCTGGTGCGGCGCCGAGCGCGCGATCGCCTCCTGGCGCAGCTCGTTCGGCGGGCCGAAGGCGTTGAACACGACACTCGCATAGGGAATCAGATGTTCGCGGCCCTCCGGCTTCAGCCCGAGCGCATCCGGGAAGATCGACAGCGGATAGGCCTCGGCGAGGTCCGTGATGGCATCGAAGCTGCGCTTCTCCAGCAGCGCGTCCACACGCTTTTCCGCTGCCGCGGCAAAGCGGTCGCGGAGCCCCTTCATCACCGTCGGCGACAGCACCTTTGAGAGCACCGCGCGGGTGCGGGTGTGCGCGGGAGGATCGGCTTCGAGGATCAGGCTCGGCGGCCGCCACGGCGTCTCCTTCTTGAAGTCGGAGAGGCCGACGCCGCGGCTGGAGCAGAAGGTCGCGGGATCATTCAGGACGGCATGGACCTCGGCATAGCGCGCCACGCCATAGACGTTCCACTTGTCGAGATAGACGACAGGTCCGGCCTCCCGCAGCAGCTCATGCGTGGGATAGGGGTCGGCGAAAAAATCCATTGCGAAGGGGTCGACGTCGAGATGCGGGACGGCCGACGAACCGTTGATTTCCGGGGAGCTGGAAGCGCTCATGGAAGTCCTCCCTTATTTTGATCTTGTGAAAGGACGGCGCTTACCCTTAGGTCTTTCGGACACGCCGCGAGACAGAATCCCGATATGCCGCCGTCTTCGACCAGAGCCCGCCAAAAGCCTGCGCCCACTGAAACGGGACCGACGCTCGATCTCGACCGCTACGTCCCGGCGTTCATCACCTTCATCGCCAACAAGCTCTCGAACAGCGCCACCGCGTTCTATCAGCGGCAGTTCGGCGTCAACGTCACGGAATGGCGGATCATGTCGCTGCTGGCGATCGAGCCCGGCATTCCAGCCTCGCGCATCTGTCACGTCATCGGCTTCGACAAGGGTCCGGTGAGCCGGACGCTGGCCGGTCTGGAAAAGCGGGGGCTGATCTCGATCCGTACCGATCCAAACGACGGGCGCACCCATTCGATCTCGCTGACGGCGAAGGGCCGCGCCATCCATGACAAGGTGATCGTCGCGGCATTCGAGCGCGAACGGCGCCTGTTGTCCTGCCTGGACAAGGACGAGCGCGAGGTGCTGATCGACCTGTTGCGCCGCCTGCACGAGAATCTCGGCGCGGTGACCGGCAGCACCGAGACCTGACCGGCCACGCAGCGGGCGCCGACCTCTGTCAGTTCCAGGCATGCGCCGGTATTCGCCCGCGGCACCCTCTCTGCCGAGCATTGCTTCCTCCGATCCGACGCGGCGGTTCCTCCGCCGTCATCCTTGTCTGGAACCGTTCGCATAAATTAGTTGCTTAAGCAACAAAAGAATCATGCAGGATAATGCGGCAGCGTGGCTGGCTTAACGGCGAGCTGTTTCAGCCCTGTCATTTGCGAGCGCAGCGAAGCAATCCAGAATCCCTCCGCGGAATGACTCTGGATTGCTTCGCTGCGCTCGCAATGACAACAGGGAGAGAGGAGGCCTACGGCCGCCCACCTAACGCGAAGAGCTGCCTTTTCAACTGCTACAGACCAATCCATTCACCCGAGACATCGTCATTCAACCGCGCCAATGCATCGGCACGGCGCGTCAGCACGGCGCGCTGGTTGATGTAGCCCTTGTCGGTGATCTCGCCGCCGTCCACTGACGGCGGCGAGGCGAGCAGCAGCGCGCGCGTGGCGTGGCCGGAGGAGTTGGCGTTCTGTTGCTTGAGTTTCGCCAGCCCCTGTGCGATCGCGGCTCTGACCTCGTCATGCGCGAGCACGTCGTTCACGCCTGCGGTCTCGGGCAGGCCGGTATGCGCGCGGCACGTAGCGATGTTCGGGAACACCAGGAAGCGCACCTCGTCGCCGCCATGACCGGTGACGACGATGTCCTGCGCGAGCGGCGCCAGCGCGGCGATGCCGGCGAGGCGCAGCGTGCCGACGCTGACCCAGGTGCCGGAATTGAGCTTGAAATCCTCCGCGACGCGACCGTCGAAGAACAGGCCGCGCTCGGGCCGCTTCGCATCGGCGAATTTCACGGCGTCACCGATGAGATAAAAGCCCTCGTCGTCAAAAGCCTGCCTGGTCAGCTCCGGCGCCTTCCAGTAGCCCGGCGTGACGTTGGGGCCGCGCACGCGCACCTCCAGCTTGTCGCCGGAGGTGACGAGCTTCAGTTCGGTGCCGGGGATGGGCACGCCGATATTGCCCGACCGCTCCGCGAGGAAATGGCAGTCGGTGGCCAGCGGCGAGGTCTCGGTCGAGCCCCACGCCGAGACCATCGGCATCGCGCGGCGAACGGTCTTGACGGAAAGCTCTTCGAGCGCGTCCCACAGATTCTGCGGCAGCGCTGCACCGGCGTAGAACGCGAATTTCACCTCGCTGAAGAAGCGGCGGCGCAGTTCCTCGTCGCCGCGCAACGCCGCAATCAGCATGTCGAAGCCGCGCGGCACGTTGAAATAGATCGTCGGCATCACGCTCTTCAAATTGGCGAGTGACGTCGCAAACAGGCCGGGCGCCGGCTTGCCGCCGTCGATATAGAGCGAGCCGCCATTGCGCAGCACGAGATTGAAATTGTGGTTGGCGCCGAACGTGTGACTCCAGGGCAGCCAGTCGAGAATGACGAGATCGTCGCGCCCCTGTTCGAGAAAAGTCCAGGTCTGCGCCTTGGCCTGCTGGCTCGAGCACAGCATGCGCTGGGTGTTGATGACCGCCTTCGGCGTGCCGGTCGAACCCGAAGTGAACAGGAGTTTTGCGATCGTCGCGGGCGTCACCGCGGCGAAGGCCTTTGCGACGTCGGGGCTCTCGGGCGTTGCCGCGATGGTGCGGAAGGCCAGCGCATCGGTATCGTCCGCATTGCCACTGATGATCTGCGCGCTATGCAGCGGCTTGATCGCGGCCAGCGCCGCCGCAAACGGCCGCGTCGCGGAGACATAGATCGCGGCGGGCTCAAGCAGCGTGATCATGCTCTTGAGCTTGTCGAAATCCTTGGACATCAACGAATAGGCCGGCGAGATCGCCGCCGAGGGCACGCCGACATGCTGGGCCGCCAGCGCCAGGAGCGCATGATCGATGCTGTTGTCGGAGAGGATCGCGAGCGGGCGCTCCGTACTGAGACCTTGCGCCAGAATCCACGACGCTGCCGCGCGCACCTGGCGCAGCGCCTGCGCGTAGGTGACGGTGGTCCACGGCGACTCGGCACTGCTGCGCTCCGCGAGGAAAGTCGCATCAGGCCTCTGCCGCGCCCATTGCTCCAGCCAGTCGCCGACGCAGCGCGCGCTATCGCGCAGGGGCTCCGGCGAGCGCAGCAGAATGCTGCCGTCCGCGCGATACTCGGCAACGGTTCTGGGTGTCGCGAACAGGCTCGAAGCATCACCGCGAGGGGCGGCTGTCATGGTTTCCTCCTCACCCGGAAGCCGGGATCGTCGCAGCCTCGTCGCGGACCGCGTTGGCCGGCATGTTGGCCACGACAATTGTTGGGGCGCAAGCTCAAGGCCGGTGAGCTGCCCGTTATTTGTGCAAATGCTCGCAACAGGGCGCTGACACGAAGGTCCGCCGGCGCTCGAAATATCCCACAAGCCACTGATCGCTCGATAATATCCGCAGCGCTGGTCCTGCCCGGATTCTGTACACAATGGCACATCGCTTGCTTCGATCCGGGTGAAGAGGCGTAGCCGGAGTTTTGTCGCCATGGGGGCTGAAATGGGGGCTGAGCAGCCTGAAACGATTGCCGCGATCGTGGCCGCGCATCGCGCGGGCACGCTCACGCCGGCGCAGACGGTCGCGCGCACCTATCAGCGCATCCGCGACCACAACGATCCCGCCGTCTTCATCAGCCTACGCGACGAAAAGGACGCGATCGCCGAGGCCGAGAAGCTCGCCACCAAGGAGGCCGCCACCCTGCCGCTCTATGGCGTGCCGGTCGTGGTGAAGGACAATATCGACGCCCTGGGATTTCCGACCACCGCTGCGTGCCCGGCCTTCACGTATACCCCGACACACGACTCGACCGCGGTTCAGCGGCTGCGCGCCGCCGGCGCCATCATCATCGGCAAGACCAATCTCGACCAGTTCGCGACCGGCCTTGTCGGCGTGCGCTCGCCCTACGGCATCCCCAGGAACGCGATCCGCGATGACCTCATTCCCGGCGGATCGAGCTCGGGATCGGCCACCGCCGTCGGCGCCGGGCTGGTCCCGCTGTCGCTCGGCACCGACACCGCCGGCAGCGGCCGCGTGCCGGCGATGCTCAACAACATCGTCGGGCTCAAGCCAAGCCTCGGCATGATCTCGACCGCTGGCCTCGTGCCGGCCTGCAGGACGCTCGACTGTATCTCGGTATTCGCTTTGACGGTCGACGACGCCGCGCTCGCACTGTCGGTGATGGCAGGTCCAGATCAGGCCGATCCGTTCTCGCGCGACCGGCCGCTTGGCCCGATCACCCCGCTCCCGGCAAACCTGCGCCTGGGCGTGCCGCGCAGCGGACAGCTGATCTTTTTCGGCGACAAGAAGGCGGAAGCGGCTTACGCCGAGGCGTTGAAGCGCTGGACCGCGCTTGGCGCAACGCTCGTCGAGTTCGATCTCGAGCCGTTCTACGAGACCGCGCGGCTGCTCTACGAGGGACCGTGGGTCGCCGAGCGCTATCTCGTGATCCGCGACCTGCTGGCGTCCGCGCCGGATGCCATCCATCCCGTGACGCGCGAGATCACCGCGGCCGGCGCGCGGCTGACGGCGGCGGACACCTTCTCCGCGCTCTACCGCTTGCAGGGCTTGCGCAAGATCGCCGAGCGCACCTTCACCAATATCGACGCGCTGGTGCTGCCGACGGCGCCCACGGCCTATACGACCGCGCAGGTGCTGGCCAATCCGATCGAGCTCAATAGCCGGCTTGGCACCTATACCAACTTTGTCAATCTGCTCGACCTCTGCGGCCTGGCGCTGCCGGCGGCAATGCGCGCCGACGGTATCCCGTTTGGGATCACACTTCTTGCACCCACGGGTCACGACGCGCTGCTCGCGAGTATCGGCCGCGTATTCCATGCCGATACCAAACTGACGCTTGGCGCAAAGGGCGTGGCGCAACCCGCGCTGGCGCCGCTTGCCGCAAGCGGCATCGACGAGGTTCCAATCGCCGTCGTCGGCGCACATCTCTCCGGCATGGCGCTGAACGGCGAGTTGAAAGCGCTGAACGGCCAGTTGATCGAGGCGACCAGGACCGCGGCTGACTACAAGCTCTACGCATTGAAGACCACGCCGCCGAAGCCGGGCATGCTGCGCGTCGAGGCCGGCAAGGGCGCCTCGATCGAGCTGGAGATCTGGTCGCTGTCGTCGTCCGCCTTCGGCAAGTTCGTCAACGCGATTCCCGCGCCGATGGCGATCGGCACGGTACGGCTGGCGGATGGCCGCAGCGTGAAGGGATTTCTCGTCGAGCCCGAAGTGCTGGGCGATGCGCGAGATATCACGGCGTATGGTGGGTGGCGGAAGTATATGGCGGAAACTGCTACGGCGTAGGTCTCGTAGGGTGGGCAAAGCGCAGCGTGCCCACCACACCGTCAGCTTGGGTAGATGGTGGGCACGGCGCTTTGCGCCTTTGCCCACCCTACGGCACCGTGCGCGCGGCCCTACACCGAGACCGCGTAGATCTCGTACTCTCCGCGCACCAGCTCGATATGCGCGCGCATCGCGGCGGCGGCGCCCTGCTTGTCGCCGCGCATGATGGCGACTACGACGCGGTCGTGCTCGGCTTGGGATTTGGCGAGGCGGCCGAGATTGCGGAACTGGGCGCGGCGGAACGGCTGCACACGCACGCGCGTCGCCAGCGTGATCTCGGCGATGTAGCCGTTCTGCGATCCCGCATAGATCGCATTGTGGAAGCGCTCATTGACCTCGTGGAAGCGATCGGGATTGCCGGCGTAGCTCAACACCCGCAGCTCTTCGTGGATGGCTTCCAGGCCGTGACGCTCGGTAGCTGACATGCGCTCGGCGGCCAGACCCGCGCACAGCGCTTCCAGCTCCGCCATCGCCTCGAACATGCCCGTCAGCCGTTCGAACGAGGGCTGCGCCACCACCGCGCCGCGATGAGCACGCGCTTCGACGAGGCCGCTTGCCACGAGCTGGCGCAGTGCTTCCCGCACCGGCGTGCGCGAAACGCTGAAGCGGCGCGCGATGTCGGTCTCGTCAAGCGGCGCGCCGGGCGGCAGAGCTCCGCGCACGATCTCGTCGGCGAGCTGCAGGCGCAGCTCCTCGGCGCGCGTGACCTTGTGCGCTGATGGCGACGCCCGGTCGACACGCGGCACCGCCGGTTCGACTGGCAGCGTTCCGGGCGGAAGATCGTCAAGCGTCATACGGTCAGGTCTCTTTCGACTCGTCGATGATGCTGACATGGGCGGCGACGACGCGCCAGCCCTCCGGGAATTTTACCCAGGTCTGCATCTGCCGGCCGACCTTGCCCGGCATCGTGTCGCGATAGAACAGGGTGGAGGCGACCGCTGTGTCGCGGCCATAGCTGGTGATCACGGTTTTCGCGGTGCGGCGATTGAGACCGACCGGCGAGCGCCCGGCGCGAAAGCCGGAGATCGCTTCATAGCCGTAGAGGTTCTCGCCGATGCCATAGCGCAGCGTGCGGGGATCGTTGCGGAAGAGCTCGCCGAGCACTGCGACGTCGTTGGTGATCAGGGCCTGCTCATAGCGCTCGAACGCGGCTTTGGCGTCCGCGATCACGTCCGGGAGATCGATCTCCATCTCAAAATCCTTTTGGGCTGGGCGCGGCGGCGACGCCCATCTTCTCCAACGCGTACGCAACGCGCAACGCGATGTCCTCGCGCCATGGCGCGGCGATGATCTGCACGCCGATGGGCAATGGCTCGAGCGGCACGGGGACTGCGACCACTGGCAGGCCGATGAAGGAGATCGGCTGGGTGTGGATGCCGATATTGGCGCGCACCGGCAGCTCGACGCCGCCAAGGTTGAAATTGACCTGGCCGAGCTTCGGCGCGGTGCATGGCGTCGCGGGCGCAAGCAACACGTCGACGGATTTGAAAATCTCAGCGAGCTGCGCACGATACCAGCGGCGGAATTTTTGCGCGCGGTCGACCAGCGGCGCCGGCACCATGGCGCCCGCGATCAGCCGGTCGCGCACGGCGGGATCGAAGTCGTTCGGCCGCTTGCGCAGCCGATCGAGATGCAGCGAGGCGCCCTCGGTGGTGGTGATGACATAGGCCGCGGCGCGGGCGCGCGCGGCTTCGGGCACGTCCACCACGCGCGTTGCGCCCAGCGCCTTGGCGACGCGGCTGACGGCTTCGACCGCTTCCGGAAACAGATTCTGCTGGAAGTAGCCGCCGGCAATCGCGATGCGCAGGTCCGAAACCGGATTGGCAAGCAGCGGCTTCGTCGGCTCCAGACCACGTGTGGTGGTGCAGGCGGCATCGTCGGGATCCGGTCCCTGCATGGCGTCATAGGCCAGCGCGAGATCGGTGGCGGAGCGCGCGAACGGTCCGAGATGATCGAGGCTTGCGACGAACGGAAAGGAGCGCGCACGCGAGAGCCGGCCATAGGTGGGCTTCAGACCGAAGATGCCGCAGAACGAGGCCGGCACGCGGATCGAACCATTGGTGTCGGAGCCGAGCGCGATCGGCACCAGCGAGCCGCCGACGGCGCTGCCCGAGCCGCCGGAGGAGCCGCCGCTCATCCGCGTCGTGTCATGCGGATTGCGCGAGGGACCGTCATGGACGTTCTCGCCGGTGAAGTCGTAGGCGTATTCGCCCATGTTGAGGGCACCGACCAGCACGGCGCCGGCCGATTCCATGCGCTCGATCAGCGTGGCGTCGCGCGTGGCGGGCACGCGGTCTCGGTTGATCTTCGAGCCGGCTCGCGTGGCGAGGCCGGCGACGTCGAACAAGTTCTTCACCGCGAAGGGCACGCCGGCCAATGGGCCGACGGTCTTGCCGGCTGCGATATCGGAATCGATCGCGCGCGCTTTGGCGCGGGCGCGATCGGCGGTGAGGTCGGTGAAGGCGTTGAGGATGCTGTCGTGCTGCTCGATGCGCGCAAGCGCTGCTTCGGCCGCATCGAGCGCGGACATCTTGCGGCCCGCAACCGCGCTCGCGATCTCGGAGGCCGTCATCTCTGGCTTGGTCGTCATGGCGGCGTCAGACCGTGAACACGGGCGCCGGCTCGGTCTCGTCCGGCAGCGCGAATTCGTCGACGAGGCGACCGAGCCGCAGCGAGACCTCGAGATTGGCGCGTATGGACGACCTCCATGCTTCCTCGAAGGGCAACGCCAACGCTTTCGTGACAGCGTCGATATAATCGTCCAGCGGTTCGGCCATCACGCTCCCAAACAAGTTCTCAGTGTGCGCCCAGGGTCTGCAGCGGCGGGTGCGGGATCGCCGTCAACAGCTCCTTGGTGTAATCGTCCTGCGGATCGCTCAAGACCCTCTCGGAAGATCCTTCCTCGACGATTCGACCCGACCGCATGACAATGACACGATCGCACAACAAGCGCACTACGTTCAAATCATGCGAGACGAACAGATAACTCATACCTAGCCGCGCCTTGAGGTCCTGGAGCAGATTGAGGACCACGGCCTGGACCGAAACGTCGAGCGCGGCGGTCGGCTCGTCCAGGATGACGAGTTTTGGGTGCACGGCGATGGCGCGGGCAATGCCGACGCGGGCCTTCTGGCCGCCCGACAATTGGTGCGGGAAGCGATCCAGCAGATTGTGCGGCAGGCCCACCATGGTGGCGAGCTCCTCGCAGCGGGCGCGGAGCGCGTCGCGCCCCCTGATGTCGCCGAGCTGCATGATGGGATCGGCGATGGCGCGCACAGCAGTGAAGCGCGGATTGAGGCTGTCGGTCGGATCCTGGAACACCATCTGGATGCGGCTGCGCTGCGGCAGCCGGGCAAAGCCGGCGGGCGCGATGGCGCCGATGTCCTCGCCGTCGAACTGGATCAGGCCGGAGGTCTGGTCCAGCAGCCGCATCACCATCATCGACGTGGTCGATTTGCCGCAGCCGGACTCGCCGACCAGACCGACGCTCTCGCCGTGACCGACCGAGAAGCTGATACCGTCGACCGCGCGGAACACATCCGGCTCCACCGGCGGCTTGCGGCCGAACAATTTGCCGAGCGTGGCGGTCGCGCCCTGGCGGGGATATTCCTTGACTAGCTTGTCGATGAGGAGAAGTGGCTGCCCGCTCTTCTTGGCCTCGTCTTGCGAAGCCTGATGGATGGCCAGGCCAGGCCCGGCCACGACAGCTGAGCCCTCCTCCTCCGGCAACAGATCCCGCAGGCTCACGCCGAGCCGCGGCGTCGCGCGCATCAGCTTCTTGGTGTAGGGGTGCTGCGGGTTGGCGAAGATGTCGGCGGCCTTGGCGGTCTCGACCACCCGGCCCTTCTCCATCACCACGACGCGGTCGCAATAGGCGGCGGCAAGGCCGAGGTCGTGCGTGATCAGGATGGTGGACATCGCCTTGCGCTTGGTCAGCTCGACGATCAGATCCATCACCGCCTTCTGCGTGGTGACGTCCAATCCGGTCGTCGGCTCGTCCGCGATCAGCAGCTGCGGATTGCAGGCGAGCGCGAGCGCGATGACGACACGCTGGCACATGCCGCCGGACAATTCGAACGGATAGGCGTGATAGCGCTCGCGCGGGCGGGCGATCTTGACCTGCTCCAGCGCCTCGATCGCCTTCTCGCCGCGGTCTGAAACCATGGCCTGCTGGACATGGGTGCGCAGCACGTCTTCGATCTGGTCGCCGACCTTCCGGATCGGGTTGAGCGCGGCGCGCGGATTCTGGAAGATCATCGAGACTTCGCGACCGCGCAAATCGCGCATCTGGTCTTCGCTCGCGGCCTTCACGTCGATGCCCGAGAACATCACCGAGCCCTCGGCGATCCGCCCTGCACGGTCGAGGATGCGCATCACCGCATACGACGTCACCGACTTGCCGGAGCCAGACTCGCCGACGATCGCCAGCGTCTCGCCCTTGGCGACGGAGATGTTGACGTGCTGCACCGCTTTCACGATGCCGCGGCGGGTGGTGAATTCGACGGTGAGGTCCTGGACGTCGAGCAAGGGCTGGGCGGTCATGGATGCGTCCCAAACAAAAACGTCGAAAACAACCCCATGCACAGTAGAACGAGATTGATTTCATTGGAGAATTTCGAGCGAAAATTTGCCTGTGAGGCAGTCACCGCTCTCTCATTCCCTCCCCCCTTGTGGGGGAGGGTTGGGGA
>NZ_JBVVPR010000044.1:0-62422 GCF_055811835.1 Bradyrhizobium sp. WSM4874
ACTGCAATTTCACCGGCCCATCGAAAACATGGAGATCTGGAGCGCGAGCGGCGATGGTGGGGCATCTGTTGCTGGAGGGCCATCCGGTGGTGGCGGCGGATCCGGCGGAGCGGCCGGTGGCAAAGGACCTTTCGCGACGGGAGGGAACTCCGGAAATCCGACCGCATATGGAGGGGTCGATTGTGCAGATGAAGACGACGAGCGGAGCCACAATCCCGAGTGCGAGCGAGCCGCCACTCGACTTTCGAGCGCAACCCGCTCCGAGCATTAAAAACAGCTCGACCCGCTGTTATCGCATGCTGAGCAGCCTGGCCCAATGGAGCGTGCCGCGCGCCTGGGCACATGAGTACTCTCTTAACGCGCCGCCGCATCGTTATCGGCGACGCAGCACGCCGAATGCTAGTCGCGTTTTCCTGTGATTGCATATTTTTTTGCCCACCGTCGAAGCCGGCGGAATTTTCGCGGACATATTGCAAGGAGACCTCACATGAAAATCTGCGCTCGAGTGGACAACCCCGCTGCTGTTCTTCGCCAGCGGCTCGAAGCGCTTGCCTCCCAACTCGCAGAACTTGAGAGTCTCAGGGACCGGGTGGATCGAGAAGAGAACCATCAGCGCGAGCTGCGCCGGTCGCGCTATCTCGGACGGCGCGCGAGCTCAGAGTGCACCCGAGCGGCCGCTGCAACGTCGCAGATTTAAAGCTTATGCCTGCTCCGCCTGGTCGCAACCCATCAAATTATTTCAGCGAGAGTCCGAAAGCGAACCGATGGTTCGAATTTAATCGATGATATTCGGCTTCGGCAGGGGGCGAGCGGTTCATCCGCAGCAGCCTCCCGTCACGCCGAGAACAGGGGCGCTGGTTTCCTGGCGCAGTACATGCCGGGAGCGGGGAGTCTTCAATCCATTAACTAGTTTCGCTTGAAAGGATGAAAGCTCGTGAATGATGCCGATGTGAAAGTCGAAACGCAGGCCGATGCGGTGAATGAGAACACGAATGGTGCAAACCCAAGGTTCGATTTGCCGTTTTTGAATTTCCAGGAACTCCTCCGTGGCTTCGCCGAGGGCGCCGCACAGACCAAGAAAAATATCGCGAGCATGAAGGCGACTTCCGAGGAGATCAGCGACATTCTCCGTGAAGCCTGCTCTATGAACGCCAGAGGGGCCGTCGATTACGGCGCCAAGGTCATCGAGATTTCCAAAGACAATACCAGCGCCACCCTGGAGTTCTTATCCCGGCTCGCTGAGACCAGGTCGCTGCTGGATATCGTGCATCTTTCGACCGCCCGAAGCCGCGAGGCTTTCGAAGTCGTCTCCGCACAGAATCGGGAACTTTGGGATCTCGCGCAAAAAGTTGCGATCGAGACGACCGAGCCCATCAAGACCAGCTTCAACAGAGTGCTGCACAAGACCGTCTGAACCGAGGCTACCGGCCGCGCGGATCGACTGGACGGGCGTCTCCGCGACGAGGGGACGCTCGGTCCAGTCGATGGCGGACCAGCGTGCCCAGAGTCCGCAACTAGTTGCAGGAAGTCAAGATGGGTGTGGTGATGATCAAGTGCCCGGAAACGGGCGACGCTATTTCGACGGGTATCGAAATTGATCGCGAAAGGTTTCGCTGCAGCGCGGTATTCTTTTCGCGCACCTATTGCCGGGTCTGCGCGGCTACACACGAGTGGTTCGCGCGAGAGGCCTGGGTCTACGAGCCTGCCCTGGATAGTCGGTTGCCGGGCGGCTGGCACGCGTCTCGCGCCGGCGCGGCGTGAAGAAGTCCTGCTCCGCCACGCGAAATTATCCGATCGATCCTGCGGCTCATCACCTTGTAGCACTCGCACGCCACGGCTTCGAGCCGCGGCCGGTCAATCTCGAGCTGACCGCGGCGGTTGGATTTCAACGCTCTTGACGCGCGCAACGCCCTCACAACATGCGTGACGGTGGTGCGCCGGACGCCCAGTAGCTCCGACATAGTTTCCTGCGTCAAAGGGAGGGGGGTGCTGCCATTCGCCCGGTCGTGAATTTGAAGCAGCCAGCAGGCCATCCGGGCTTCGACGGAATGTAGTGCATTGCAAGCCGCGACGTGCTGAACCTGTGTCAGCAGCGATCTCGTGAAAATCTGCACCATGGATGCGATCGCGGGGCTGCGACCCAGAGCTGACAAAAATTGCGCCGCCGGAATCTGCAGCACGGGCCCTGGTACGCGAACCACCACCGTCACGGGTGAGTGGGATGTGCCAAGCGCCGACGTCAGGCCGATCGCACCTTCATGACCGATCACCGCTACGGCGACACTCTGACCGTTCGGCAACTCCACGATAAACGTAACAGCACCGCCACAGGGGAAGAGAAGGTGGTCGATCCGATCACCCGATCGGATCGGTACGGCGTCGCGTTCGAGCACGATTTTCCGCAGGTGAGGCGCAAGCAAAGCGAAATCTGCCGGCGGCAACGCTGCTAACAATCGATTACCAACTCTGGTCGCGTGGTCCATCATGGGATTCGTCCCCCACGGATGTCCGGCGCTAGGCTTCGTGCCGGCTGGTGCCCAGCTGTTTGCAAAACTCTACAGGAGTCCAACCGGTTACGCCAGATATGGTTCCCATTGTGGAGGTGTGCCTGTCCGACGGCACTGCAAAGCACAATCAGCCGGCTAACTGGAGTTCGGCAGGCTCGCGGACACCTCAGCTGATCCCTGCCAAGCCTATCGTTCGTTCGTCTTCCGGGAATAGGAAAGTGTCATGGAAGGACTTATGCGATGGATGCCAATTTCGATATGCTCAGAGGCGACCGCCTAATCATTAGTCGTTCCTAATTCGTGGCTGACTCTTAATCAGCGGCTCTGTCGGAATCGTGAATTTTACGTCGACGCACCGGCCTGCGTGGACCGCGTAAGAACGGCGGCTA
Organism: Bradyrhizobium sp. WSM4874; assembly: GCF_055811835.1. Lineage (NCBI taxonomy): Bacteria > Pseudomonadati > Pseudomonadota > Alphaproteobacteria > Hyphomicrobiales > Nitrobacteraceae > Bradyrhizobium > Bradyrhizobium sp. WSM4874. The sequence goes on from NZ_JBVVPR010000044.1 coordinate 2,897, forward strand.
CTGCCGGGCCATCAAGGCGCGAGGTCGCGAGTTAAGCTGCCCTGCGGTAAGAGAACAGCGCCTCCATGGTAGTGTGTTTAGCCATGTAGCGGTCTCCCCGCTCGAACCTCGACACATGTCAATGCGACTGATCCGCCGTCGACGGTAAATCCGCTGAGGCGATTGCGATTCCAGCCGAACCAAACCGGCTCTAAAAAGATCGTCAAGGGATATTGACCGCCTCCAATCGGCCTCTGTAGGTGGGCGTGGAATGTGGTGTGCGACGAATGTCCATCTACGGCCGGATAAGCGCAACAGTGCGACCGATAAGCCATTGATTGTATTTGACCGGTGGCTGACTCTTAATCAGCGGGTCCCAGGTTCGAGCCCTGGTGCGCCCACCAAATCAATGCCTTAGCCAGCGAGGCCGTTTGAGCATCTGATTTTTCAAACGGTCTTCTTTAGCCCACGGCCAACAGCACCCGATAAAGAGGGGCGTCATTCGGACGCCTCAGCAGCTGCTGACTCCTGATTGACTGTCGGCGGATGGCACGACACGAGTGGCGCGGCGGCTTGTCCAGTGATGGATTGGAGCGAGAGTTCAGTGTTTTCAATTTGTTAATTGGTGTCGTGTGCACGGCGTGTGCACCGGGACATCAAACAAGATCTCACTAAAGGCAGCGGAGCCAGGCGCAAGAGAAGCGGATGTGTGCGCCACTGCAGAACGGCTGGCAGGCGATGCAGATCGAAGGTGTGGTGGACCAGAAAACCCAACCCGCCTGCACGACAGCTTGAACGATCAGCGAAGAATTCCTCGCACTCGCCGATATCGTTGACAAAGCTGAGGTCGACTTGATCTTGTCGAAGTGAAAAACGGTACAGATGGCCGAGTGACCAATTCTCGGTGCCGAAGCATTGAGCGCAACGCAAGCGGCCATTATCCTCCCCTGTCGGAGTAGGGATTATCGCCGCTGGCGCCGGCAGAGACGTTCGCAGCCCTTCCGAGATGAATCTTAAGTCTTCCAAGTGCCTCGCCCGACCAATTTCGGAGATTGGCCAGGGCAACCCATGCATCGACATAGTGTTCTGGCGCGTAGACATGGCCATAACCGAGTGGTGTGCCCGTTGCGACCGCCATATCAACGGCGATCTGCAGCATAGTCACGACCGGATACCATCGCAGTTCGGCTGAAACGTCCGGACCCCGCGGTGCATTGATCCAGGTCGGGCGCTGGTAGGCATAGTGATAGTCAAAGAACACGATCGGGTCACTTGCATATTGAAGGAAGACGACGCGCATCGGCCCCCACGGCGTACTGGGGGCGACCGTCGGCCCGTTCTGGTTCATAAACCGCACGAAGCGGCCGTCACGAAATTCCGGCAGCCAGGCAGGAGAGGCGGCATTGCGGTTCGCGGTGATCGAGCGCCAGATCCGGCTCGTAAAAGGTGAGCCGCTCCAGAGAGCCCCAGCGATCGGATCGCCGATCGTCTCGAACAACTCAGCGAAGTCTTGCGAGTTCATGGCGCCGAGGCTAAGGCCATGCAGATATAATCTTGGCCGGCGTTCCTTCGGCAGCGTCGTCCAGTGCCCATAAATCACGGCAAACAGGGCACGTGCGGCTTCCGCGCCGTATTCCGGTTGAAACAGCAGGGACAAGGGACTGTTGAGATAGGAATACTGCACGGCAACGCTGGCAACGTCGCCATCGGCGAGATACTCGATCGTATCCATTGCAGCCGGGTCGATCCAGCCGGTTCCCGTCGGAGTAACGACGATGAGCACGGACCGCTCAAAGCCTCCCTGGCGCTTGAGCTCGCCAAGCGCCAATTCCGCGCGCCCACGCGCGGTGTCTGCGCCGCGCAATCCCACGTAGACGCGGAGCGGATTCCGGGCGGGACGGCCGGTGAATGCGGCGATCTGCGCGGCGGTCGGTCCGGAAGCCACGAACTCCCGTCCGGCACGGCCGAGCTCATTCCATTTCACCAGCGACGCTGCACTTCCCGTTCTGGTGGCTTCGCCCGGCTGAGGTCGCTCCGGTTCAAATAGGGCGTCAAATTCCCGGAACGAAGAATCCAACGCGCTAAAGGCGGCGCGGATAAGCAGATTGTTGGCGGTCGACCAGATCAGCAGGACGGCCACGAGAAGGCCGACGAAGTTCGCGATCTTCCTAGGAACGAACCGCCGGATCCGGCCGGAGACAAAACTGGTTACCAGCTTGAACGATTTCGCCAGCCAAAACAGTGCGAAAAACGTGATGAGCGCGATCACGGAGACTTTGGCGGGATGGGCGGTTTCAACCAGCTCCATGTTCATGGCGCTACGGATCGAATTCTGCCATTCCACCGCCCGCCAGAGAAACAAGATGACCGTGACGAAGCAGCCGACCGCAACCGCCACGTTGGCCGCCGATCGGATTCGTGGCGATGGCTCGGGAAGTTCGAGATAGCGCCATAGCCAGCGCCAGAGCACGCCCAGCTCGTAACCGATCGCAAAGCAGGTGCCGGCAAGGACTCCCTGGATCAAATAGCTTCTTGGGACGAGCGTCGGCGTAAGCGCGGCTGCGAAGAACAATGCTCCCAACGCCAATCCAACACCTGAGAGAGATGCCACGTACCGCCAGACAATCTGCGCGGGACTCTTGACGATGTTCATTTGGCCCCTCTCTCCGATGCGGGCTTGTGATCGGGAAGCCCACAGCGGCAATTGAACCTCCGGACGTGAATTGCGGGTGCGAGCAAAGTCGGCAGCGCGCGCGAAACATCCCGCCCAGTCAGGAGAGGGTCATTTCGGACCAACGTCCTTATAGATGATGCCATCCTTCATGATGACCAAGATTTTATTCTCCGGATCCGCGATGAGGCGAATGTCGTCCAGGGGATTGCCGTCCACGAGAAGGAGATCCGCCAACGCGCCTTCTTCGACCACTCCGAGCTTGCCGGGATAGGGGTTGCGCGCGCCGGAGAGCGCCAGCAACTCTCCGTTTGCCGAAGTCGCCATTGCCAATGCTTCCGCCGGAGTGAACCAACGTGTGAGATCCACGATACCCTGACCCTGATGCTCAGCCAACGCCTTGGAGAAGAGAATATCAGTCCCGAAGGCCGTCTTGATCTTGTATTTTTTGACAAACCCGTACGTGGTGTCGGTGCCCGCAACCACTTGGCGCATCTGCGCTTGTTGCGCGGCAGGAAGCATGGCTGCGCCGCCAAGGTCCACGAAGGGCTGTGTGCTCAGCCAGATCTTCTCCTCCGCAAGGAGACGTGCGGTCGGCTCATCCATCAAATGACCATGCTCGATCACCTTGATGCCTGCAGCAACGGAGCGTCGAATGGCGTTTGGCGTATAGGCGTGCGTCGCCACATAGGTTCCCCAATCGGTAGCTGCTTCGACGGCGGCCCTCAGCTCAGCCTCACTGAAGGTGGTCACATCGAGTGGACTGAAAGGCGAGGCAACGCCGCCGCCTGCCGTCAGCTTGATCTGCGATGCGCCCTGCATGAGCTGTTCGCGCGTGCGCTTGCGAACTTCGTCGGGACTATCCGCGATCATGCTTCCACCAAGCTGCTCGACGCGGCTCGTTCCGCCGAGACTTTGCGGCAGCTCCCAGAGCTCACGGAAGTCGCCGTGGCCGCCGGTGACTGTAATGACGGCCCCCGACGGATAGATGCGAGGGCCTGCAACGACCCCCTCATCGATGGCGCGCTTCAGCGCGAAAGCTGGGCCGCCCATGTCCCTGACGGTGGTGAACCCGCGCATCAGCGTAGCAGTGGCTTCCGCGCCCGCGAGCAGCATCGTGTAACCCAAGTCGCTTGAAAGCATTTGAGCAGGGGCTGGACGAACCATCGTCGCATGCCAATGCATGTCGCTGAGCCCGGGCATCAGCACGCGTCCGCCGCCTGCCACAGTGCGGGTGTCCGGGGAACGATCGACCGGAATGGGAGCGATCGCAATACGCTCGATTGTGTTGCCTCGGATGAGGACATTCGACGGAGCGGAGAGGGTCTGGTTCTTCCCGTCGAAAATGCGCACGTTCTCAAAAACCGTCACGGCAGCGCGCTCCTGCGCCAGCCCAGGACCGAGAGCGGCGCATGACGCAAGAATGGCCGCCATGCGCGCGGCTTTTTGCATCCGCACAACGACTTTGGAGAGCATGTCGTTACCTCCTGCTTTGCGGGCCTAACGGTCACTCTGGCCTCGAAGTTCAGCCCTATTGAGCGCTTTGCGGACAGCGGCTGGGGCGAAATATTCGACCGCGACGAGGACCACGGCCGAGAAGGGCGATCAGCCAGCCTTCGATTGCTTGCCATTGCCTAGACCGTCTCATCGATCGGTGATGTCGGCCCACGGGTTGCTTTGGAATTCCCCTTTGCCCGCTCGCGCAGGCGCTGAAACGTCACGTAGAGCATCGGCACCAGGAAGATCCCAACAGAGCTCGCCGCAAGCATGCCAGCGAACACGGCTGTGCCGACAGCCCTGCGGCTGAGCTCGGCGGCGCCGGTCGCAATCACAAGCGGCAGGAGACCAAGGATGAAGGCAACGGAAGTCATCATCACTGCGCGGAAACGCATATGTGCGCCCTGGATCGCGGCTTGCTCGAGCGCCACGCCCGCCTCACGCTGCTCTTTCGCAAACTCGACGATCAGGATGCCGTTTTTGGCGGCGAGTGCGATCAGCACCACGAGCCCGATCTGACCGTACAGATCGAGATTGAGGCCAGCGACCTTGATGCCGACATAGGAGCCGAGCACGCCGACCAGGACCGACAACAGGACCGGGATCGGGATAATCGTGCTCTCATAGAGCGCGACCAGGAACAAATACGCGAACAGCACGGCAAGCGCGAGCACAATGCCTGTCTGGCCGGCGGCCTGTTGCTCCTGATAGGCGGTGCCGGTCCAGTCGAAACCGTAGCCCGCAGGCAGTACGGCATGAGAGACGTGGGCCATCGCTGTGAGCGCGGTACCCGAGGAGACACCGGGCGCCGGGCTACCGTTTACCGTCACCGACCGATAATTGTTATAGCGGGTGATCACCTGAGGCCCGGTCACGATCTTGATCCCGGCAACCGATCTGATCGGCACCATTTGGCCGGTGGCATTACGCAGATAGATTCGCCAGATGTCCGAAATGTCGGCGCGATCGAGCGCCTCGCCCTGAACGTTGACCTGCCAGGTGCGGCCAAACCGATTGAAGTTGTTGACGTAGATGCCGCCGAGCGTCGCTTGTAGGGCCGTGAAGATGTCGCTGATTGTCACTCCGAGCGCCTGGGACTTGCGGCGGTCGATATCGAGATAGATCGACGGATTGGTCGCAGTGAAGGTCGAAAAGACGCGCGAGAGCCGTGGGTCGGCGTTGGCAGCGCCGATCAGCGCACCCGTGACACTGGAGATTTCGGCCGGGTTCTGTCCTTCCAACGCCTGGAGCTGGTATTCGAAGCCACCGCCGGTGGAGAGCCCGATGATCGGCGGCAGATTGAACGGCAGCACATTGGCTTGGCGGATCTGCGCGCCAGCGGCGAAGGTTTGGACGATCAGCGCTCGCGCAGAATCTGTTGCTGCCTTGCGATCGGCAAACGGCTTCAGGCGCGTTACCACCAGCGCGCTGTTCGGTTCGGATGCGCCGTCGAGCAGGGAAAAGCCGATGATGGCAAGGACGTGATCGACGGCGGGCATCTGCTTCAAGATATGTTCGAGCTGTTGGGTGACTTCGCTGGTTCGTGCCACCGACGCACCGTCCGGCAGTTGTACCGAGGTGAAGAAGGCTCCCTGATCTTCCTCGGGCAGGAAACCCGTCGGCGTGATCAGCGACATGCCGAAGATGCTGGCGCTGAATAGGGCAATCAGCAGGAGCGAGAGCCCCGCCTTCCGCACCAAGCGGCGCACGCCGCTGCTGTAGCGGTCCCGCAACCAGTCGATGCCGCCAAGCACACGACCGATCAGGCCACGCCGCGGCCCGGTGTGGCGCAGGAACAGCGCGCACAGCGCCGGCGACAGCGTCAGTGCATTCAGTGCCGAAATCATCATCGCGGCGCTGATTGTCACTGCAAACTGGCGAAACAGCGTGCCGGAAATGCCGGGAATGAAAGCGATCGGGCACGAACACGGAGAGCAGTACCAGCGTGATCGCGATAATCGGCGCCATGATCTGTGTCATAGCCTTCTTGCTTGCCTCGGCGGGAGAAAGCGAGGGCTCGTCCTCCATAACCCGCTCGACGTTCTCGACGACGACGATAGCGTCGTCCACCACGATGCCGATGGCGAGCACCATGGCGAGCAGGGACACCGTGTTGGCCGAATATCCGAGCACCAGCAGCACGGCGAAGGTGCCGATCAGGCTCACCGGAACGGCAATGGCCGGGATCACGGTGGCCCGGAGATTGCCGAGGAACAGGTACACCACGATCACGACTAGCAGGAAGGCCTCGCCTAGCGTCTGCAACACTTCCGCGATGGTGGCACGCACGAAGCTTGTTGAGTCGTATTGGACGAGGTAGCTCAGCCCGGTGGGAAAATGCTGCGACAGCCGCTGCATCGTCGCTGTCACCGCCTGTGCGGTGGTCACCGCATTGGCACCCGGCGACAGATAAATCGCCATCGGCACGGCCGCACGTCCATCGATCCGCGCTTCACTGTCGAGATTTTGGGCGCCCATTTCGACACGTGCAACGTCCCCCACGAGCAGCGATGAACCGTCCGGATTGGCGCGCAGCACGATTTGGGTGAATTGATCGACTGTGGCGAGCCTGCCCAGGGTCTGCACATTGAACTGGAACTGCTGGTCGTCGCTGATCGGGCGCGCGCCGATGCGGCCGACCGGGGCCTGGACGCTTTGCGTACGGATCGCGGCAATGACATCCGACGGCGTGAGGTTGAGGCTGGTGAGCCGCTGCGTGTCAAACCAGATCCGCATCGAGTAGTTCATCTTCGCGAACAGGTTCGCCTGGCCGACCCCCGGCGTGCTGGCGATCGCATCAAGCACGTTGATGATTGCATAGTTGGTGATGAAGAGCGGGTCCTGTTGGCCATTTCCGCTGTAGAGTACGAGGAACTGCAGGATCGACGAGGAGCGCTTGTGCACCGTCACGCCCTGCTGCTGTACTTCGGTGGGCAATTGCGAGAGAGCACTCTGCACGCGGTTGTTGACGTTGACGGTATTGATGTCGGGGTTGGTACCAAGCGCGAACGAAACCGTCAGTGTGTAGCTGCCGTCATTGGCGCTAGTCGATTTCATGTAGAGTGCGCGGTCGCTTCCAATGATCTGCGCCTCCAGCGGCTGGGCGACACTGCTCTCTACAACCTCGGCGGACGCGCCAGGGAAGATGCCGGCGACCGTGACCTGTGGCGGCACGATGTCTGGAAATTGCGCCACCGGGATTTGCGCCAGCGCCAGTGCGCCGGCAATCGTGATGATGAATGCGATCACCATCGAAAGCCGCGGACGATCGATGAAGACGGCGGACATCATGGTTTGTTATCCGCCGGACGAGCCTTGCCGGAGGGGCCGTGATCCGTTTGCGGAGCCGTGCCATCTGCGGCGGCTTTCATGCTCGACAGGATCAGCGCGCTGGCTGGTCCTGGCGACACGGTCTGGCCGGGACGAACCCGCTGCAGGCCTTCGACAATCACCTTGTCGCCGGCCGCAAGTCCGGAGATCACCGCCGCGACAGTCGGGGTCGATTGCCCGAGCTGGATGCGACGCTGTTCGGCTTCGTTGTCGGCGCCGACAGCGAGAACATAGTTGCCCTGCTGATCGGAGAGCACGGCCGAGCGAGGGATCACCAGCACCTCGACCGGCTGAACGCCCTCAAGCACTACGGTCACGAACTCGCCATCGGTCAACTCGTGAACGGAGACACCGGCCGCCGAGGGCGCCCGCAGGATCGGATTGGCGATCTCGCCACGCACGGTGATCGTATCAGTGCTCTGGGCAATGGTATTGTCGACGAAGTTCAGCTTGCCGGTTTTTCCGTACATTCGCCCGTTCGGCAGTCGCAGCCTGATGACCACGGCTTCCAGACCGCCTTGCGGCGCGTATCGTTCGCGCAGCTCCAGTCCCTGACGCACCGGCACGGGAAAGGTGACATACATCGGGTCTTGGCTGACGATGCTGGTCAGTGCCCCCGAGCTTGGACTGACGACGTTGCCCACCGTCACCGCCGTTCGTCCGATCTTGCCGGCGATTGGCGCGCTGATCACTGTGTAATCGAGATTGATCTGAGAGGCCTGGACCCCGGCTTGCGCGGCTCGCACCTGGGCTTCGAGGCTGCGCTGGTTCGCGATTGCTGCGTCGTAGGTGGACTGTTGCCCGGCAGGGCCTCCGAGCAAGGTCCGCGCGCGTTCGGTTGTCAGCTTGGCATTCTCGAATGTGGCCTCAAGCTGGGACACCTGCGCCTGTTTCGATGCGAGATCCGATTCGAAGGGGCCACGCTCAAGCCGATAGAGCTCATCGCCTTTGCTGATCTCGGCGCCTTCCTCGAACAGGCGCCGTTCCAGAAATGCAGTGACGCGAGCAACGAGGTTGACCCGATTGATCGCCTCGATCCGCCCGAGAAACTCACTGCTCTCGGTGATCGGCCGCCTGGCCGCTTCCACGATGCCGACCGCGGGTGGCGCGGCCGAAGTCGACTGGGTTTGGGCCGATCCGCCGGCGATGACCATCAGGAGAGTTGCCCCCGGCAGGCTGATCGAGACGCCAGCAAAGTTCATTGTCCGCTCCTTGCAACGGATCTGGAGCCGGGTCAGTGCTTCACCGGCGCCTCGCTACTCCCGCCGCATGCGATTGCTGCGCGCGGGTTCGTCGTAGCCCTTGCGGCGGCTGTAGAACATCAGCGCGATCAGGCCGCAGCCGGTGACCAGCATCAGGATTGCAGCGCCTCCCAGGATGACGTTGCGGTAAAGCGGCATGGACGGAGTTGCCTGCCATACCGCCACGCAATACCAGGTTGCCGCAACGAGAAGAGCTGCCAGAAAGGTCCCAACGACCCATCCATTCGTGATGCGCAAGGCTGCCTCCCTCGTCTGATTGGGACTGGTGCCGGCTTCGCGGCGCTCTGTCGCCCCCGGATTGCGCGAGGACGCGTTGTTAGCGCCACCGCCATCCGCAACGGCGACGACCGCGATGCCACCAGCACACCCAGCGACGCCGGCGCCGCGGCGATCGCGGCGGACCCCAGCCTGGGCGAGGGGGTGGTCCCCATTGTGCTTGCGTCAGGTGATTCGATCGCTTGCTGGTCTGGCCGAGATCGTGAGCAATAGGCATTGCGTCCGCGGCCTCAATGAAACGAACGCCGATGGCGCCGATCGCCACGGCAGCGACGGCATTTTGAGCGAGGCCAAGGAAAGCCCGACGGCTCGGTGTGTCCATCATGTTTCTTCTCCTTTGTTAGGCGGTTCGCCGCGCCGCCTGAAGAGCGTAAAGCAGCCAGGCGAGGCCGTGCGAAATCAGATCGACGCCAAGCAGAAATCCGAGGGCCCAGACGCTGATGGTCGGAAAGCCGAATAGGATCAGCACGCCGGCGAGCAGCCCAAAAATGCCCGAGATCAGCATCATCCATCCGTTTTGCCGCCAATGGGCGAAGCTCAGCACGCATCGAATGACGCCTGAGGCGAACAGCACCGCGCCGAGGAGGTAGGTGAGGATCAAGGCACCCGAGGCGGGCTGGGTAAGCAGCACAAGGCCGAACGCGGCGTAGAGTGCGCGGGCCCGCTGCAAAATATGGAAACGACGATTGTTCCCGTCGTGGATCCGGCCGGCAGTGGCGCGAACCGGCTGATCGGGAGCCATCGTCGCGTGCACAATAGCGCACCCGACGCCGCGACCCACGGATCGGACAACGCGCATGTCGACCTCGATTTGGCGTCCATCCAGGAGGGAATCCAGCAACGGATTGCTTCCGATCTCCACGATTCGACTTGTCAGCATTTAATTGCCGCGAGCCTCGGCCTGATGCGGATCCGGCGAAGCATCAGCGATACGGTCGACGCCGAACGGCTTTGCGATGACATCGATGCGTCAATCGACGAGGCCCTCAGAGAAATTCGTGCCTTCTCGTATCTGCTGCACCCCCGAACTCTGACGGTCGACAAGCTAAAAGCCGCGATAGAAAACTACGCCGATGGATTTGCGGTTCGGACCTCATTGCGGGTCACGAGCAGGATCGTGCCCGAGGTCGATCGTCTCCCGTACGAGAAGCAGCGGACATTGCTGCGGATCGTCCAGGAAGCGCTCACGAACATATTTCGCCATGCGCAAGCGACAGAAGTGAGCATCGTCATCGACGCGGTCGATAACCAATTTCGATTGACGGTCAGCGACAACGGGCAGGGGTTTGGCGCAGACTACGGCAAGCAACGAGCAAGGGCGACTTCAATCGGCGTCGGGATTCCGGCGATGAGGGCAAGGCTCGAGCAGATTGGAGGGACGCTGGACATCAGATCCGATCCGGCATCACGGCGCCCCGGCACCATCTTGCGCGCGGTACTTCCGCGTGAGCTCGCGACGAATGCGGATAGCCGGCGAAGGGCAACGACCTCCGTGAGGGTCCGCGCAGGGGCCCACTGAGAGAAGAAGAAGAAGAAGGGTTACCGGTGGCGGGTGGCTACTGCGTAACGACATTGGAGTGCTCTGCCATGAAACGCATTCTTATCGCGGATGATCACGAAGCGGTGCGATCGGGCTTGCGAGCGGTGCTCGAACAGCGGGCCGATTGGGAAGTCGTTGCCGAGGCGAACGACGGCAGCAAGGCATTGACAGCGGCAATCGAAAGCCGGCCGCACGTGGCCATCATCGACTTCTCCATGCCGCGGATGACCGGCGTGGAGGTCGCACGGCGGATCAGGGATTATCCGTTGCAGACGGAGGTGTTGATCTTCACGGTCCACAAGTCGGGTCTGCTGGCGCAGCAGGCGTTTGAGGCAGGCGCCCGCGCGTTTCTCGCGAAGTCGGATGCTAACAGATTGCTGTTGGCGGCCGTCGACGCACTTCTGGCGCACAAGCGGTTCTGCAGCGAAAGCTGTCGAGACGAGCTCGATCACGGCGGCGAGGGCGTAGATGGGCGCCGGAGGCTTACGCCACGCGAGCAGCTTGTGGTCAAACTGGTGGCGGAGGGTTACAGCAACAAAGGCATTAGCGCGATCCTGAACCTCAGCGTCAAGACGACTGAAGCTCATCGAGCGGCCGCGATGCGCAAGCTGGAGGTGAACTCAGCCGCAGGTTTGGTTCGGTACGCTGTTCGTTCGCATCTGGTCGAGGCATGACTGCGTATGATGTTCTTGAGGACCGCCACGTCGGTACATTCGCGGTGGCAGGCTCAGGGTTTTGCAGGATGGCGCTTAGAACCATGAGCGGCATGATCGTCTGACCTTGCCGCACTGAGCGTCTCCAGGGGTGCGGCCGGAATCGAGAACGGCGCCATGAAACGCATCTTAATTGCGGATGATCATGCGGTCGTACGTTCGGGACTTCGCGCGATTGTTGAAACGCAATCCAACTGGATTGTCACCGGCGAAGCGACGAACGGTGAACAAGCAGTCAGTTTGGCTGTCGAGACGAGATCGGACGCCGTGATCGTCGATTACTCGATGCCGCTCATGAACGGTTTGGAGGTCAGCCGCCGGCTGAAGGCACTCGATCTGCATACGGAAGTGCTGATCTTGACGATGCATGAGGATGAGGAACTGCTGACTGAAGCTATTCTGGCGGGCGTCCGCGGTTTTTTGTTCAAGTCGGATGCTAAGAAGCATCTGATTTCCGCAATCGAAGCGTTGCTCGACGGCAGGCCCTACTTCACCAGTGCTCTGGTGGAGAAGCTGCTCCACGACTATCAGCTCAACAAGCAGGGCAGGTCAGACACCCTACTAACGTCGCGCGAGCAGAGCGTGGTCCAGTTGATTGCGGAAGGGCACACCAACAGATCCATAAGTGACCTGTTGCAGTTGAGCGTAAAGACCGTCGAGACCCATCGTGCATCGGCCATGCGCAAGCTAGGGATGTCCTCCACGGCCGAACTAGTCCGCTACGCCATTCGGAAGAAACTCGTGGCGCCCTAAGGGATTCCGCCGTTGTCCTGAATGCCCGAGTTCGGTGGGTGGCTGTCCGCTTGGGCTGCTTTGTGCTGTTCCATTCGCAGGCAAATCCAATGTGAAGCGGCTGTTCACAGGCGTCGAGCCGTCTCACTGGGCTGGGAACCAAAATCACCAGCGCGATCAGGGATGCCAACCTCATGGGATGGATCATGGTTTGCGCAGCCTTCGATAGAAAAAATCGATCGCCATTAGCGTGGCAACAGCAATTGCAATGGTGATTGCGCCGATTATCGCTAAGGTGCGGATTTCCTGCCTAGTCAGCCCAAAATTGTAATGAGCGGTATATCCGAGCATCGCAGCAGCCATGGGGGCTGTAAAACACGTGAGTGCGATCATGATCGCGGACGCGTCCACTTGGCGTTGATCCATCCTTTTCCTCCCCTTCGAGAGATCCACCGGTCGCTCTGCTCCCGGACCGTTATATCGACGCGATACGCGTCGCGGCGATCATGGCGGATCGCGGGGCGCCACACCGGGTACAAGATGACCGACTAACTGGCGTTACGACGGATGATTTTGAGCGCGAGAAGCGCCATGCCCAAGAGAAGCGCTACAATACCCGCTCCAGTTATTCCGGTCGAGAATCCCGTGGTACGATATTCAAGACCAACGGCAATGCCGATGATGCCGAGAAGGATCAGCATGACGCCCCCGAGCTTCTTCACTAGAAGTAGCGGGCCGTTAGCAGTGTTGGCAGCCATGATGGACTTCCTGCGTCGGTACCTGTCCGTGTTACGTTAACGCGCCACGTGTGCCGCGAAATCGGTATTTACCCTTGTCCGTGCTGTAGGCTTGCCGTGGTCAGATCAACTCGATAGCGTGCACCTGCCCTGAAATGCCATCCTCGGGAGCGCGGTGCGCCCGTTTGGAGTGGGACATGCCGGAAGGCTCGCTATCCGCGCCGGTTCAAGGTCATCGAGACCGTGCGCGGGAAGTTCAATTTCCACGACAAGATCACCCAGCCGCCGGCGCCGTTCCATACCATGCCGCGCAGCAAGCGCCAGACGGCGCGCTTAAGAGCGAGATCATCGACCCCTATTGTCGACGCTCGCTGACCAGGTCGGCCACGGAACCTTCGCCGCCGTGCCCCTCTTTCAGTCGGCGTCCTCGCCCGGATCGCAGATCTGCTGTATCGCTATAGGGGCAGGATAACTCGCCTTGGCTTGGATGTAGGCGTCACCGGCGCGGGAAGATTATTCTGGAGAGTCTTTGCGCCGACGAGCCATATCGGTCCAGGCGCGTTGCAAGGGACCTCGTAGGGGCAGGCGGAACGCGTCGCTCGGTATTGGACTCGGCGCTAATGTGCTTATAGGAGGATCCAACCGCACGATCTCGCTGCAACCGCTGTCGGTCGAGGGCGTATTCGGCATCAATCTGGCGTTGGGCGTAGCGGGCCTAAGGCTCTACTAGGCTTCACTTTCGTTCTTCCACCTGGATCGCTCGAAGAGAGAATAGCCTGCTGCACCGAGTCCCCCGGATCGACTGCCGTGCCGATGCCCATTACGCCATCGGCCGCGCTTGCAACGTGCATAGGCGTTGTCAAAGAGCGTGGACCGTTGAGCGGCGCGGGACCTATGGGTGGCCAACGTGCTAACGCCAGCGCGACGGCCCCCGATTCTGAAATTGGACCTTGCGTGCATCGAGTAGCGCAGAGAGTAGTCCTCGGCCTAGGCACGGCAATTTGCCGATGATTGGGCGGAGACGGCTGTGATCACCAATTCGGATCCAAGCATCCCCAAAGCAGCCGCGACGGCCAACTTTTGTAACCTCGCCAATAAGTCCTCGCGTTTCATTTCCACGCCAGTCCAATGGTTAGTGAATTCGGCAACTGGAGCCTTGGGCATCTAAGTGCCGTCCGCAAGGAGGGCCTTTGTGTTGATTCCGACCGTCCTGCCCGATTAAACAAGAGGAAGTCTGATCGTGAACGTTGCACCGCCGTGATCTCGATTTTTTGCGGCTATCACCCCTTGGTGCGCTTCAACGATAGTGTGGGCGATGGACAGGCCCATGCCCATGCCTTCCGCTTTGCTGGTAAAGAAGGGTTCGAAGACTTCCTTTAATTCGTCTTTTGGAATGCCCGATCCGCGATCCGACACGGACAGCTCGGCAGAGCCCTCGGCGCGCGAGGTCTCGATGCTGATGATGCGGCTTTCGTTAGGAGTGTCCTTCATCGCCTCGATCGCGTTCACGACAAGGTTCAGAATGACTTGCTGAAGTTGGATGCGGTCGCCCAGGATCGGAAGCGCCTCCGGCATGATCTGTCCAATCAGCTCCACTTTTCGTCCAACGGCCAGCATCGAAAGAAATTCGATGGTCTCACGAACAAGATCATTGAGATCCAGTTTTTTCAGCTCGAAAGGTGCCTTCTTAAGGAGGCTCCTCATCCTCCGGATGACTTCGCTGGCGCGCCGGTCATCCCGCAAGATATCGTCAACAATCTCGGCCAGCCCCGAAATGTCAGGGTTCTGAGATTTTAAGATTAACTGCGCGGTCTCGGCATTAGTCAGAATGGACCCGAGCGGCTGGTTGATTTCGTGCGCGATTGTTGCGGTCAGTTCGCCAGCCGTCGAGAAGCGATTAACATGGGCCAGTTCGGCCATGCGTTGCCGGGACTGCACTTCCGCCAAATGACGTCGATGATGCTCGCGAAGCAGGGTCGATATAAGCCCGCCTTGCAAAAGTATAACTCCGGTGATCAACGAGATCTGCCACCAATACCGGTCCCACACCGACGGCTCGCGGAAGTAGATGGTGCTGCCAGGCGGCAGACGGCTCTCGGAAATTCCCCAGCGCTGCATTTGTCGCCAGTCGAACATAGGCGCTGCCGGAACGACGAATGTAGGCTTGATGTCGCCGGCCCTTTCACCGTCAAGGATGCGGAGGGCGACCTCCGCGGCCTTCTTGCCCTGCCCGGCAATGACCTGCATTGGACCGCCGACGATGCCCTTACCGAAAAAGATCGAATCGTGGAAAAAGATCGGTGCGTTGGCGGCGTCAAAAAGCCGTGAGAACGCGCTATTGCCTTCATAGGCCACTCCCGCCGCATCGATAGTCAAGCCAAGCCAAAAAATGGCGCTGTGTGGCGGGAGGTTGGCCGCGTCTTTGAGCATATCCTCAAAGGAAAGCTCATCGTACCACCGAAACTGCACGCGATCGGCAAACAGCGCGGTGGATTTGGCCAATTCGTTCCGCCAAAATGTTTCGCCCGGCGAAGCTCCCACAACAATGGCGATGGTCTTTGTTTGGGGCAGGACGCGCACAACGTTATCAAAAAAAGCGACGTCGTTGTTGGCAACCGCCACCACCGTGTCGTATTCGGTCAGCTTGTCGAGGTCCACCCGGCGACGCTCTACCAACGTGAAGAGCATAGGGGTTGTCGGAAAAAGGTCCTTCCGGTGCGCCTGCACGAAATTCGCGGCGGGCGAGCCGATAGCGATGATAAGGTCGGGCTGCTGATCATGGTTGAGCGCACGAAGGTAGTCGACAAATGCTGCGTCTGATTTGTCGCTGGCCGTCCGGGCATTCAGAAGCGAATGGTCCTGAAAGGTCACGAAAGGACGTTGGCTTATTCCGGCGCGAAGGGCCTCGGAATAGTCGGCCCACGGCTGGAAGCGAAGACCGTATGAATGCAGCATCAGAATGCGTTTCGGCGTTGGACCAGCCGCTTGACTTTGAGATGGGGTCGCCAGCAACCATGCAATGGCCAGCGCAGCGGTGAAGGTCCGCGCAAAAAAAGGTCGCCATGGTATCGCCAAGCGCATAGTGCTCCGTTCTCCGATTGCATAGGAACCGTAACGGCTCGACCAGACGATTGACAGACGAAAGAGGGCTACCGGAAAGTCGGATCTGGAAAAGCACTGGGGCGTCCCAAGCTGGAGCACGTCTCCAGAAGCGGAAGCTGGCGGGCAGCGAGTCCTCGTCTTGTCTGCGATTAACCAGCGATTTTCAGGTGCCGATCGGCCAGTGTGGGCCGAAGGTGTGCAGGCGTGGTTGTCGGCACGGTGAGCATGGACCGTATTAGCTGGAGCTAGCTCAAACTTGCCGATGATGGATTGGACCGATCCACGCGCCAGCGCAGAACCGTCGAAATTTCAACGCGCAGAGATCCAGATTGATCCCTGTTCAATTCGAGCAGCCGGTACGGCTGCACCTTGTTTTCTATCGGAAGGGGCCCGTTGAGTCTCACGTCGGCTGCCACCTCTTCCGAGCCATGCCTGCAACGAACGTTCTTGAATCATCGATGCGCCCAACGCAGAAAATACGGCCCTGCTGATCGCCTGCTGCTGGCTTCGCAGATGATGTGCTTGCATAGATATATCTGTCTGCCGAACCGGATTGCGCGGACGAGGCAAAGGATCATCTGTCGCGACAGCGGAATATCGAAGGCCTTCCTCTTGCCTCCCTTTGGTTTCGCCTGCAACATCCTCAATGCAATCGGCGGGGTGCCGCAAATTGCAAACGCATCATTCGTCCCAAGCTATCGGACCATCTGCCGATGGGAATCGAGTCGAGCTTGGTGGTGCACCTCAAGCGCTATTCCAGGGATCCGGTCGAGCAGATCTTCATGGTGATCGAAGAGCCGGAGACTCCCCTGAAGATTCCGGTCAAAGCCGTACTATTTGGGTTCCCGCCGCAGATCAGGACGATTGGACAGTTCTATGCAGCGATCCGCGCCGAGATCGTGCGGCAAGGTAATTCCATCTTCACCGGAAACCCCGGCAGGCAGGTGGCCGGGCCACTCGCAGCGGTAGCCGTCACCGACGTCGATAGTGCCGTGGTGGCAATCAACACGATCGTGGAGCAAGGGGAGGGCACGCCGACCTCGCCGGCTAGCGCAACCGGCGTTGCCCATTATTACCGATTCGAGGAACTGGCGAAGGGGATGAAGATCATGCCGGATCCGGCATCTCCACTCAAATTCAGCTTTGATCCCGCGCAAACCATCGCCATTGATGATGCGAGAGACGTCATCCAGATGGTCGATGACCCCCCGCTTCAGCAGTTCGATGGGAAAGTCGTCGGATTGGCGGATGCTTGCGACGCAGCCTATTCCAAGCTGCTGCGCGCATTGCAAGGCGTCTTTGATGGCGCTCCCGGGCAAATCGAGGACGCCATCGGTCTGATGCGCGACGAACTTGAACAGGCGATCAAGGACGTCCTGGGCGCGCCGATCGAGTCAGGTCCACACCAGGGACTGCACGGAGGCCCGCGCTTCAAGTATGTCGCCTGAGGGGCGATTGTCGGCCAGCCCGCAGGACTCTGAGCAGAACGAGAAGACGGCAGCGAGATGAATCACGCACGCTGGCGCCCGCGATCGCAAGGCGAACCACGGCCGTGCCGCGCAGATCGTGAAACGTCAGGCCGTCGATACCGGCGCGTTCGCAAGTGAACCGCCCCGGGTTGCCTGACTTCGGACACTAGCGCGACGTGATTTCTAAAGTCGGCATCCATGAAGAAGGCGCGTTCCTTGTCGTTGGTCTGATCCAGCGCGTCGAGGACAGCGGCCTCGTCGGCCGGCCGCAACGTTCGGATTCGGGCCGTGCTGCCGTCCCGCAAGCGCTCCATCACGCTGTATTTAGCGATGTCCGACATGCGAGGTCTCGGTTCGGAAGCCGGAAAACACATCGGCCTGAGGTTCGTCTATGAACGGGGCGGTCGGTTGCCGGTTTGATCTGTATCAAGGGCACCGCAAAAGGCGGGCGGCCTGAATCTGGGCAGTCAACTCGACACATTCGGGCGGGATGACGGACGTGACACGACTAGGCCGGCGTACCGGCCGTCAAGCATTGACCTATATCAAGGGCCTGCAGCTGCGGCAGGCTTTGGATGCATTCATACGACACTGAGGTCGGAGCATGCAGATGGAAGTACCTGGATTGCCCGGTGGTCCGATGTCCGGTCTCGTCGCCTCGGCGGTTGAATACATGGTCGATGCCGGGCAACGGAGCATACTCTTCCTCGATGTGATGCGCCGGCGCGGCGACCAATATCGGGAGCACGTCGCCCAAACCGCGCCGCACGTTCTGCAATATGCGGCCGAACTGATCATGGATGGCCGCAAGCTGGACGAACCCGTCAATTACGCGCTTGTCCGCATCGTCCCGCCAGCCGGCGTCGAGATCGATTCCACGCGGCGGCCGTTCATCGTGATTGATCCACGCGCCGGGCACGGTCCAGGCATCGGCGGGTTCAAGGCCGACAGCGAGATCGGCGTCGCGATGAAGGCGGGGCATTCCTGCTACTTCATCGGCTTCCTGCCGGAGCCGGTGCCGGGCCAGACGATCGAGCGTATCGCGCGTGCCGAGGCACTGTTCATCGAAAAAGTGATCAGTCGTCACCCGGAAGCTGACGGGAAACCCTGCGTCATAGGCAATTGTCAAGCCGGCTGGGCGGTCATGATCCTGGCTTCGGTGCGGCCCGAACTGTTCGGCCCATTGGTCATCGCCGGAGCCCCGCTCGCGTACTGGGCGGGCGTGCATGGCAAAAATCCGATGCGATATTCGGGCGGCCTGCTGGGCGGAAGCTGGCTAACTGCGCTCGTTAGCGATCTCGGCGGCGGGAAGTTCGATGGTGCCTGGCTGGTCCAGAATTTCGAAGGCCAGAACCCGTCGAACACGCTCTGGACCAAGCAGTACAATGTCTATTCGAAGGTCGATACTGAAGCCGATCGCTACCTTGAGTTCGAGCGCTGGTGGGGTGGGCACGTCAATCTCAACGCCGAAGAGATTCAGTTCATTGTCGACGAACTCTTCGTCGGCAACAACTTGGCCGCCGGCAATATCACCTTGTCCGACGGGCAGAAGGTAGATCTGCGCAACATCAGTTCGCCGATCGTGGTGTTCTGCTCCAAGGGCGACAACATCACTCCGCCACAGCAGGCGCTTGGTTGGATCCTCGAATGCTATGCCGATGTGGATGACATCAGGGCCTATGGGCAGACGATCGTCTATACAGTTCACGAGAACGTCGGCCATCTCGGCATCTTCGTTTCAGGTGGCGTCGCCAAGAAGGAGCATACTGAATTTTCCAGCAACATCGATCTGATCGATGTACTCCCGCCCGGCCTTTACGAAGCGACGTTCGAAGCCAAGGACGAAGAAACCACTAGTTCCGATCTCGTTGTGGGCCAGTGGGTGATGCGCTGTGAGGCCCGGACGCTAGACGATATTCGGGCCATGGGTGGCAATTCGCCTGAGGACGAGCGGCGCTTTGCCGCGGCAAAACGCGTCTCGGAGCTCAATCTTGCCGCCTACCGCAAGTTCGTGCAGCCCTGGATCAAGGGCATGGTGGCGCCGCAGACGGCGGAGATGATGCGCAATCTGCATCCGCTACGGACGCAGTATGAGGCGTTCAGCAGCCAAAATCCGTGGATGAAAGCAGTGAAGTCGGCAGCGGAAGGGCTAGAAGAGAGCCGCAAGCCGGTTTCGAACGACAATCCGTTCCTGGCATTTCAGGAGCAGGTCTCCAAGCAGATCGTTCATGCGCTGGACAGCTGGCGCGATTCGCAGGAAGCGATGAGCGAGGCGATCTTCCTCAACGTCTACGGCTCGCCGGCGCTACAGGCGGCGGTCGGCATAGATCCGAAAGCTGAACCGTCGCACCGGCGCGAGATGACGGCCGAACACCGTGCCATGCTCGACAAACGGATCGCCGAGCTCCGATCCAGGATTGGCGAAGGGGGGCTTCGCGAGGCGGCCATCCGTGCCCTGCTTTATATCGGCTCGGCGAGAGGAATGGTGGATGAACGCAGCATCGAGGCGTTGCGTCAGGCTCGTCGCGACGACAGCGGAGCGCGATTAACGCTTGCCGAGTTTAAGATGCTGGTTCGCGAGCAGTTCTTCATGCTGCTGCTCGATCGCGAGGCGGCGCTGGCCGTTATCCCGAAGTTGCTTCCCGACGATGTCAATCAACGTCGCGCGGCTTTCACGACGATGAGCGAGGTGCTGTCGGCCAGCGAGGACATCACAGGCGAGCGCGCCAGCCGCCTGCAGCGTGTCGCACAGCTGTTCGGTCTCGACGCCGAAACGTCGGGGAGGGCGTCGAACGTTGCCCCTTTCGACCCCAAGGCGAAGGCATCGTAACACTGTCTGGAAGGAACCGGCTCATGTCGGCCGACACGTCGCAGGCACAGTCCCCGAGCAAATACGACCGCTTGATCGCGGCCGCGCAGGCCGTGCCGCCGGCCCCAACCATCGTTGTGCATCCGTGCGATGAAAGCTCATTGCGCGGCGCTGTCGATAGTGCACAGGCCGGCATTATCCGGCCACTCCTGGTCGGACCTGAAAGGAAGATCCGGGATACGGCCGCCAGGCATGGTCTCGACATCGCGGCCTTCGAGCTTGTTGACGCAGCACATAGCGACGAAGCCGCCGCAAAGGCGGTAGAGCTGATCCACGCCGGCCGAGGTGAGCTGTTGATGAAAGGCAGCTTGCATACGGACGAGTTGATGCGCGCGGTCACCGCGAAGGCCGGAGGCCTGCGCACCGACCGCCGTATCAGCCATGTCTTCGTGATGGACGTGCCGGCCTATGCCGAGACCATCTTCGTGACGGACGCGGCCATCAACATCTTCCCTGATCTGGACGCCAAACGCGACATCATCCAGAACGCGATTGATCTGTATGTGGAAGCTGGGTTCGGCAAATCGCCGCGCGTGGCAATCTTGTCAGCGGTTGAAACCGTCACCTCGAAAATTCCGTCTACGATCGAGGCGGCAGCACTCTGCAAGATGGCGGACCGCGGGCAGATCACCGGAGGGATCCTCGACGGACCTCTGGCTTTCGACAACGCGATCGACGTGGAGGCGGCGCGGATCAAGGGGATCAGGTCCGAGGTCGCCGGTCGCGCGCAGATCCTCGTCGTTCCCGACCTGGAGGCCGGCAACATGCTGGCAAAGAATCTCGCCTATTTCGCCAAGGCGGACGGCGCGGGCATCGTGCTCGGAGCCCGGGTCCCGGTCGTCCTGACGTCACGCGCGGATTCGGCGCGCGCGCGGATGGCCTCGTGCGCGGTCGCAGCGCTGTATGCCCATGCCCGGCGCCGGCGTGCTCCAACGATTGCCGCGTGAACGCCATGGACACCATCCTTGTGGTCAATGCCGGCTCCTCCAGCGTCAAGTTCCAGGTCTACTCGATCGAGGGTGACGGAATATTGCGGCGACAGCTGAAAGGGCAGATGGATGGGATCGGCAGCCGCCCGCGTCTGCGTGCGAGTGGCTCCACCGGCGATCCGCTTGCGGATCGCGCCTATCCGATCGAGGCGGTGCCCGATGTTCCGGCCGCGATGGACATCGCCGGCGCCTGGTTGCGGGACGAGATGCGCATTCACCCGATCGCGGTCGGTCATCGCGTCGTTCACGGCGGCCCGGACTACGACCGGCCGATTCTAGTCGACCATGGTGTGGTGACCCGGCTGGAGCGGTTCATCTCGCTCGCGCCGTTGCATCAACCGCATAATCTGGCCCCGATCCGATCGATCCTGGCCAATTTCCCGGAGCTTCCGCAGGTCGCCTGTTTCGATACGGCATTTCATCGTACGCACAGCGCGGTCGCCGATCACTATGCGATCCCGCATCAGCTCTATGCTGAGGGCGTGCGCCGCTACGGCTTTCACGGTCTCTCCTACGAATACATTGCGAAGACCTTGCCAAAGGTCGCGCCGAAAATCGCGAATGGTCGGGTGATCGTCGCTCACCTCGGAAGCGGCGCCTCGATGTGCGCTCTCAGCGCGGGACAAAGCGTCGAAAGCACCATGGGCTTCACCGCTCTCGATGGGCTTCCGATGGGAACCCGCCCTGGTCAGGTCGACCCCGGGGTCGTGCTCTATCTCATTTCCGAGAAGGGGATGTCAGCCTCCAACGTCCAGAACTTCCTTTACCGCGATTGCGGCTTGAAAGGGTTATCCGGCGTCAGCAACGATATGCGGGAGCTGGAGAGCAGTGAGGATCCGAGAGCTAGACTGGCGATTGAATATTTCAGCTATCGCATCGGCCTCAATGCCGGGATGCTTGCCGCGGCGCTGCAGGGGCTGGACGCGTTTGTCTTTACAGCCGGTATCGGCGAAAATTCCGCAACAATTCGCGCGCATGTCGTTCGCCAGCTCGCGTGGCTCGGCGTCACCCTCAGCGCCGCCGAGAATTTGCGCGACGCACAGCTGATCTCGGGCTCCGACAGTCGCATCCCAGTCTATGTGGTTCCGACCGACGAGGAGCTGATGATCGCGCAGCACACACTGGCGCTGCTGATGAAGAGAACAGCGAACAATCAAAGGCAGGAGAGGGCATCATGATTCCAGTGTTTCCAGATTCCAAGATTGCCCTGAAGGGGAAAAAAGGCCTCGTCGTAGGCATCGCCAACGACCAGTCGATCGCATGGGGGTGCGCCAAGGCCTTTCGCGCCCTCGGCGCGGATGTCGCCGTGACCTACCTGAACGAGCGCGCGAAGAAGCACGTCGAGCCTCTTGCGCAGGCACTCGAGGCGTCTATTTTCATGCCCCTCGACGTCATGACGGAGGGGCAGACTGAAGACGTGTTTGCCCGGATCGAGAGGGACTGGGGCCAACTCGATTTCCTGCTGCATTCGATCGCCTTCTCACCGAAGGAAGCCTTGCACGGACGTGTGGTGGACGTCGGCCGCGACGGTTTCCTGAAGACGATGGAGGTCTCTTGCTGGTCCTTCATGCGCATGGCTCATCTGGCCGAGCCGCTGATGAAAAACGGCGGCACCATGTTTACCATGACCTATTATGGCAGCCAGATGGTGGTCGAGAACTACAATGTCATGGGCGTAGCCAAGGCAGCGCTCGAGGCCTCGGTGCGCTACATCGCCGCCGAGCTGGGTCCGAGGGGAATCCGCGTGCACGCGATCTCGCCCGGCCCGCTGGCCACGCGAGCGGCATCAGGCATTCCCGACTTCGACGAACTGATGGACAAGGCGCAATCCAAGGCGCCGGCGCGCAGTCTCGTCAGCATTGACGACGTCGGCAACGCCACGGCATTTCTCGCACTCGACGGCGCCAAGCTCATTACGGGAAGCGTTCTCTACATTGATGGCGGTTATCACATCATCGATTGATGAGGACGGGAACGCGACTCAGCGATAGTGTAGGGCGATCAACTCGGCGACGCAGGCCGGTCGTTTGCCGCCTTCGATCTCGATGACCAGATGATAGTTCACGCGCAGCCCATCGGGAGGCACGTCTTCCGTCTCAGCAACGCTGACGCGGCCGCGCAGCTTCGATCCCGCCGGGACCGGCGAAAGATACCTGATCCTGTCGGCGCCGTAGTTCAGGGTATTTCGGAGGCCTTTCAACCCCATCACAGAGCGGATGAACATCGGCGCCAGCGCCAGGGATAACATGCCATGGGCGATGGTGGTGCCCCCGGGCATTTCTGTCCTCGCGCGCTCCTGATCGACGTGGATCCACTGTTCATCGCAGGTCGCTTCCGCAAACTTGTTGATCCGGTCCTGCGTCACCTCGATCCAGTCGCTGGCGCCGATCTCGGTGCCGACCGCGGATCTTATCTCATTGAAATCGCCGAATATCCGCATGTCCTTCACCTTCAGATCATCATCTCCGGAACATGGTCGCCGACGAGGAGGTCGGCTTCCGTCGCAGCCATCACTTCGCCGATCGTGACGCCCGGCGCGGTCTCAAGAAGCGTCGCCCTGCCGTCGGCAAAGCCGATCACAGCCAAGTCGGTGACGACCAGATTCACCGGCCGCGCCGAGGTCAGCGGCAAGCTGCACTTCGCAACAATCTTCGACTTGCCCTTTGCTGCGTGCTGCATGGCGACGATGACCCGCTTGGCGCCGCTGACGAGATCCATGGCGCCGCCCATGCCAGGAACCATCTTGCCCGGGATCATCCAGTTGGCGAGATGGCCATGGGCATCGACCTGAAGGCCGCCAAGCACCGTGACGTCGACATGGCCGCCGCGGATCAGTCCGAACGACATCGCGCTGTCGAATGTCGAGGCCCCGGGCAGCGCGCTAATCGGGCGCCCCCCTGCGTCCGTTAGGGTCGGATGCGCCAGGCCTTGCTCGGGGATAGGCCCCGTTCCGATCAGGCCGTTTTCCGACTGGAAGAATACCTTCAGGTCCGTTGGAACGTAGTTCGCGACCAGCGTCGGGATACCGATGCCGAGATTGACGAGGTCGCCGCTCCGAAGCTCCTTGGCGACGCGCCGGGCGATGATGATCTGCGGATCCATGCCGTCACCCGTTTGTAATGAGGTAGTCGACCAGCGGCGCCGGCGTCACGACGTGGTCGGGCGCGATCACGCCGACAGGCACAATGTTTTCCGCCGTGACGATCACGGTGTCGGCGGCCATCGCCATGACTGGATTGAAGTTGCGCGAGGTCAGCGCGTACGCCAAGTTGCCGAGGTAGTCGGCAAGGAAAGCATGCACCAGCGCAAACTGTGCACGCAAGGCTGTCTCAAGCAGAAAAGGCTTTCCGTCGACTTCGATCTCGCGCTTGCCCTGGGCAACCAGCGTGCCGA
This sequence comes from Bradyrhizobium sp. WSM4874, assembly GCF_055811835.1. NCBI lineage: Bacteria > Pseudomonadati > Pseudomonadota > Alphaproteobacteria > Hyphomicrobiales > Nitrobacteraceae > Bradyrhizobium > Bradyrhizobium sp. WSM4874. The sequence goes on from NZ_JBVVPR010000044.1 coordinate 27,456, forward strand.
CGCCGGTTGGCGTCAAAACTCCACCCAGCCCGCATCCACCCGCACGAATGCGCTCGACGAAGGTTCCCTGGGGTACCAGATCGACGACGATCTGGTTCGCCAACATTTGCTGCTGTGCTTTCGGATTCAGACCGATATGCGTTGCGGTCAATCGCGCGACCAGCGCAGCATCGAACAGCTTGCCGACGCCCTTGCCGGGGATCGCCGCGTCGTTGCAGATCAGCGAGAGGCCGCTCTTCTTCTGCCGAACCACCTCGTCGAGCAGGCGCTCTGGTGTTCCGACACCCATGAACCCGCCGACCATGACACTCGCGCCGGCCGGGATCATTGCGACGGCTTCTTCGAGGGAAATGGCCTTCATGAGGGAGAACTCCGGTCGGCGCGTGCAGGACGGTCAATGAATGCTGGAGGGCGGAAGTCGCGGTGCTTTGATCTGCGTCAAGGCTCCGCATCATTCGCAGACGATTCCCAGGCTCGCGAGCGTGTCGTGCCAGAGCTTGCGCAGTTCGGTGTGTCGGCTTTCCAGGACTGTACTGACGGTGTCGCGGAAGGGTAATAGGTCGGGACCTTTCAGGAACAGGATTTGTGCCTGCAACAGACGCCCGCTCTCGAACTCGATGCGGCGCAACGCCATCACGAATGGGTCATTCGCGTTTGCCTCGACCGGTAGCAACGCCGCTGGCCGGATTGGGGCGTGGACGGCATGCGCGAGCGTGGCAAGATGGACTGCTTGCCAGAGAGAGCGATCGGCAATGCCTTCGTTCGGCGGCGGAAGCCAGGCGGCCTCCCAGGGCACGGCCATGTAACCCAGGGCGAGATCCGGCACCCATGCGGTTGCCCGCATCAAAAGCGAGACGATCTCGCTTTCGCGGTAGAACTGAGCGTTCAATTCTGTCTGCCAGCCGGCCTCGAACTTAGCCGGCAGGGCGAGGGCGAACTGTCTTGCGAGGGCGCCATGGGCCGAGATCAGGAAAGCGGCGATGCGGGTCTGCTGGCTGGGCGGCACGCGACCTTCGGAGTCGAGTGGTCCGAGAAATCCGCTCATCTCAGCGTCTTTTGAACGGGGATGGCGCGCAGATGGTCGTAACCGGCGGGAAATGGAGTGAGCTCACCGCCAGGATCTTCCGGCGCAATCCGGACCGCCTTGTTACCCTCCCAGCGTCCTGCCAGCACGTCATCGGCGAAGCGCGCGAGCAGGTCGGCTGTGAGTGCACCCTTTTCCAATGTGAAAGCGTGATAGGCGCCCGGGATGATCACGAGCGCGCTGTTGGGGATTCCGACCCGCAGGGTCTCGTGGAGGGCGCGCGGCGTCAGGAAATCGAACTCTCCGTTCAGGATCATGGTTGGGACGGCGATCGAGGCGAGTTGTGGCGTCAGCGGCTGGAAGTCAAGGAACGACTCCATCAGGTTCTGCAACGCGTAGAGGTCATTGACCAGCCAGCCCTGCCGCTTGACCCCGTCGAGCTTGTCCAACAGCGGCTTCAACCATTCATCGGACAGATTCATCGGCAGCAGCAGATCCTGGAGATAGCCGGTTCCACCCAGAATTAAGCCGGTGCGTAGTGCGTTGCCGATCAGGAGAAGTTGAGGCGAAAGCTCGGCAAAGCAACTCATTGGCACCAGACCCGAGAGGCGCGCCCCATGCTCGATCGCGTAGCGGAGCGCGATCAGGCCACCGAAACTGATTCCACTGAGGAAGACCGGTCCTTCACCGAGCATCTCGATCAAGCGATGCAGCGCAAGGACATGGTCGTCCTGATTGATGAAAAGCGTAGGCTTGTCGGAGGCGCCCTGGCCAAGCAGATCGAATGTCGCGACGCGAAAGCCCCGTGCTAAGAGCGCGTCGCGATAAGCGGTCCACAGTTCGGAATATTGAGTCAGTCCATTGACCAGCACGTAGGCCGGCGCCGTCGCAGGACCGTCGAGCTCATACCGGATCCGGTAGGAGCCGTGCGTGAGGAAAGGCATCGCGGCGACCCGGCATGTAATTCGTTCTCAAAACTCTCGCGCGGGCAGTTCGAATTCCCTTGCGCTAGATCAAAGGTCGCGCCGCGTCCGCTCCTAGCTTTCGGCAAAAATCAAAGCCTGCCGGAGGAATTCGCCATGATCGGGAGACATGTCATGCGGCGATATCTCATCAGCCTGCTGTTGCTGTTGATCGGGACATCGCTAGCGGTCGCGCAGCCCTTCACGCGCCGCTCATCGCAGATGCAGCATGACGGACTGAAGAAGACCTATGAGATCGCGAATTTCCGACTTGGCGGCAAGTACGATCTCGCCGATCCCTCGAAGTGGGAGAATGGCGGGGAGGGCGGTGTCACCCTGGAATCGCTTGGCGCCGGGAAACTGCACACCGCCTATATCGCGGTCGGTACGCCGCGCCGCAACGCCGCCGGTGAGATCACCAATGCCGTTGTCATCAACTCATACTATTCCGGCGACTCCACCGACATGTACGAGCAGTGGGTCAAAGGAGCAGCCTTGTCAGGCACCGTGCCAATTATCGGCCCGGGCCGGCCGATCGATACGGATCGCTACTATGTCATCATGGTCGATCCGCTTGGGACCTGGGGCGCCAGCAAACCTTCGGACGGTCTCGGCGTAAAGTTTCCGCAGTACAGTTACTATGACATGGTCCAGGCCAATTACCGGATGCTGCGCGACGGGCTGAAGGTCGCGCGCGTTGCGTTGGTGTCCGGCGTTTCCATGGGCGGCACGCAGACCTATGTCTGGGGCGTGATGCATCCCGAATATATCGGCGCAATGATGCCGATCGGCGGCACCACGCAATCGGATGGCGAAGATCCGGTCGGCAACTGGACATTCCAGATGATGACGGCAGCGATCGAATCCGATCCGGTGTGGCAGGACACGAAGGGTGATTATTACAAGCTAGCCAAAGAGAAGCATCCGATGCCGGGCGTGGCGTTCGGCTGGTCGATCCTCGGCATGACGGGCTATGACTTTGCCTTCCGTACGACCCAGAATTGGGGCGCCGTCCAGCCCGAAATCTTCTATTGGGACCCCCCGAACGAAAAGGCGGCGTTGAACGTCGTCAACCGTGCCAAGCTTTACGATGCGGTCGACCTGGTCTGGCGCAACCGTGTCGGCGAAACGCACAACATCAACCCTTATCTCGGCCGCGTCCAGGCGCGGACGCTGGTGATGCACATCACGAATGACCTGTGGCTGAACTTCAAGTTGGCTCAGAAGGCAGTCGATCGCGTGCCTGGCGCGGACCTTATTGCTCAGGAAAGCCCGGTCGCCCATTATGGTGTGTTTCCGATCATCAACCAGCGCAAGAATGACCCGAAGTTCGTTGCGTTCATGGATGATGTGGCGAGCCTCGACCGCGCGCAGAAATTCATTGACAAGAATTATCGGGTGCCCGGCGTCGCAGAGAACATCGACCCCAAAAAGTCGTTCTGGAAGGAGTTCGTGACCTACCCCTATCCGGTCAAATACGCCAATGCCAAGGACAAGGGCGGCAATTCCTGGCAGATCGGCTACATGGATGAATATGCCGGCACGGACAAGGATCCGAAGGTCCTCGTCGTCATCCATGGCAAAGGCGCTTTCGGCGGTCACTACGGCAATATCATGCAGTATGCGCTGCGCAGCGGCCTTCGCGTGATCGTGCCCGACCTGCCGCATTACGGCATGTCCGGGCCCGGCAATCTCGACAAGAGTCCGGCGCGCACGATGCAGGACATGCGCGAGGTCATCTACGACCTCGTCGTCAACCAGCTCGGCGTCAAGAAGGCGTATTATCTCGGCCATTCGCTCGGCGGTCAGTTCGTGATGGGCTATGCCCTGACCTGGCCGGATGCAGTGCAGGGCCTGGCGCTGGAGGCGCCGTCAGGTCTCGAGGAATATCCGCGCGAGATCACCATCGCCAAGGGCAAAAAGGCGCCACTGTTCGACCCGGCCTTCGATCATGACTTCGGCAAATGGAGGGCGACCTGGGACCAGACGGGCATCCTTGCCGCGGAGAAGGCGCGTGACGAGCAGAACATCCGTGACTTCTTCTACTTTAAGAAGCGTGACCCGGAGACCGGCGCGGTGTCGGCTGCCAAAAGCGGCTATTTCTTCAGCGACAGCGAATATGCCCGCCTCCATACCGAGCAGCGCGTCGGGCTGACCAAAGGCAATCCGAAGGAGCTGGAGCAGTGGTGTAACATCTTTATCTACGACATCTACACGATCGGCGCGGAGCTCCAGCAGGATGATCCGAAGAACCTGTACGAGCGGCTCACGCAGATCAAGGCGCCGATCTTCCTCGCATTCGGCGACAAGGAGCCGTTCATCCCGACGCCGGCATTCAATGGGCTGACAGACCTCGGACGCGACGCCATCACGCCGTTCATGACGCGCATGACCAATGCGGGCAATCGGCCGATCCTCAAGATCTATCCGGAGAGCGGGCATTTCATTCACACAGACAATCCGGTCGAATACTCGTCCGATGTCGTGGATTTCGTGACGCGGGGAAGCGTCGACACGTCATCGCCGCTCGGGACCGACCGCATGCTCAAGGGGGCGGTGGTCTCGGCCTTGCCGGTGGCTCCGACACCGCCCGGGGCCGCGCCTACCGCCGGCCTAAACAAGTAGGGCCGGTTGATGCCTAGGGTGCAGGCAGGCGAAGTCCAGCTGGGCTGGCGAGAGTGGGGGCGAGGCGACGTCACCGTCGTCTTCATCCACGGCAATCTCGCCAGCAAGGACTGGATCGAGCTCGCTGCCCCGCTGTTTCCTTCTGGTCTTCGCGTCATCGGCATCGACTGGCGCGGTTGCGGCGACAGCGACCGGCCGAAGCCTACGGTTGACTACACCAACTACACGATGCTGCAGCACGCAAAGGACATGCTGGCTGCGCTCGACACCCTGGATATCAACTATTGCCATCTTGCAACGCATTCGACCGGCGGCATCATTGCGGCCCGTATGCTGCTGATGCAACCGCGCCGTTTCGGACGGGTGTTCGCGCTTGATCCGGTCACGCCGCTGGGGATGGCCTTCAATACCGATCAGATCGGACTGTTCCGAGCCATGATGGCGAGCAAAGAGTTGACCCGTTCGGTGATGGCGACCGCGGCCTCATCCCTGTTTATCCCAGAAAGCATGGCGCCGAATAAGGTCCCGCAATTCCGCCCAGGGGGCGCGGACATCCAGGCGCTGTTCGAGCGGATCATCGAACAAAGCTTCGGCGTCTCCGAAGGCATCTGGATCGGGACACCCGTCAATCTCACGCGCGAGCGGGAGAGCCGGGAATTGGAGAGCCGCATGCCGGAGATCGGGCATTCGCATCTGGTATTGTGGGGCGAACGGGACGGCTGGATCCCCCCCGCCGATCTTCATGCGATGGCCGCGGCAATGCCAGACTGTCGCCTCGTCGTGGTGCCCGGTATCGGACATTCGATGAACCTTGAAATGCCCGCGCTCTACGCCGGCTATTTTGGTGCGTGGTTCGGGGGACTTGCTGCGTAACAAGGAGGAATGACACCATGGCCGATAGCAATCCATCCGCAGCGGGTATCCGCACCATGCTCGCCGATACGCTTCTTCGCCTGCGCAAGGCCAACGCCGATTATTTCGAGCAGCTGGAAATGGGCTTAAGTGCCTCGAAGCTGCCGATTGCAAGCGGCGCTAAGGAGTTCTGCGGCTACATGCAGCGCAACGTCACCGCGACGTTCGACCTCGGCGACAAGCTCATGCAGGCCAAGGACATGAAGGACGCCCTTGAGATCCAGTCTGATTTCTTCCAGGCCCAAATGCGATTGCTCACCGAACAAACCAGAAGCATGGGCGAGTCTGCCATGAAGGCGGCGACCGAAGCGTTTGCACCGAAGAATTGAGCGACGCTCGTCGCGGACGGCGCTGCAGCAGATGCAGGCGATGCTGGCGACACTGACTGCACGTGAACGTCAAGTATTCGAGGTGTCGTGCGCGGGCGACTCAACAGGCCGATCGCGTCTGAATTGGGAGCGATGGAGCGGACAATCAAGGCACATCGTCATCGAGTGACGGAGAAGATGAACGTGCGGTCTCTGGCACAGCTGGTCACCATAGCTCAGCGGCTCGGATTGCTTGCTTCACGAATGTGACCAGTTTGACGCGATCGACCACGAAAAAGCCCCGGCGTGCCGGGGCTTTTGGTTTGCCAAGGTGGGTGCCATCAATATCTGGCCGCGACCGGTGCGCCGTATCCACCGAAGCGGTAGTTCAACCGAAGCGTGACCATGTCCACATCCTGACTGATCCCACCGCCGGTGAGGACAAACCCTCCAGGAGTAACCACGCCTGCGAAGCCGGCGTTGTCACGCCCCATCCAGAGATGGTCGTATTCGATACCGAACGACCAATTGGGCGTGAAGCCGTACTCCCAGCCAACACCAAGGGCCCCGCCCCACCGGGTGTGGCCAGCCGATGCCAGGCCGACCCCGGTGACGTTGTTGAATATATCGAATCGGTTGCGCGTCACGGCGGCGCCGCCCTTCACGTAGAACAGCGAGGCGTTCCACGCCCAACCGAGTTGTGCCGTGAAAAGACCGATTGCGTCAATTTTGCCTGTGGTCGAAATCAATGGATCGATCAGACTGACGCGCGTGTTCTTGATCTCGGCCCAATCTCCTTGCGCTTCCAGGCCGAGCACAAATTGATTGGTTTGCCAGCGGTACCCAATCTGGCCGCCAGCGAGGCCGCCGGAGCGATCCGCGCAACCACCTGCGACTGTCCCTGCGGGCGTCACGAAATCCACACAACCGTGGCTTTGCCCCCAACCGCCGTTTGCGCCGATGTAGAATCCGGTCCAATCATAGATCGGCGCGACCACCGGGGGCGGGGCCTTGACGTAAGGTTTAGCAGCCAGATCAGCCGCTGAGGCGGGGGCCGCCATGCTTACTGCCAGCAAGGCCATGCCGCTTAACATCAACTTCTTCATATTTTCGCTCCATCCACGTTTCACCCGAACGACACCGGTTCTTTTTCTGGTGTCCGGCATTCCCGGCTCGAATCTAGCCGATCCGACCAGCATGCGACGTGCCCAGGCGGCAACAGTCGGGTAAATTCAGCAATAAGCATGCTGTGGTTGTGACAGAGGCATTGACCAATCAACTAGGAGTCCAGGTCCTGGAGTTGCGCTTGGATGTCGCCATTTGGCCCGTCGGCGACCCTCGCTCGCGTGGGCCGGGCGGTCGAACCGCATGTCGATGCGCGGATTGTTCTTGAAGTCGTCAGCCGATTGCGCCTGGTTCCATTGAGGAAGTATCAGGCGAAGCACTATGTTCTCGCGGCGGGATCCGCGCCAAGACCGCGCTAGTCATGCTCGTACTGTTCCGAGAGAAACTGGTTGATCGCGTCGAACGCCTGCAACCGGTTCTTCTCCAGCAGAACCATGTGCGTGCCTTCGCCGATCTCGACCCATCGTCGATATCGCGCCTGTTTCAGCGAGAGGAAGAGATCCTGTGCCGAGCTGATGGGCACGTCGCGGTCCCATTCGGCGTGGACCAGAAGCACCGGCACGCGAATGGTGCTGGGGTCGTAAAGGGCCTTGCCGGCGGCCCAGTATTCGCGGATGTCCAGGATCGGGCCGTTCACGGCACGCATGAGCGGACGAGCTCCTGCGGTGGCCTGCGGGTCTGTTGCGAGCGAGATGTTCGCCCACAGTTCGAAGCCGCCTGCTGGAATTAGACTTGGTCGCGCTGCTTCCGGTGCTGCCGAAAGCCATCGCTCCCTGAAGTCCAGAGCAGGGACGTTGCGATAGGCCCCGAGCCGGCCGCCCGCATCGATCGGAGCCGGGCCCTTCAGCAACCATAGCGGCGCCACCAGCGCGAGCTTTACGATCTTGTCGTTATTGTCTGCCGTGTAAGCACCGGCCACGGAGCCGCCCCAGGACATGGCGACCAGATTGAGCCGCGTGATGTTGCGCTGCTTCAGGATGTATTGAACTGCGCTGGCGAGATCGCGCACGCCGATTTCGGTGCGCACAAGCGGCTCAGAGTCTTCCGGCGGAGCATTCATTTGGGGCGGACGCGTCGATCCGCCATAGCCGCGCACGTCGAGTGCAAAGACGTCGTAGCCGTGCCCGGCGAGATAATCCATGAAGGAGACGCCGCCGAGCGGTGCGTCGAACAGACTTTCTGACGAATAGGTCGCGCCATGCATCATCAGGATGGTTCGCTCGGCGGAAAACGTCTTGAGCGCCGCTTGTCGCTTGTTGCGCAAGTGAAGCGAGATGCCGACCGTGTCGCTCGGGATCATGAGATCCTCGACCACGATGTCGGACCCATCTGCCTGCGCGTAAGTTTGCTGGTCCATGATCGGTCTCCTTGATTAGAGGAATTGCCAGGCGAAGCGATCGCCGCGACGGTCGATGCGTCCGACGGACGATTGTGCGAAATGGGTGGTGAAGACGGTTGCGCCGCGCTCGGCTGCGTCCTCGAGCACGGCGGCGCGCGAGCGCAAGGCGGCCTCAGGGAATTCGCAGAAGCAGGAATTGAGCGAAGGCTCATATACCTGCAGCGGATGGTGCATCACGTCGCCGGCAAAAAGCGCCTGCTCGCCCCGTGACACGAGGCGGATCGACGCGTGATCGATGCTGTGGCCGGGCGTCGGAATGAAGGAGATGCCGTCCAGGACCTCCTCACCATTCACGGAGATGAGCTGGGCAAGCCCTGCCTCGATGACTGGCCGCACGCTGTCGTCATAGACACGGTCAGCCGGCTTGCGCACTGCCGGGCCGAGGGCCGGGCCAGGGCGGGCTGCCCCGGTCGGCTCCGTGCCAGTCGCAAGGCTCTCACTATAGGCCTGCTCGATCCGGGAGAAGACGTAGGTCGCATTCGGGAACGTCGGGATCCAGCGATTGTCGACGAGTCGCGTGTTCCAGCCAACGTGGTCAGCATGGACATGCGTGAGTAGAACGTAGTCAACCTGTTCCGGGGTGACGCCCGCCGCGGCCAGCCGCGCCAAGAAGGGCTCGTTCAGATGATGGAGCGGCGGGATGTCGGGCCTGTTCTTGTCGTTGCCGGTCGCCGTGTCGATCAAAATCGTGTGGTGCGGGGTTTTGACCAGCCAGCTGTGGATGCTTTGAATGAAGATGCCGGTCGCAGGATCGAACGAGCCTGCCTCAAGCCGGTCGCGATGGCGCTCCAGCGCGTCCGGCTCGGCGTAAGGATAGAGGGCGTCGAACTTGAACGCGGCAAGCCGCAACTCATCGATCCGCGTGACGGCTGCATCGCCAACGCGATAGGTTTTCGTCGCTTGCGTCATCAAGGTCCTCCACTCCAGGTCGTGACTGAGCCGGCCTGATTGCCAGCGCCGCGATGACCGGGAAGTACGAAGCGCATCACGCCGCCGGGAGGGCCGTGGGCTCGATAGGTCCCATCGACCTCGTCGATATCGAAAGGCTGTCAGCTCCGCTTTTCAGACCGCCATTTTGGCTTTACCTCTCTCATCGCGGCTCGTCCGGCCGCGATCATGTGCCCTAAACGGAGGAAGACCGATGCCGGATGCGGAACGCGGTTCAGGTCGGCGGGCCGACGACACCGATCTCGCCGAGATCGACCTTGGCCTGTTGCTCGCCCTGGAGGCTCTGCTGCGCGAGCGGAACGTCACGCGCGCGGCGTCGCGCCTGAACATCGGCCAGCCGGCGCTATCGGCTCGGTTGAACCGGCTGCGACAGGTCTTTGCCGACCCGTTGTTCGTGCCCGCGGCGGCGGGCCGCGGCGTCGCTCCGACGACGAGAGCGGTGGAGCTGCAGGCCGAGCTGGCGGACGTGCTCGGCAAGCTCCGTCGCATGGTCGAAGGGCCGGCCGTATTCGACCCGGTCCGCAGCCAGCGCACCTTTGTCGTTGCCATCCATGAGAATCCAGCCGTGACGCTGGCGCCCGGATTCGTCGCGCGGTTGACCTCGATGGCCGCACGGGCGCGGCTGGCCTTCGTTCATCCCACGCGCGACGTCGTCGACCGGCTTGAGCGGGGCGAGATCGACATTCTGGTGACGGGGGCTGACGGAGCACACGGCGATCTGATGCAGCGCCCGCTTTTCGAGGACAGCTTCCTCTCCGCCCAGCGCAAGAGTCACCCCCGCGGCAACGGGGCGCTTGATCTCGATCGCTTTTGTGCGCTCGATCATCTGCTGATCTCTGCCGACGGCGGCGGATTCTCGGGCCTTGTCGACGACGCGCTGGCTGCGCTAGGCCGTTCCCGACGCGTCGCCGTCTCGATTCAAACCTATGCGCTGGCGCCGGTCATCCTTGCCCACAGCGACTGTATCTGCACCCTGCCGCGACGTTTTCTGATGCGATTTTCCCACGAGCTCGATCTCACGCCGCCGCCGCTCGATCTGCCGCCAGCGCGTATCGTTGCGCTGTGGCATCCGCGCAATCAGGAGGACGGAGCTCATGCTTGGCTACGCGAGTGCCTGTACCAAGCGGCCGCCTCCTGATGCAACTTGCCTCAACCGCACCAAGTCACGCATTCAGGCTTCATGATCGTCGGGACTCTCAATCAGTGGATCCCGTGCCACTATTGTCGAGCGGCGATGGCCGTGATCTCGAGTTTGACGCCAGGACCGAGATCGGCCACGCCGATTGCGGCGCGCGCCGGCAGATGAGCCTCTGCAAAATGCGCCTTCCAGGCCGCATTGAACTCTGCCTTCTCCTTGAGGCTCGCCATGTAGATGGTGACCTGCAAGACGTTGCTCAGATCGGATCCGAGGGTCTTCAGCAGCTGCGCCAACTGCCCGAGGACGTCGTTGGCCTGGCCAGACATATCGAGGCTCGTGTCCTCGGGGACGATTCCACCGATGTAAAGCACGCCATGATGCTCGACCACTTCGTGGAGCAGACCTTCGTAGGGCAAGACGCGCTTGATCATGACCGGACCGATGTTGTGTGTGACGGGCCGGGATATCGCACATTTCAATGTCAGTGTCGTTGCAAGGGATCTCGCGCCAAGTCTTACCGAAAAAGGCTTACCGAAGGCGGGCCGCGCGGCTCTGAATGCAGCCGACTAGAGCGTTGAAAATAAAGGCACAAACCGGTCGAAAAATCACCGCCGTTGGTTCCCTCGAACGTTCGCCAATCTGTCCTTGCACGAGCGTCCGGCATTTTCGCCGGCCCTGAGCCGACGACATCGAAGAGCGGATCGCTATACTGCGACCCGGATGATATCGGTGCGGCCGGGACAGTGCCGCGACCGGAACAAGGAATGCGACGATGGACGATACGATTGGCTTCCCCGACCCCGGCCTCGACCTGTCCGACGGCTTCAAGCCGCACACCTCGCATTGGGGCGTGTTCTCGGCACGTCAAGGCGAGGCCGGGCTCGAGGTCAGGGCGTATGCGGGCGATCCCGATCCGAACGGCATCATCGGCAATTTTCCCGGCGCGCTGCGCCATCAGGCGCGCATCACCCAACCGGCGATCCGCCGCGGCTGGCTCGAACGCGGTCCCGGTCCGGACGATCGCCGCGGCCGCGACGAATTCGTCTCCGTCAGCTGGGAGAAGGCGCTCGATCTGCTCGGCGACGAACTGGCACGCATCCGTGACACGCGCGGCCCCGGCGCAGTGTTCGGCGGCTCCTATGGCTGGTCGAGCGCAGGCCGCTTCCACCACGCCCAGAGCCAGGTGCATCGCTTCCTCAACATCGCCTTGGGCGGCTATGTGCGCTCGGTGAACTCCTATTCCTCCGGCGCGTCCTCGGTGCTGCTGCCGCAGATCCTCTGCGGTTACGAAGACATCACCAAGCGCAACGTCACCTGGGAGCAGATCGCTGCCGACACCGACATCGTGCTGGCATTCGGCGGCATGGCGCTGAAGAACTCGATGGTCGCAGGCGGCTCGATCAGCAAGCATGTCGAGCGCGGCGCGATGGAAGCTGCGCGCCGCCGCGGCTGCGAGTTCATCCTGGTCAGCCCGTTGCGCGAAGACCTGCCCGTCGAGGCCGGCGCGGAATGGATGACGTGCGTGCCCGGCACCGACACCGCGCTGATGCTCGGCATCGTTCATACGCTGGTCGCGGAAAACCTGCACGATCAGGCTTTCCTCGATCGCTACACCGAGGGATGGCCCGTCTTCCTGCGCTATCTCACTGGTGACAGCGACGGCCAAGCCAAGGACGCCGAATGGGCCGCTGCGATCTGCGGCGTCGACACCGACACAATCCGCAAGCTGGCGCGCCGGCTCGCCGGCAAGCGCGCGCTCATCACCGTCTCCCATTCGCTCCAGCGCGCCGAGCATGGCGAGCAGCCGGTGTGGATGGGCATGGTGCTGGCGGCAGTGCTCGGCCAGATCGGCCTCTCCGGCGGCGGTTACGCCTATTCGTTGGGGGCGATCGGCTATTACGGCCGCCGCGTCAACGACGTGCCGGGGCCGACATTGGGGCAGGGCCGCAACGCTGTCCGCGATTTCATTCCGGTGGCGCGCATCGCCGACATGCTGCTCAATCCCGGTCGCACCTATCGCTACAACGGCGAGACGCGCACCTATCCGGATATCCGCCTCGTCTACTGGGCCGGCGGCAATCCCTTTCATCACCACCAGGACATCAACCGCCTGCGCAAGGCGTTTGCGAAAGTCGACACGCTGGTCGTGCACGAGCTCGCATGGACTGCCACGGCCCGGCATGCCGACATCGTGCTGCCCTCGACGATGACGCTCGAGCGCGAAGACATCGGCTTTTCCAGCAACGATCCTCTCATGGTGGCCATGCACCGGATCGCCGAGCCGTTCGGCCTTGCGCGCGACGATTACGAGATCTTCGCCGATCTCGCCGACCGTCTCGGCGCGCGCGAACCCTTCACCGAGGGGCGGACGTCACGTCAGTGGCTGGAGCATCTTTATGAGCCGACCCGCGCCTCGCTCGAAGCGCGCGGTTTGGAGGCCCCGAGCTTCGAAGAGTTCTGGCGGCGCGGCAGCCTGGTGGTGCCGCAACAGCCCGACGACGGCGGCCGGCTGCGCCGCTTTCGCGACGATCCCATCAATCATGCTTTGCCGACGCCGAGCGGCCGCATCGAAATATTCTCCGCCAAGATCGCGGGTCATGGCGATGCGGATTGTCCGGGCCATCCGGTCTGGCTGGAGAAGTCCGATATGCCCAAGCCGGGGGCGCCGTGCTTCCTGGTCGCGAACCAGCCGGTGACGCGTCTGCACAGCCAGCTCGATTTCGGTGGACATTCGCTTCAAAGCAAACACCGCGGCCGCGAGGTCGCGCGCATGAATCGACGGGACGCTGACGCGCGTGGGATCAAGCACGGCGACATCATCCGGCTGTTCAACGCGCGCGGCGCCTGTCTCGCCGCGGTCCACGTCACCGACGGTATCGCGCCCGGCGTGGTCCAGCTCCCGACCGGCGCCTGGTACGACCCGATGGACCCCGAAGACGACGCGCCGCTCTGCGTGCACGGCAATCCGAACGTGCTCACCCGCGACGTCGGTACCTCGTCCTTTGCGCAAGGCTGCACCGGCCAGCTCACGACGGTCGAGGTCGAGAAGTTCACCGGCAATCTGCCGCCGATCCGGGCTTTCGATCCGGTGTAGAAAAAAAGGGGCCGCCCTGTGGGTGCAGGGACGGCCCGAGTGGCTCGCAGGCCCGGGAGGATGAGGGCGCGAGCGGATGCTTACGCGGCTGCGCTGATCCAGTCCCTCTCCGTCGAAGGACCACGCGGAGGGAGTGCTTGCACCTCTTGCCGTTCGCCCTTGTTGGCGAGGCGCCAGCGTGCCGGGGATTGATCGCTGATGCGCTTGAAGACGGTCGAAAAATGCGCCTGCGTGCTGAAGCCGACCGCAAGCGCAATCTCCGCCAGCGGCCGCTCGGTGGTCGCCAGCAACGTCTTGGCCTGCTCGATCCGGTGATTGAGCAGATATTCGCGGGGCCGGAAACCGGTCGCGACGCGGAACTGCGCCGCAAAGTGCATTCTGGACAGGCCGGCGATGTTGGCGAGTTCGGACAGGCTGATGCAGCGGTGGAAATGATCGGCGACATATTGCTCGACCCGCCGCAGCCGCCATTTCGGCAAGGCATTGACCTTGGCGCGTGGCAATTCCAGGCGCGCCAGATGCATCGCAAGGGTTTGGCCAATGCAGCGCGTAAACTCGCGGTCCGCAGCGTCGCCAAGTTCGATCAGCGCCTTGGCAAGCTCGGCCGCGAGCGGATCGCGCAACAGGACGAGATCATTCAATCCTTCGGTCGCGGAAGATTGCGCCGGAAAATGATCCGCGGAAATGTGAAAATGCAGGAAGGCGCATGGCGACTGGAATTGCACGGCGAGGGGGTTCGACGGCGCGGAGAGATACAGTGTGCCCGCGGGCATCGTGCCGTCGAAAATGACCTGACGATCCCGGGTGAGTTTCGCGCGCGTGGCCTTCAGTGCGATGCCGACGAAATAGCGACCCTCAGGCGTCGTCGCCTGGTGCGACGAAGTGCTCCGCGGGTCCTCCCATCGCGAGATCGCGATATCATCGAGGGCCGCCCCCGCGCGCGGATCGATTTGACGCCATTGACGCTCGCGAATGATCGCTTGTTTTGCTTGGGGGATCTCGCAATCCCCCGAGCCGCCCGGAAATTCAATCCAGGCTTCAGCCGCCTGCAAATTGGTCAACATCGTTCGTCCTCTCCGGGCTTCCTCCGCTGTTTGCGACCAGCACACGCGCAAAGCCCCACGTTTTCCATGGTGAGAGGATAGGGGTGAGCCGCGCTGCAAGCTCGTTAGTGGTGATTAGGATGTGTTAGTTTTTGTGGGAGCGCATCAGGTGCGACATCCCGTCTCAGGAAGCGCCTTTTTTGCAAATCTTATCAGATATTTGCGCCTCCCCGACCCGACTCGGGAGAGCGCAGAACATCCCGTGGAGATCGATGCGGCGGTGTGAGTTCTGTGCAGTGCCCTCGCTGGACCTCGCACCAGTGCCGGGTATAGTCGCGCCGCATTTCCATGGATCAGCTGTCAGGATGAGTCAGAAGTGACCGAGCTCTCGACGGGACACGGCCCCCGCGGCAGCAACGCCGCGACGATTCCAGCTTTCGATGCCGTCGCGTTCGGGCCCTTTTCGCTTCGGTCGCGGCTGCTGGAGAAGGATGGCTTGCCGGTCAGGCTCGGCAGCCGCGCGACGGATATCCTGCGCCTGCTGGTCAGTCGCGCCGGCGAAGTGGTCCCGAAGGACGAAATTCTCGGCTATGCGTGGTCCGGACTTTCCGTCGAGGAGGTCAGCCTGCGCGTCCATGTCGCGGAGCTGCGCAAGGTGCTCGGCGACGGAAAGGATGGGGCACGTTACATCACCACCATTCCGGGGCGGGGCTATTGCTTCGTCGCGCCCGTGCGGCGTGGCGAGCGCGCGGAGTTGCCTGCGCCGGCGTCGCGTGCGCCTGGAAGCGCCGCGCCGCCACCGTCGCTGCCGCGCCGATTGGACCGGATGGTCGGGCGGGATGACGCCGTGGCCGAGTTGGCGGCCCGCTTGCTCCGCGATCGCTTCGTCACGCTGCGAGGGCCGGGCGGCATCGGCAAGACCACCGTTGCGACCGCGCTCGCGCACGAGATGTGCGATAGCTTCGACGGCAACGTCCATTTTCTCGAATTCGGTCCGCTCAAGGACGCGGCCCTGGTCGCGAGCACGGTCGCCGCCGCGTTGGGCCTCGTCGTGCACCACGATGACCCCTCGGCCAGCATCGTCAATTTCCTGCGTGGCCGCCGGCTGCTTCTCGTGCTCGACAGCTGCGAGCACGTCGTCGAGGAGGTCGCGCGCCTTGCAGAAAACATCTACCGGGAGGCGCCCGGCATCGTCATCCTCGCAACCAGCCGCGAGTCGCTGCTGGTGGAAGGCGAGCAGATTTTCGAGCTCGTTTCGCTCCCTGGGCCACCGCAGGACACCCGCCTCAGTGCCGGCGAGGTGCTGGCTTATCCCGCTGTGCGCTTGTTCGTCGATCGCGCCGTCGCGGCCGGGCATCGCGACGGCATCACCGACGACGATGCCGAGGTCCTAGCCCGGATTTGCGGCAAGCTCGATGGCATCGCGCTGGCGATCGAGCTGGCTGCCGCACGTGTCGGTCTCTATGGACTGCGCGAGATGGCTGCGCTGCTCGACAATCGGCTGCAGCTCGAATGGCGCGGGCGGCGAACGGCGCCGCCGCGGCAGCAGACGCTCGGCGCTACGCTCGACTGGAGTTTCGGTCTGATCGGCGAGAACGAGCGGATCGTATTTCAGCGCCTCGCCGTCTTCGCAGGTCACTTCACGTTGAAGGGCGCGATAGCTGTCGCGGCCGGCGCGGAGATGCCGGAGGATCGCGTCGTCGAGGCGCTGGAGCAACTCGTGGTGAAGTCGCTGGTTTCCACCCAGCCGGACGGCGCATCGCGGCGCTATCGCCTGCTCGACGCAACGCGCGCCTATGCCCTGCAGAAGCTGGCCGGCGGCGGACAGCTGGCCCAGGTCGCGCACCGTCACGCTCTCTATGTTCAATGCACGCTCGAAGCGGGCATGAAGGATAAGGAGGGCAGCGATCATGCGTTACGTTTGCAGGAACGCGCGAGCCTGCTCGCCGATGCCCGCGCTGCGCTGCAATGGGTTTATGCCAACGACGAAGGCGCCGGCTTGCGCGCGCCGCTCGCCGGCAGCTGTACAAGGCTGTTCGTCGAACTCAATTTGCTGAACGAGGCGCGCATCTGGTCCGATCGCGCACTCGCAATGCTCGACGAGGCCGACCGGGGTGGCGCATGGGAGCTCGAACTTCGGTCGACGCTCGGTCACGCCTTCATGTTCACCGAGCGCAACAGCGAGCAGGCGGAAGCGGCGCTCAAGCGCGGGCTGGAAATAGCGGAAGCGCTTTCCGATCACGCCAACACATTCAGGCTGTTGTCCCGGCTCAACATGTTCTACCGCCGAACCGGTCGATATCGGCATCTGGTGCCGACTGCGCTTTACGCCGAGCGGATTGCCGGCGTCATCGGCGATACCGCGGGCATCGCCGGGAGCAAAGCGCTGCTCGGCGTGTCATATCACCTCGCGGGAGACCAGGCCGAGGCGCAAGCCCATCTCGACCAGGGCCTGCGCGACGATGCTGCGCTCCGTGGGACCCAACCCGGGCATTTCGCCTATTCACGCACACCGCAGATTCCGCTCGCACGCGTGCTGTGGCTGCGCGGTTTTCCCGATCGCGCGCTTGAATGCATCCGGCCGCTTGTCGGCGCTTCAGCGCCGCATGACGTGGTCATGCATTGTATCGCATTATGCTGGTCCGCTTCGGTGTTCGGCTGGCTCGGCGACTGGTCGTCAGTCGAGGCCATGACCGATCGCCTGGCCGCGCATGCGAGCATGCACGGGCTCGTGCCCTACGAAGCCGTCGCGGCGGGCTTTCGGGCGCAGAGCATGATCGCTCGGGGCGAGGTCGCCGGCGGCGTCGAGCTGATGCGGAGCGGGCTTCCACGCCTGCACGCCGATCGCTACGAACTCTACGCCTCCGCGTTCGCCGCGGATCTGTCTCGGGGCCTGGTCAGCTTGGGACAATTGACGGAGGGCATTCAGGTTCTTCACGAAACCGTTCTGCGGGTCGAGCAGGAAGGCGGCGCCTTCGACATGCCCGAGCTGCTCCGCCTGCGCGGAGAGCTGGAGGCCCATGGCGGCAATCTCGACGCGGCCGAGGCGGATCTTGTCGCCTCGATCTCGCTCGCCGAACAGCAGGGCGCGTTATCCTGGCGGCTGCGGGCCGAGATGTCGCTGGCGCGCCTTCGAATCCGGCAGCGTGTGCAAGATCCGCTCGAACAGCTCGCCCAAACCTATGCCCGGTTCTCCGAAGGATTCGAGACCGCCGACCTCATTGCAGCACGGCGCATGCTGAACGAGCCGGCGGCCTGACCACGTCGACACGACCGTGCCCTTCTCGCTGCTGAGCGCGTCCATCAGCGCTCAACCCTTGTGTCCACCCAGCCGCCCCAGGAAGTCGCGGACAAGCGAAGCGATTTCGTCGGTGGCTTCATCCAGCGCGAAGTGGCCGGCCTCGAGGATGTGAACCTCGGCATCCGGCACATCGTCGCGATAGGCCGTGGCGCCTGCGACGGTGAAGGACGGATCGTATTTGCCCCAGACCACAAGGGTCGGTGGCCGCGTCTGGCGCAACCAAGCCTGCCAGTTTGGATAGGAAGCGACGTTGGTGCGGTAATCCAGGAACAGCGTGGTCTGAATCTCGGCCTGGCCGGGACGCGTCAGGAACGCGTATTCGTCGATCCAGGTGTGGGGATCGTAGCGCTCGGGACGCGGGCTCGAGCCGAGATGCCGCTGACGCGTCGCCTCCAGGGACGTGAAATTAGCCTTGAGCGCCTCGATCTCATGTGCCGGATCGGCCCAGTATTTCCTGCGCGCATTCCAGAGAGGGCTCAGCCCCTGCTCGTGCGAAACCGCGTTCTGGATGATGATGGCGCGCACGCGTTCGGGATGCGCCAGCGCCATGCGGAAGCCGACAGGACCTCCATAGTCCTGCATGAACAAGACGTAGTCGGTAAGGCCGAGCTTCGTTGTGAGCTCGCCGATTACGGCGGCGAGGTTGTCGAATGTATAGGTGAAATCGGACGGCGGCGGCGCGCTGCTGCTGCCGAAGCCGGGATAGTCCGGCGCGATCAGATGATATTTGTCGGCGAGCAGCGGCATCAGCGGCTCCCACATCCGCGACGACGATGGAAACCCGTGGAGCAGCAGCACCGTTGGAGCGTCGGTGGGTCCAGCCTCGCGGTAGAAGATCTCGAGGCCGCGGATGTCGACCTTGTGATAGCTGATCGAGCGCCGGCTCGATCGCAGGTCCTGCGCCGAGGCCTGCACGGCCGCGCAGGCCAAAGCGGCCGAGAGGGCAAGTGCGGCTGGAATGTTCATGTCATCGCTCCGATCCGGCATGTGGGGTGAAGATCTACGCCGAGAGGCACCATCGCGGGCGCCTCTCGCACTGTGCGCATCCGAGCTTTACGAAGCGCGTGCCAGCGGCTTGCCCTTTAGGGCGGCCAGCAGGGCCTGCGCGGCCGGACCCGAGGAGTGCGGGTTCTGGCCCGTGATCAAGAGGCCGTCGGTGACGACGTGAACGCCCCAGTTTGCCGTTTTCGAGAAGACGGCGCCGAGCTTCAGCATTTCGTCTTCGACCAGGAAAGGCACCACTTTGGTGAGGCCGACGTCCTCCTCTTCTCCGTTGGTGAAACCGGTCACCTCCTTGCCCTGGACCAGTGGCTTGCCGTCGGGCGTCTTGACGTGGCGCAGCGCACCAGTCGAGTGGCAGACGACGGCGACTGTCTTGCCGGCGGCAAGGAAGGATTCGATGAGCTTGATCGAGTCCTTGTCCTCGGCGAGGTCCCACATCGGGCCGTGACCGCCTGGATAGAAGACGGTGTCGAAGTCTTTCTGGTTGACGCTGTCGAGGCGAACCGTCTTGTCGAGCTGAGCTTCCGCGGCTGCGTCGGCCTCGAAGCGCAGCGTTAGGTCGGTGCGGAATTCGAGCTCGTTGCTCTTGGGGTCGAGCGGGGGACGGCCGCCCTTTGGCGAGGCGAGGGTGATCTCGGCCCCGGAATCCCTAAAGACAAAATAGGGGGCGGCGAGCTCCTCGAGCCAGAAGCCCGTCTTGCGCCCGGTGTTGCCGAGCTGGTCGTGCGAGGTGATGACCATCAATATTTTCATGACCGTTCTCCTTGAGTGCGTTTACTGCGATGACGCACTCCATTGCGGTGGAGATGCGCCGATCTCGTCCGAGCACGTCACGTCGTTCGTTGCTCGCGATCCCAATCTGCACTCAAGGCCGGCTGTTGGCTCGTTATGTATTGTTAGGCGTTGAGAGCACGGAGATGTCGCGCGTGCCGCTACTCGAAGACGGCGTCAAAGATCTCGACGTCCATCAGCACGGGCTTGGCGACCACGGTTCCGTCGGGCCGCAGCGTCTGCGCGCGTCGGAGCGTCGGCACCACGATGCCGCCGAAGCTGTCATGGGCCCAGGAGTAATGCGCGACCTTGATCCCGAACAGATCGTGATCGGTCCGCCGTTGCAACGCGTTGTCGTCGAAATAGAAGATCTGCTCGGGCGCGAGCGTGATCAGGCCCGGCGGGAACTGCGCCCGCAACCGCCGCCATGACTCGTTGTTCTCCTGCCACGGTGGCAGTTCCTCCACCACGACATCTGGATGAGCGAGCAGGAATGGATTGGTCAGATAATTCCAGATCGCGACGCCGCAGAAGAAGACGAGATGCAGTTCGTCCACCAGCGTGGGCGAACCGGCCTCGGTGAACGCGAGGCTTGGATTGCGCCAGGTCCGCAGGATCTCACCCTCGAGGCTTTCGATCGTGATCGCGTCCGGCTGAAAAGAGCCGGAGTGTTCGCCTCCGGTGATGCCGGTGAAGCGGACCGACTGGGTGCGGGTCGAACCCTCCGCCGTCACGTCCTTGAACTCGCTGGCATGTCCGGTGCTGGAGAACAGCGTTCCGGCGACGGAGAGGTGAAGCGTGAACCGGCTCAAGCTATTCCAGCGGGCCATTCCGCCGCTGGCATCAATTACATCGTCAAGAAGCGCCATGTCCCGCCAAATCCACCATGAAGTGCCACCACCATGGCGGGGCGGATGCGGCTTGGCGTGTTAGAATTTGTTAGGAGTTGCGAGCGGATATCCTCGCAGTATCCCATTGAAGATACTCTCAATTCAGCGCCGTAAGGAGCTCCCTGGCGGCGACGAGATCACGAGTCTGGAGGCCTTCCTGGTACCGCGAGACAAGGGGGGCGAGCAGGGCGCGTGCATCTCCGGCCTTTCCGGCCTGGCGCCAGACCCGGCCGAGACTGATTGCCCCCCGCAGCTCCCAGCCGAGCGCGCATTGGCGGCGTGACAGATCGAGCGAGTCCCGGAAACAGCTTTCGGCCTCCGCGGCATTGCCCGACCGCGCGAGGATGTCGCCCTTGACCCTGAGCATCTCGGGCATGTCGAAGGATTCGCTATGAGCGGGGATCTCCGCGATGGCACCATTGATGGTCTGCAAGGCTTCGTCGGCCAGGTTCTGCGCCACGAGTCCCTCCGCGAGCGCGGTCGCAAATACCGTCGTCATGATCCGGTGTCGCGTCGCGTACAGCGTGGCCTGGCTGCGGCGGAGGTGCTCGATGCCGGCGGCGACGTCGCCGCGGCGAAGCAGCAGCTCACCCTTCTGGCCGATGCCGACCGCGTGATAGGGCCCGAGGAAGTGCCGCGCGGAATGATCGATCAGCCGCTCGATGAGGATTTCCGCATTGGCCAAGTCGCCGACCCAGAGGAACACGTAGATGGTCCAGATCAAGGAAATACCGAGAGTGAGCGGTTGCTCGAGCAGCTCGGCTTCGCGAACGGTGTATCTGGACGCCTCGATCGCACGATCGGGCCGGCCGGTGAGCCAAAGACCGCGTGCCAGCGCCACCAGTGCGACGATGCGGTCGTCATAGCCGAGATGCCCGATATTCAGCCGCTGCGAGCCGGGATTATGCAACATCGCGCTCTCGCAGAGCTGCACCGCCTTCTCCTGGTTGCCGATCAAATGATGAGCGACGCCCAGCATCCACTCGACGTTCAACGTGCTGGCGGGATCGTTCAGCTTCCGCGCGACGCTCTCGCCCTGTTCGCCGGTCCCGAGTGCACCGTGAAAATCCCCGACCCTGGTCAGGTAGATGTGTAATCCGCGCAGCAGCCAGAGCTGCCAGTGCAGATCCTGGAGCTCCCGGGCAAGCCGGAGACTGCGCGTGAATGCCGAACGGACCGCTTCGGTATTGCCCTGCGTGAACATCGCGGAGACGCCGAGCGCGGCCTGCAAGATCATTTCATTGCGGCCATCCACCGCGCTCGCATCGGGGGACGCCAGCGCCTGCTGGGTCCAGTGGTAGCATTCCGTCAGCAATGTCAGCTCGAGAAAGAATTGCGCCGCTGACGCCGCCAGATCCACGCCGATCATTCGGTCCCCGCCGTCTGAAAAGCTCCAGGTCAGCGCGGCCCGAACATTGGGCAGGTGGTCGGCATAGGGAAGGAAGCCGTCGGCGCTCTGCATACCCGTGGATTGGAGCGCGATGTCGCGCAGGAAATCGCGAAAATATTCGGCGTGGGCGCGTGCGACGCGGTCAGCTTCGCCGTTCTCGACGAGCTTGTCCGCGACAAAGGCGCGTGTGGTGTCGAGCAGGCGATAGCGCAGCCGCCGCTCCGCAGGCGAGGTCGCGATCAGCGATTTGGAAAGCAGATTGGAGATCGCCTCGGCGGCTTCTGCTTCGCCGATGCCCTGACAGGACGAGACCGCAAGCGCGGCTTCCAGCGTGAACGGCCCGACGAACGCCGACAATCCGCGCAGCGTTGCGCTTTCGGTCGCCGGCAGCAAATCATAGCTCCAGGCGAGCGCCGCACTCAGGGTGTGGTGCCGCGGGACAGCGGTGCGCCGCCCGCGCCAGAGCAGTGAGAAACGGCTGTCGAGCAGCGAGGCGGTCCCGGCAATGCCGTAGGCGTTCACACGCCCGGCCGCGAGCTCGATCGCGAGCGCGATGCCGTCCAGCCGACGGCAGATATCGGCCACGAGCGGCGCATCCTCTTCGCTGAGCTCGAACTCGCTCAGGCTCTCTGCAATGCGTTCCACGAAGAGCTGAGTTGCGGGATAGGCAAGGATGTCGGCGATGCCGAGTCCGTCGCGCTGTGGCGGGCAATCCAGCGGAAACAGCCGATGGACACGCTCACCCTCGGCGCGGAAGGATTCGCGGCTGGTGGCGAGAATATGCAGCCCGCCTGCTTCCCGGACGATACGCTCCGCCAGAGGGGCGAGATCGTCGAGGATGTGCTCGCAACTGTCGAAGACCAACAGCATCCGCCGGCTGCGCAGGAACGTCAGCAACCCCGGCATCGGATCGTCGGAATTGACTGTCAGGCCCAGCGCGGCCGCAATCGTTCCCGCAACGAGCCGGGTCTCCCTGAGTGCGCCGAAATCGACAAAACACACCTGGCCGTCGAAAGCCTGGAGCTCGCCATGGGCCACGGCCAGTGCGACCGAGGTCTTGCCGATCCCGCCGGGGCCGACGATCGTGACGAAGCGATGCAAGGCAAGCTCGGCGGAAATTTTCGCGACCGCATCGTCCCGCCCGATCATCTTCGAAAGCGGCGAGGGCAGCGAGCGCGCCGCAGCAACGGGCACGCTGGTCCGGTTCTCCGATGGGGCAGCCCGGAGCAGCGCGGCCGTGAAGCAATAACCCCGTCCGGGGACGTTGACGACGTAGCGGGAGCCTTCGCCCGGATCGCCCAAGGCCTTGCGCAGTGTCGTGATGTGAAAGCGCAGGCTGCCTTCGTCCACATTCACGTCGGCCCAGACCCGCCGGATCAACTCACGCTTGTCCACGACCTCGCCGGCGCGCTCGGCGAGAAAAACGAGAATGTCGAGCGCACGGCCGCCGAGGTGAACCGGGGCGCCGTCCTTCTCGAGCAGCCGCGTCTTTGCGAACAGCCGGAATGGCCCGAAAGCAATGGCCGAATCCTGGTCGTTAGTGTCCGGCACGGGCCAATCATTCCAGTGAAAGAGCTGAACTCTGCACTTTGATCTACCAGAAGGGAACCCTGAGTAAACTGGTCGAAAGTGGCGAAATCGCGTGGAGGGTGCCGGCAACTGGCCGCTCGCGCGCGACGATCCGTCGCAAATTGTACTCAAACGCGAGCATCTTGCGAAGCGATCGGGACAACCCCGGCAGCGTGGCTGACCGCCCGCTCACACTTCGGAGTCCGGTCGTCGTACCCTCATCATAACAGAATCTTGCAACGTCTAACGAGCAATGCGCGCGAACTGCATCCAGTATCCGTTCCGAGTTTGACGCTAATTTCAACGGGGAGGCTACGATGTCCGGTATCAATGCTCGGCCGAATGACGACGTCGTTCGATCTCAATTTGTGGCCAGTCTTGACGATCAGTCGCGTGACTGGGAGCTGGTGCTGCGGGAATCCCACCATCGGATGAAGAACACGCTGACGATACTGGGTGCGTCAGTCCGCCGCGACTTCACCCGGACGGGCACCAGGGACGTGTCGCTCGCAGCGGACCGGCTCGAGCGGCGCATCGTCGCCTTCGGCAGGCTCTATCAACTGTTATCCGACAATGACGACCATACGGCGATCCCGGTGGCGGCCTTCTTCGAAAACCTGTGCGGAGCGATTTCCGAGGCCGTGCTGGAGCCGGCGGGCATCCGCTGCGAGGCGGCGATCGAAAGCGGCACGCTGCCGGCGTCGCAATGCCATCGGCTTGCGCTGATGCTGACGGAGCTGGTGACGAATGCGGCCAAGCACGCCTTCCCAAACAGGAATGATGCGCTGATCCGCATCGAGATGGCCAATCGTGATGGCGCCTGGTTCTGCACAGTGGCCGACAACGGGATCGGCGCTACCGGGCCGCTTCAGGGCACCGGCAGCCGGATTCTCGAAGGACTCGCACGCAGCATTCACGCCCGGCTGCAGGGCGAGGCGGGAGAAGACGGCACACGTGTAACGATCGTGATGCCGATCGCAGCTGTTTGAAGCTCGTCTTAGATCCAACCCAGGGAGTTCGACATGGCCACTACCGAAATCGACCGCGACGCCGCGGCCAAGCCTTCCAACAAGTCTTCTGATAAATTTGCGAACAAGCTTTCAACATCGCCTAGCGTTGATCAGAGGCTCGAGGTGATCGTGATCCCCGTGTCCGATGTCGATCGCGCCAAGGCCTTCTACGCGCGCCTCGGTTGGCGACTGGACGCCGATTTTGCCTCTGGCGATGACTGGCGCGTAATCCAGTTCACGCCGCCGGGCTCGGCCTGCTCGGTGATCTTCGGCAGGAACGTGACCGCGGCAGCGCCGGGCTCGGCGCGAGGCTTGTACCTGATCGTCTCCGATCTGGAGGCGGCGCGAACGGATCTGATCGACCGCGGCATCGAGGTCAGCGCTCCATTCCACGGTGCCGGCGATGTTCACGCCGGGACCGACGAGCCTTATCTCTCCGGCAGCGTTCGGGTGAGCGGTGCTGACCCGAAGCGCGGCAGCTACGGCTCATATGCCTCGTTCAGCGATCCTGACGGCAATGGCTGGCTGTTCCAGGAGGTCACGTCGCGATTGCCGGGACGGATCGCGGGCGACGGCACGACATTCGCTTCGCAGGCTGCGCTGGCCGCAGCACTGCGCCGCGCGGCGGTGGCACATGGCGAGCACGAAAAGCAGACCGGCGGGCACGATGAGAACTGGGCCGATTGGTACGCCGATTATATCGTCCGCGAGCAGGCGGGCCAGCCGCTGCCATCCTGAGCCGGACAGCACGGATTCTTCGACTGATGCAAGCCGACGCGGCGCGCGATGACTGAGTTCATCGCGCGCCGTGTTGCTTTGGCGGCGCGCATCGCGGATCGCCGATCGCTCTGCTCGTTCTCGCGCGGCTCGCAACGGCTAACGCGGTCTAACAACCCATAACGAGTAAATTGCCTGGGCCTGCGCCAATCTCTCTGCATGACGAACCGAGGCGTTGATGTCGAATTCGATCAGCGCCACCGACCAAAGTCAGGGAGATCGATCATGACCACGCAAGCACGTACCGACATTCTCAATCCAGACCGCCGTCAACTGTTGACCCAGGCCGCGATGACCGCAGTTGCCGCAAGCGTATCGAGCCTGCTGCCGCTGCATTCCGCGAAGGCGGGCGTGAGCGGGGCGGTTCGCCCGTTCCACATCAGCGTGCCCGAGCAGGATCTGCTTGATCTTCGTCGCCGTCTCGCGGCGACGCGCTGGCCGGATCGTGAGATCGTTGCCGATCAATCGCAAGGCGTGCAACTGACGACGGTGCAGCAGCTCATGCGTTACTGGCAGAACGACTACGACTGGCGCAAGATGGAGGCGCGGCTGAATGCCTTGCCGCAATTCGTCACGGACATCGACGACGTCGACATCCACTTCATTCACGTCCGCTCCAGGCACGAGAATGCATTGCCGATGATCGTCACGCATGGCTGGCCCGGTTCGATTATCGAGCAAATGAAGATCGTCGGCCCGCTTACCGACCCCACCGCACACGGCGCGACGGCGGCGGGCGCCTTCGATCTCGTGATCCCCTCGTTGCCCGGTCACGGTTTTTCGGGCAAGCCGACGGAATTGGGCTGGGATCCCCAGCGCGTCGCGCGTGCCTGGATCGTGCTGATGAAGCGGCTCGGCTACAACCGCTATGTCGCGCAAGGCGGCGATTGGGGCAATGCCGTGACGGAGCAGATGGCGGTGATCGCGCCGCCCGAGCTGCTCGGGATCCATACCAACATGCCGGCGACCGTTCCGGACGACATCGCCAAGGCGCTTCAGCCCGGCGGATCGCGGCCGTCGAACCTCTCGACCGACGAGCGCTACGCTTACGATCAGCTCGATGATTTCTACAAGCACGGTCTCGGCTACGCGATCGAGATGTCCAACCGGCCGCAGACGCTTTACGGCCTGGTGGATTCGCCGGCGGGCCTCGCGTCCTGGATGCTCGACCATGATGCGCGCAGCACCGCGATGATCGCTCGGGTGTTCGACGGCAAGACGGAAGGGCTGTCGCGGGACGACGTGATCGACAACATCGCGCTCTACTGGCTCACCAACACCGCGGTGTCGTCGGCGCGGCTGTACTGGGAGAACAAGCTGGTGTTCTTCGAGCCCAAGCACATCAAGATCCCGGTCGCCGTCAGCGTTTTCCCGGACGAGATCTACGCCGCGCCGCGCAGCTGGACCGAGAAGGCCTATCCGAAGCTGATGCACTACAACCGTCTGGACAAGGGCGGCCATTTCGCGGCCTGGGAGCAGCCTGCGTTGTTCTGCGCGGAAATGCGCACCGCTTTTCGACCGCTGCGTCAGTCGATCTGAGACCTGCGAGGACGCGCACTTCCGCGCGTTCCCTTCTTTCCCCACAAACCAGGAATGCAAATCATGAACCGCCCCGAACGCACATTCACGACCGACCAAATCCGCGTGGAACGTCGGCTGCCGTCGTATTGGCGTGTCACCTTCGACATGCCTCCCGTCAATATCTTCGGCCCCAAGCAGCTTCCGCTTCTCGACGACGTCGTCACGGCGATCGAGACCGATCCTGAGGTGAAGGTCGTGGTGTTCGACAGTGCCGTCGAAGGCTTCTTCATCACGCATTACGACTTCCTCGCGCCGCTGGAGGTTTCGCTTCGGATCCCGCCCGGGCCAACCGGCCTGCAGGCGCTGCCCGACATGCTGGTGCGTCTCAGCCGCGCGCCGGTCGTTTCGATTGCCTCGATCAGGGGCCGCGCGACCGGTGTCGGCAGCGAACTGGCGCTCGCGAGCGATATGCGCTTTGCCAGCCGCGAAAAGGCGATTCTGTCGCAATGGGAGGTCGGTGCGGGCCTGGTGCCCGGCGGCGGGCCGATGGCGCGGTTGCCGCGCCTGATGGGCCGCGGCCGCGCGCTCGAAGTTCTGCTCGGCGCCGACGACATTCACGGCGATCTCGCCGAACGTTACGGCTATGTGAACCGGTCGTTGCCCGATGCAGAGCTCGACGGCTTCGTCGAGGCGCTCGCCATGCGCATCGCGTCTTTCGACAAGGAGGCGATTGCCGAGACCAAGCGCCTCGTCGACGTCGCAAGCCTGCCGCCGGATATCGAGATCAAGCCGGAATGGGACGCGTTCCTGGCCTCGCTCGGCCGCCCCGCGAGCCAGACCCGCATCAAGGCGCTGATGTCGCGCGGCTTCCACCGCGCCGGTGACGTCGAGAACCGGCTTGGCTTCCACGTCGGACAGATCGGTAGCTAGCGCGTTTTCGATCGAAGTGGATACCGGTTCGCGTGAAAAAACGCGTCAAAGCAAGAATGACGGAACCGCTGCGGCGTTCGGCCGGTTGGAACGGCGACAGGCGGTCGTGCCAATGTCGCTTTCGTCCGGTACCGAGCGCCGGTGCTAAAAAATCAACCAGGAGAATTGAGATGATCCGCAAGGCAACAGCAGTCTGGAAGGGCACCGGACGTGATGGCACCGGTCAACTGTCGAGCGAATCCGGCGTGCTCGCCGCGACGCCTTATTCCTTCAAGACCCGCTTCGAGAACGAGAAGGGGACCAATCCCGAGGAGTTGATCGCGGCGGCCCATGCCGGCTGCTTCACCATGGCGCTGGCCTTCGGCCTGCAGCTCGCCGGCTTCACGCCGGACGAGCTGTCGACGGAAGCCGCGGTCAGCCTCGAGCCCGAAGGCAAAGGCTTCAAGATCAGCAAATCGGCGCTGACCTTGCGTGCCAAGGTGCCGAACCTCGACGACGCCGGTTTCGCCAGGATCGCGGGCGAGGCCGAGAAGAACTGCCCGGTGTCCAAGGTGCTCAACGCCGAGATCACGCTTGACGCCAAGCTGATCTAGGGCGGGCTTAATTTATGTCCATCTGGTTCTGGTTGGGAAAGCTGAGGTCGTCGAAGCTTTGGCCTCCACGACAGGAACCGGATGGACAAATGCCCGGCTTTCGGCTGGGCCGCCATAAGCATAGAATGCGACGGATGCAGAACGGACAGCCGGATCAATTGGGAGTGGAGATATGACAACGGAACGCGCAATTCTGGCCGGAGGCTGCTTCTGGGGCATGCAGGATCTGATCCGCAGGCAGCCGGGCGTGGTTTCCACCCGCGTCGGCTACACCGGCGGCGCGGTGAAGAATGCCACCTACCGCAATCATGAAGGTCATGCCGAAGCGATCGAGATCACCTTCGATCCCGCCAAGACCAGCTTTCGGACCATGCTGGAGTTCTTCTTCCAGATCCACGATCCGACCACGCTCAACCGCCAGGGCAATGATTTGGGTACGAGCTATCGCTCGGCGATCTTCTATACGAGCGATGAACAGAAGCGGGTCGCAAAGGATACGATTGCAGACGTCGAGGCGTCCGGTCTCTGGCCTGGCAAGGTCGTGACCGAGGTCGCGCCCGCGGGCGAATTCTGGGAAGCCGAGCCGGAGCATCAGGATTATCTCGAACGTTATCCGGACGGGTACACCTGCCACTTCATCCGCCCCGACTGGAAACTGCCGCGGCGCGGGGCTGCAGCGGCAGGCTAGGCTAGTTAGCGCGCGTTCAGGTTCGCAATTGCGCGACCAGGTCGCGGGCGACGCGCATATCGGCGAAGTCTGAGCCCTCGGCAAACGCCCCGGAGACATGATCGAGAACCGCCAGAGCCTCCGCGCTCTGGCCAGCCCCGATCATCAACCGTGCCAGGCTGACTGCGCTTCGCAGCTCCCAGAAGCGCGCGCCTTGCTGGCCGGCAATGGCCATGGCCTCGCGAAAACGCGCCTCGGCATCCTCTGAATGCCGGGCGCTCCTGAGCATCAACTCTCCCTTGATGCGGATCAACTCCGGCAGATACCAGAGCTCCTGCCGGTCGTTGCAGCGGGTCAGGACATCCTCGATCGCGTCGAGGCCGCGATCAACCTTGTCGGCCTCTCCGGAACACGCGGCGAGCTCGCCGAGCAGGGGCAGAAAACGCGGCAGGAAGCGCGCATCGCCGGCGCGATTGAGCTCCTCGCGTAGCAGCGGCAGGCCGGTCGTGACGTCCCCGCGCTTGACCATGACTGCGGCGTTGAAGGCGCGTGCCCACAGGCCCCACAGCCGGATCGCGTGGCGTTCGGTGTGTTCGAGCAGCTCGGCGCCGTGACGCTCCGCGGCGTCGAAATCGCCGGACCAGAAGGCGATCGGACAGGCGGCCTGTCCGAGCACGCTGCAGAAGGTCAGCGCGTGGCCATTGGCCCGGCCTTCCTCGATGTTCCTGGCCGTGAGGGCCTGAGCCTGATCGGCCAGGCCCTGAAGCCACAGGATGCGAGCCCGAAAATATTGGGTCGAGATTCTCAGATCGAGCGGGAAGATCTTCGGCTTCTCCGCCAGCACATGCAGCGATGCATTGACCCGGTCAATGCGCAGCCGCGCCTCGTTCTGGTCCCCGAGATAGTGCAGCGCCACGGCCATCAGCCGGTCGCCCAGCATGACATCGGTCTTGTCGGGCGAGTTCGCGGCTGCATTCGCAAAGCGATCGGCGAGCGCACGAGCTTTGCCGAACTGCCCGTTGTTGAACTGGTCGATGCACAAGCCCCAGAGCGCCCGCAGCCTAAAATCCTTGTCCTCGAGCCTGTCAGCAAGCTCCAGGGTGGTCTCGAGGATCGGTCGCGCCTCGCGCGCGCGGCCCTCGCCATACATCAGCGACCATCCGAGCGCCGACAGAAGCTGCATCCGGATGCGGTCGTCGTCGGCGGTGTCTCCGAGCGCCGCGAGCGCCGTTCTGCTGCGCTCACGGCATTCCGCGAACAGCGAAAGACGCACCCATAGCGTGACCGCGGCCGCCGTCAGCGCGATACCGAGTGTCGCCTCGCCGTCGGGCCCGAACGCCCAGTCCAACGCCGCACGCACATTGTCCAGCTCTGCGCCATAGATGCTCAGCCATTCCGGCAGCGGCGTCGAAATATCCGCCTCCGCGCGCTCGAACAAATCGCGAAAATGCGCGGCATGACGCCGCGCGAACTGCCTGGCTTCGCCGAGCTCGTTGAGTTTTC
Organism: Bradyrhizobium sp. WSM4874; assembly: GCF_055811835.1. NCBI lineage: Bacteria > Pseudomonadati > Pseudomonadota > Alphaproteobacteria > Hyphomicrobiales > Nitrobacteraceae > Bradyrhizobium > Bradyrhizobium sp. WSM4874. The sequence goes on from NZ_JBVVPR010000044.1 coordinate 57,958, forward strand.
CGTATGCATAGGTCCGCGTGGTGTCGAGCAGCCGATAGCGCAGCGTCCGCGAGCCGGACGGCGAAATCAGCGATTTGGTCACCAGGCTGTCGATCGCTTCGAGAGTCTCGGACGCGTTGAGGCCGTCACCGGACGCGATCGCCGCAGCCGCCTCCGGCGCGAAAGGCCCGGCAAAGACCGACAGGCGTCGCAGCGTGGCGCTCTCTGCGGCAGGCAGAAGGTCGTAGCTCCAGTCGAGAGCCGCGGCGAGCGTCTGGTGCCGTGGCACGGCGGTGCGCCGGCCGCGCCATTGCAGCGAAAAGCGGCTGTCGAGCAGAGATGCCGTGCCGGCGATGCCGTAAGCATTGACGCGGCCCGCCGCGAGCTCGATCGCCAGCGCGATGCCGTCGAGACGTCGGCAGATGCTCGCGACGAGCGGCGCCTCTTCCGCGCTGAGCTGGAACGGGCCCGAGCTCTGCGCAATGCGCTCCACAAAGAGTTGAGCTGCGGGGTAGGCAAGGACCTCGTCGACAGCAAGCCCTTCGCGCTCGGGCGGACAATCCAGCGGGAACAGCCGAAAAATCCGCTCCCCTTCGCTGCGGAACGACTCGCGGCTGGTTGCGAGAACACGAAGCTGCGGCGCCTCGCGAACGATGCGCTCGACGAGCGGCGCCAAATGATCCAGCACATGTTCGCAACTGTCGAAGATCAGCAGGGCCGGGCCGGTCTTCAGAAGCGTCAGCAGAGCCGGCGTCGGATCCTCTGCGCTGATGGTCAGTCCGAGCGCCGAAGCAATCGTGGTCGCGATGTGACTGGCATCCCTCAGCGGACCGAAATCGACGAAGAAGACTCGCCCGCCGAAATCCTGGGACCGGCGATGCCCGACGGTGACGGCGACCGAGGTCTTGCCGATGCCGCCCGGGCCGACGACGGTCATGAAGCGATAGAGCGAAAGTCCGTTCGAAATCTTCTCGATGACATCTTCCCGGCCGACCATCCTGGTGAGCTGAGCGGGCAGGGAGCGGGGAGGGGCGGCTTCAGCCGGGAGCGGGGCGGCCGGCGGAGCCGCTTGAGCGAACGAGGCGACAAAGCAATAGCCGCGGCCGGGCACGTTGACGACGTAGCGGGCCGACTTGCCGGTGTCGCCGAGCGCCTTGCGCAGCGCCGCGACATGGAAGCGCAGGCTGCCCTCGTCGACATTGACGCCAGCCCAGATGCGCTTGACCAGCTCTCTCTTGTCGACGACTTCTCCGGGGCGTCCGGCAAGGAAGATGAGAATGTCGAGAGCGCGGCCGCCGACGTGAAGCGGCGAGCCCTCCTTCTCCAAGAGTCGGGACTTCGGAAACAGTCGAAATGGCCCAAAGGAAATGGCCGAGTCTTCGCTACGATCTGGCACGCGCCATCGCCCCCTCGAAGGGAGTCAAAAGGTATTACTTTTTGGTCTACCAGAACGAGGCGTACAGTAAACTGGCCGAAAGCAGTGGGCAGGGTTGGCAGCCCTGCGTGGACGAATGGCTCGCCGAAATAATGCTTGAAAAATAACGTGTTAGGCCGACGTGACGATGCGATGACGCCGGGCTTCATCCGGATGGAGCATTGACTGTGACGCCGGATTGCTGCGATGGCATGGTCCGGGAGCCGGTCCCGCCACCACATTGACTGCCGACTTCCGGAATTTCCAGCATGACCTCTTTCACGCGGCGACAATTCGTGCACGCGTTGACAAGCGCAGCGGCGCTCGCCGCGCTTCCCCATAGCGGACAAGCCGCCGATTATCCGTCTCGTCCCATTCGCTTGGTGATTCCCTATGGAGCCGGCGGATCGGGTGACCAGATCGCGCGCCCCTGGGTGGACAGGATGCCGTCGCTGCTGGGGCCGACCTTCGTCGAATATATCGGTGGCGCGGGCGGCGCCATCGGGACCGCGGCGGTCGCGCGCGAGGAGCCCGACGGCTATTCGCTGCTGCTCGGCAACGGCAGCACGCAGGTCATCATTCCCATGACGTCGGCGAATCCCGGATATTCCGTTGGCGATTTCCGCGCCATCTACCGCCTGATCAACAGCGCGCTGGTTTTCGCCATCAATCCTTCGGTGCCGGCCGCAAACCTGCGCGAGTTGATCACCTATGCGAAAGCCAATCCGGGAAAGCTGTCCTATGGCACGCCGGGGATCGCCACCGGAAACCATCTGGTCGGCGAAGCCTTCAAGCAGCAGGCCGGGGCGCTGGACATCGTCCACGTGCCCTATCGAGGCATCGCGCAGGCGACCAACGACCTCGTCAGCGGCCAGATATCGCTCGTCATTGCCGTCATGTCCGTTCAATTGCAGCAGCTGGCTCAAGCCGGGAAAGTCAGGCTGCTTGCGGTCACCACCGAAACGCGGCTGAGCGGCGCGCCGGAGATCCCGACCGCCGTCGAATCCGGCATGCCCGGCATCCGGTATGAGGGATGGTTCGGTCTGTTCGCACCCAAGGACACTGACGATGCGATCATCGATCGGGTCGCGCAGGCGACGCGGCTCGCCATGGCCGATACGGCGCTTCTGGCGAGCTATCGCGCCCAGGGCATGGAGCCGGACAACGATTCAGGCCCGGACAAATTCCAGCGCATCGTCGAGGCCACATCCGCAAGCCTCGCGCCCCTGATCAAATCGATCGGGCTGAGCAATTTGTGAGGCCGCTCAGCCGTCGGCGCGCCGCGCCGACAGCGTGACGAGGCCCATCAGCACAGCCAGGAGCCAGAACGCCATCGGCAATCCACCAAGACGTGCGACGAAGCCGACACCGGCGGGGCCGACGAGAACGCCGGCGTAGCCGGCGGTCGTGATCGCCGCGACGGCGAGCCCCCTGGGCATCACCGTCTGCCTCGCCGCCCGGCGGAACAGCACCGGCACGAGGTTCGATGCGCCGAGGCCGATCAGCAGAAAGCCGGCTACGGCGACCGCCACGACGGGAGCGGTGAGCAGGACCACGAAACCCGCGATCGCAATCAGGCTGCCCCAGACCAATGTCCTGCGGTCTCCGATGCGTGCGACGACGGCGTCGCCGCCGAGCCGCCCGATCGTCATGGCGACCGAGAACACGATGTAGCCGATCCCGCCTTGCGCTTCGGAAACGAGACCCGCGCCGATGACGAGCAACGCGCCCCAATCGAGCATCGCGCCTTCGACGAGGAAGGTGATGGCGCAAAGCAGCGCGAGCAGGAGCACGGCGCCATGCGGCAACACGAACAACGGCCCCTCCTGTACCTGCACGGAGCGAAGCAGCCGCGGCCAGGCTGCCAGCGTCGCGATCAGCATCAGGACGGAGCAGATCAGTGTGCAGGCGAGCGCACCGAGTTGCAGCGAGAGCAGTGCGGTCACGAGCGCGGCCCCGGCGAAGCCGCCGATGCTGAACAGCGCGTGGAAGCCGGACATCAGCGGACGTCCCGCGGCGCGCTCCACCTCAACCGCGTGGATGTTCATGGCGACGTCGATGGAGCCAAGCGCGGCGCCAAATGCGAGCAGTGCCAGCGCCAGCGTCATGGGCGAGCTCGCGATTGTCAGCAGAGGCAGGACTAGGGCAAGACCGAGCCCGCCCGCAATGATGATCGGCTTGCTGCCATAGCGCGCGCTCAGCACGCCGGTCAGAACCATCGCGACGACCGAGCCGATGCCGAGGCTGAGCAGGAGCAGTCCGAGGATGCCGTCGTCGACGGCGAGCCGCGCCTTCGCGAACGGCACCAGCGGTGCCCAGCACGCGATGCCGAAGCCCGCGACGAGGAAGGCAAGCCTGGTCGCAAGGCGTGTCGCCGGCTTGTCGGCAGAAGACATGGGAACTCCGGGAGGGGGAATCAGGGGCAGGGGCAATCGACAAGCCGCGCAATTGTCGCGTCTTTATGTCCGCGGCAGACTCGGATTGTCGCAGGCGGCCCGTGGGTGGCCGCAAGCGGACACACAGGCCTTTTGGCTCGTCACCGGCATCTCGGCGGCGCCGGTGGGCTGCGCCGTCAGACGAAACACCCTGACAGCCCGACCTGCGCCGGTGTCAAGCCGTGCGCGCAAAAATATTCCACTTTACCGAAATTCGGTTTTGTCGTATGTGTCGGCCATCCCGGCTCATCCTTGAGGGGCGATCTCGTTGTCGTCTTGATTGCGAGCCGGGTTGCGATGGACGCGGCAGCGTCGGCATGAGAGGTGCGGGCAGGGCGGGTAGTCCCTGTGAGCCCGTGGCCACGTGCGGACGAGCGGCGCTGTGAAGTTCGTCTCGTCGGTATTTCGATGGCTACGTGCACGATGCCGTCGAACCCTGCGGCGAAATGGCGAATGCGCGTACGGCAAAACCGTGTGGTCCTGGCCGTCGTTGCTACGGTCAAGCTTTCGCGGAGGTGTGTGCGAGCCCAACCGGGCAGACAGCATCATCCAATTCGCGAGGCGAGGGAGGCCAGAAGGAAAGTTCGGCTCCCGGGAGAGCACGGCATAAGCCGTCCAACCATCGCGCAGGGAAGGC
>NZ_JBVVPR010000045.1:0-59486 GCF_055811835.1 Bradyrhizobium sp. WSM4874
TAGCGCGAGAAGGTCATTGCCTATCTTCGCCAAACCAAACTCGGTGGTTATGGGTCCCGGCCTTCGCCGGGACGACACCGAGGATGAGGCGCCGCTATCGTCACAAACTCGCGCTCACCCCGCCTTCCCCATATGCTCCAGCGCGTCCTCCGCCCGGAGCGGCACCCGCGACGCCTCGTTGTTGAGATCGACGAGCTGCACCAGGAGCCCCATCAGCGCCTTGCGATCCGCCGGCTTGAGCGGCTCCAGCATCCGCGCCTGGGCGCGTTCGACGGCGGGAATGATGTCACGCAGGATCGCCGCGCCTGATTTTGTCAAATAGAGCAGCTTGATCCGCTTGTCTTCCGGCGCCGGCCTGCGCTCGACGAAATCCTTGGCCTGAAGCCGCTCGATTACGCTGCCGAGCGTGGAGCGGTCGAAGGCGATCACCGCGGACAGCCGCGTCGCGTCGATGCCGGGATGGGTGTGGATCGCGATCAGAGCCGCGTATTGCACCGGCGTGAGGTCGAACGCCTTGCATTCCTCCATGAAGATCGAGACCGCGATCTGCTGCATGCGCCGGAACAGATAGCCCGGCGCGGCATAGACCGCGTTGATCGTGATCGGAGGCGGCTTACTCGGCATCGGGCTGCTTCTCCGGCGCGGCGTCGACGAACCCCGGCAACGCCTTGGCCGCAGCTTCCGCCCCGAGCAGACGCGGATAGGCGGAGACATCGACGCCGAAGCGGCGGGCATTGGCGAGTTGCGGCACCAGGCAGAGATCGGCAAGCGTCGGTGCTTCACCGAAGCAGAACGGGCCCGGCTCGTCCCTGATCAGCGTCTCGCAGGCCGCGAGCCCCTCGCGGTTGACCCAGGCCGCCCAGTCCTGAACCTTGTCCTCGGCAAGGCCAAGCTCGCGCAGCCGCGCCAGCACCTTCAGATTCTGCACGGGGTGAGTGTCGCAGGCGATCGCCAGCGCGAACGCCCTCACCTTGGCGCGCTGCAAACTATCCTTCGGCAGCAGCGGCGGGTTGGGATGGGTTTCGTCGAGCCATTCGATGATGGCGACCGATTGGGTCAGCACTGCGCCCGCATCGTCCTCCAGCGCGGGCACCAGGCCCTGCGGATTGATGGCAAGATAGGCGGGCGCGCATTGCTCGCCTTTGCGAAGGTGATGCGGCAGGTGCTCGGCACCGAGGCCCTTGAGGTTCAGCGCGATCCGTACCCGGTAGGCGGCGCTGGAGCGGAAATAACCGTGCAGCTTCATCGGAACCCTCCCTTTTGTCTGTCATTCCGGGGCGCGCGAAGGGCGAACCGGAATCTCGAGATTCCGGGTTCGATGCTAACGCATCGCCCCGGAAAGACGACCTGGACTGTCATTCGCCACGTTGACGCTACCTAGATCGTAAGTATACTGTCAATCAACAAAACGACGGGAGCCGCACCATGGAAGCCGTGACCAAGACGCCGGAACGCGAGGCGTTCTACAAGAAGATCGACGGCGAGAATCTCACCGCGCTGTGGACGGTCATGAGCGATTTGATCACGCCGGAGCCGAAGAGCGCCTGCCGGCCGCATCTGTGGAAGTTCGACATCATCCGCGACTACATGACCGAAGCCGGCAAGCTGATCACGGCGAAAGAGGCCGAGCGGCGCGTGCTGGTGCTGGAAAATCCCGGCCTGCGCGGGCAGTCGAAAATCACCACGTCGCTCTATGCCGGCGTGCAGATGGTGGTGCCCGGCGACGTCGCGCCCGCCCACCGGCACAGCCAATCGGCGCTGCGCTTCGTGCTCGAAGGCAAGGGCGCCCACACCGCGGTCGACGGCGAGCGCACCGCGATGGAGCCCGGCGACTTCATCATCACGCCGTCGATGACCTGGCACGATCATTCCAACGAGACCGACCAGCCGATGTTCTGGCTCGACGGTCTCGACATTCCGCTGGTGCAGTTCTTCGACTGCTCCTTCGCGGAAGGCTCCAACGAGGACCAGCAGAAGATTACAAGGCCCGCCGGCGACAGCTTCGCGCGCTACGGCCACAATCTGCTACCGGTCGACGTGAAGCGGAGCTCGAAGACGTCGCCGATCTTCAGCTACCCCTATGCCTACACGCGCGAGGCACTGGAGAAAGCCCGCGCGAGCCAGGAGTGGGACGCCTGTCACGGGCTGAAGCTGAAATTCAGCAACCCCGAGACCGGCGACTTTGCGATGCCGACCATCGGCACGTTCATCCAGTTGCTGCCGAAGGGCTTCAAGACCGCACGCTATCGCGCGACGGACGCGACGGTGTTCTGCCCGATCGAAGGCCACGGCCGTACCCGCATCGGGGAAGCGACCTTCGAATGGGGCCCGCGCGATTTGTTCGTGGTGCCGAGCTGGCAATGGGTCACGCACGAGGCTGACATGGATGCGGTGCTGTTCAGCTTCTCGGATCGCCCCGTGCAGCAGAAGCTGGATCTGTTCCGGGAAGATCGTGGGAATGCGTGAGGCCAGACTATTGGCGCACTCTCCGCCGTCGTCCCGGCGAAGGCCGGGACCCATACCGCGTGATCTATCGAGACGAACGGGATTCGTACCGGCGAAGGAATAACGACGAGTCTCCGCCAAACTACTGCCTGGGGTTATGGATCCCGGCCTTCGCCGGGATGACGACGGAGGTGGTGGCGCGCACCTACACCCACAGCCCTCACCGCCAGTGCAACAGCCGTATCTCCAGCCAGTTGATCACCTTCCCCACGATCAACCCGAACACCGACAGAATTACCACGCCCGCGAGCAGTTGATCCGTCTGCATCAAATTGCCGGCCTGCAACACGAACGCGCCGATACCGTACTGCGCACCGATCATCTCGGCGCTGACGACGAGCAACAGCGCCACCGACGACGTGATGCGGAAGCCGGCGAGGATCGCGGGCAGCGCGCCCGGCCACACCACCTTGCGGACGATGGTCGCGAACGGCACATTGAAGCTCTGCGCCATGCGGATGAGATTGCGCGGCACCGCGTCGACGCCGCTATAGACCGAGATCGCGGTCGAGAAGAACACGCCGAGCGCGATGGTCGCGATCTTCGGCTCTTCACCGATGCCGAGCCAGAGGATCAACAGCGGCAGCAGCGCGATCTTCGGAATCGGGAACAGCGCCGAGATGAAGGTGATGCCGACGCTGCGCGCCAGCCGCGACAGGCCGATGGCAAAGCCAACCGCGACACCGGCCGCCGTGCCGAGCAGCCAGCCGACACCGATGCGCAGGAGCGACGCGGAAAGGTGCTGCCACAGCGCGCCCGAGATCGCGAGCTGGTAGATCGCCCGTGCGATCGCCGAGGGCGGCGGCAGGAACAGCGGATTGACCAGGCCGGTGCTGCCGGCCGCCTGCCAGATCGCAATGACCAGCGCGAGTGCGATCCAGCCGCCGAAACGGCTGCTCGCCGGCACGAAGCCGGCGCCACGAAAGCGGACGCGCCGGACCGCTTCATCCTTCGCAGATGCTCCCGCCGGAGCGCGATCAAGCATGCTGAACCTCGCGCTCGGCATCGATCGCCTCGTTGCGGATCAGCGACCAGATCTGGTTCTGGAGCGCGAGCAGCTTTTCACGGGCTGCAATGTCACCGCGCTCAGCGCGCGTCATCGGCACGCTCACGACTTCGCGAATGCGGCCCGGACGCCGCGACAGCACCACGATGCGATCGGCAAGCCGCGCCGCCTCTTCGAGATTATGCGTGACATAGACCGCGCCCATGCCGCCATCGGCGAGCAGCCGGACGAAATCTTCCATCAGCAGTTCACGGGTCTGCGAATCCAGCGCCGACAATGGCTCGTCCATCAGGAGAATGGCTGGCCTGACCGCGAGCGCGCGCGAAATGCCAACGCGCTGGCGCATGCCGCCGGAAAGCTGCTTTGGATAGGTCTTGCGAAAATCGGTCAGGCCGGTGCGGCGCAAGGCATCGTCGACCAGCGCGCGGCGCTGCACGGCCGAGAGCTGGGTGTGCAGCAGCGGGAATTCGACGTTCTCCTCCACATTGGCCCAGGGCAGCAGCGCGAAGTCTTGGAACACGAAGGTGAGCGGATTGAGACTGTCCGCCGGCGGCGATCCACGCAGCTCGGGCGCGCCGGAGGTCGGCAGCAACAGCCCACCGAGGATCGACAGCAGCGTGCTCTTGCCGCATCCCGAAGGCCCCACGATCGCCACCACCTCGCCGGCGCCGACGGTGAACGAGACATCGTCGAGCACGGCGAGTTCGCCGAAGCGATGGGTAATGTGGTTGGCGATCAGGTCCATTCTGTCTCGTCTATCCTGTTCTCCGTCGTTCCGGGATGGTCCGAAGGACCAGACCCGGAACCTCGAGATTCTCAGGTGCACAAGTGCGCACCGTAGTTCTCGCTTCGCGAGCCCCGGAATGACGAAGGATCAATCCGCCTTCACAAATTCCTTTGCGATGATCGCGTTCGCGTCAAATCCCTTGTCGGCAAAACCCTGCTCCTGGAGCCATTTGATCTGGTTGTCGACGTTCTTCACATCCAGCTTGCCGTCGGGATCGATATAGGCGCAATTGCCCACCACCTGCTCGACCGGGAGGTTCGTATATTTTGCGATGATCTCCAGCAGCGGCTTTGTCTTGTCGTTGATCGGCGCGACGCCGTCCTTCATCGCGGCAAGGATGATGTCGTGATATTCGCGGTCGGCCTTTGCCAAAGCGCCGAGCAGTTTCGTCACCAGCACCTTGTTGGTCAGCGTCTTCGGCGAGGCGAACACCGCGCCCAGTTGCCAGGGTGTCTCGTCGCCGACCCAGCCGAGAAACTTCGCACCGCCGTCGTCCATCAGCTTTCGCGCGGTGGAGATCGGCAGCAGCGCCGCATCCACGGTTTCACCCTTCAGCGCGGCCGCCGCATTCGACAGCGATTGCAGCGGCACGATCTTCGCGTCGGCGAGCTTGAAGCCGTATTTGTCGGCAAGCAGGCCGAGCGAATAGTGAAAGGAGGAGCCGACCTGCGTCATCGCCACGCGCTTGCCCGCGAGATCCTTCGGCGTCTTCAGACCGCTTGCATAGGCGTTGTTGCTGGCGAAATAGCCGATCAGGGGATAGCCGGCCTTCTCGCGGCTCATGCCGCCGATCACCTTGAGCACCCCCTTGCCGGCAAGATTGTAAAGACCGGCGGTGAAGGCGGTGACGCCGAAATCGACGTCGCCGGAGGTGGTGGCCACCGCGATCGGCTGCGCTGCATCGAAGAATTTCAGCTCGACATCGAGACCGGCTTCGCGGAAATAGCCCTTGTCCTGCGCGATGAAGACGGGCGCGGAGGAGGATAGCCTGAGCACGCCGATCCTGGCCTTCAGCGCGTCCTCGGCTCGGGCCGAGCCCATCGCTGTGATCGTCATCAGGCCAGCTAGCGCGAGCCGCACAATCCCGATCATTTCGTTTCCTCCGCCGTCGTTATCATGCAGTCGTTACAGGCCCTCGGGCACGGGCTGGTCCCGGCCGATGAAGGCGCCCTGTTGTTTCAACGTTTCCTGCAATTTTTCAATGGGGATGTCGCGTGGAATGCGGTTTCCGGAGAGCGCCAGCGCGGCGGCGGAACCTGCCGCCTCCCCCATCACGAAACAGGCACCGGAGACCCGCGCCGCCGACTGGCCCTCATGGGTCATCGAGGCGCAGCGGCCGGCGACCAGCAGATTGTCGACGCCTTCGGGCACCAGCATGCGGTAAGGCAGCTCGTTATAGCCGCGCGATTCCGGGATCGGCGGGAAGGTGAAGACGACGTCGCCGGGGACATGGGCCTCGATCGGCCAGCCATTGACCCCGATGGAATCCTCGAACGAGGCGCAGCCGAGCACGTCCTCGCCGCTGAGCTGGTAGCCGCCCGTGATGCGGCGGGTCTCGCGGATGCCGAGCTGCGGCGGCAGGTCGACGATGTAGGATTTTTCAAAGCCCGGCACGGTGCGCAGGAATTCGAACGCGGCGAGCGCCTGCTTGCGGCCCTCGATCTCGCCCCGGGTGAGATCATCAGGCTCGATGCCGTTGATGGCATGTCCGTCCGCGCGTGCCACCTGCGTAAAGTTCACCCGCCATTCGATGCCGGATTTTTGCGGCCGTACGATCGCGCTCTTGCGTGGGAATGTGTGGGTGCCGGCGGCGATGGCCTGCTCCATCAATTGCGGGATGGTGCGCCAGGCCTCGCCGGCCTTCGCGGGATCGATGCCGTTGAGACGGAGCATCATCGAGGGATACATCGGATGGCCGTGCTCGTCGCCGAATTCGAACGGCGCGCCGGCCCAGACCGCGAGATCGCCGTCGCCGGAGCAATCGATGAAAATCTCCGCTCGCACCGCCTGCCGGCCGGCCTTGGTTTCGACCATCAGCGCATCGATGCGCCGATCGTTGCCCATCGCGACGCCGGCGCCGAGCGCGTGGAAAAGGATGTGCACCTTGTGACTGGCGAGCAGTTGGTCGGCCGCGATCTTGTAGGCGGCGGTGTCGTAGGCCTGGGCAAAGACCTTGCCGAGAATGAGATGCGGCGCGTTGAGGCCGTTCAAATGATCGATCCGAGCCAGCAGCTCGGACGCCATGCCCTGCACCAGCCGGTGGGCCTCGCCGTACACATTCCCGTGCAGGCCGCAGAAATTGGTGACGCCGGCAGCGGTCCCCATGCCGCCGAGGAAACCGTAGCGCTCGATCAGCAGCGTCTTCCGCCCAGTGCGTGCGCTTGAGGCCGCCGCGACGATGCCGGCCGGACCGCCGCCGAGCACGACGACTTCATATTCGCCGTAGAGCGGCACTTGGCGCGCCGGTTCTTCGATCGTGGTGGCCTGCATGGCGCGTCCTGCTCCCAAATCTCTTGCTTGGACCGGACTATGAATTAACGCGCGCCGAGCTACAATCCACCAAAATATGCGATCAGCTTTCACGAATCGAGAAAGGTCGACATGGACGTCCTCGTGAACCTCCAGGCCTTCCTCGCCACCGCGGATGCGGCGGGCTTCTCCGCCGCTGCGCGAAAACTCAATGTCTCGACCTCGGTCGTGGCCAAGCGCGTGACGCAATTGGAGGCACGCATCGGCACGCCGCTGTTTCACCGCTCGACGCGGCAATTGCGGCTGACGGAAGCCGGCCAGCGCTACGTGCATCGCGCCCGCGGCGTCGTCACCGATGCCACCGACCTGCTCTCGCGCATGGGCGAGAAAGGCCATGATCTCGTCGATCACCTGCGCATCAAGGCACCGACCTCGCTGACGGTGGCGCGGCTGGCCGACGCGTTCAGCGCATTCCAGACCCAGAACCCGCGGCTCAAGCTCGAGATCGTGCTGATCGACCGCCCCGTCGATCCGGTGACCGAAGGCTTTGACATCGCCATCGGCGCCTTCCCGCATTCCTTCGGCGGCGTGGTCGACGAGCCGCTCTGCGCGTTGAAGCGATTGCTCTGCGCTTCACCCGCTTATCTGAGGAAGCACGGCACGCCAAAACATCCGCGCGACCTCGTCGAGCATCGCTGCCTCAGCTTCCTGCCGACGGGACCGGAATGGATCTTTGACGGCCCGCGCGGCCGCATCAGCATCCAGGTCAGCCCGCTGCTCTCGTCCAACGAGGGACATGTGCTGGCGCGCAGCGCCATCGCGGGCAACGGCATTGCGCTGATCTCGCATTATCTCGTCGCGGACGCGTTGCGCGACGGCTCGCTCAAGCCGGTGCTGCGCGACTTTCCGATTCCGGAATTGTGGGTGAAGGCCGCGATCCCCGAGCGGCGACGCAATGCGGCCGCGGTGCAGGCGCTGCTCACACTGCTGAAAACGTCGCTCGCGACGTCGCTGTAAAGGCCCGTAGCCCGGATGGAGCGCAAGCGTCATCCGGGTTCGTGCCACGCGGCGCAATCGGGAGGTTCGGTTGGTCCGTTCCCGGATTGCGCTTCGCTCCATCCGGGCTACTCGCGTTCAGCTTTTAGCACCTGCCCAAATGGCCCCGCGCTTCTCCGCGAACGACGCCAGCCCCTCCGCGGCTTCCGCGCTTTGGCGCTTGACCGAATGCAGGCGGACGAGCCGCGTGTAGGCAGCGTCATCGACGCCCATTCCGCCGAACGAGCTCTCCAGCGCCAGTCGCTTGGTCTCGGCCATCGCTTCAGGTCCGTTGGCGAGCAACTGCTCGACCACCCTGCTGCCTGCGACGTCGAGATCGGCGAACGGCACCACCTCGTGGACGAGGCCGATGCGACGGGCGTCCTCGGCGCCGAAACGTTCACCTGTCAGCGCGTAGCGGCGGACTTGCCGTACACCGATGGCATCGCAGAGCTGCGGGATGATGATCGCCGCCGTCAGGCCCCAGCGCACTTCGGTAATCGAGAACAGGGCATTGTCAGCCGCGATCACGACGTCGCAGGCCGCGATCACGCCGGTGCCGCCGCCAAAGCAGCCGCCCTGCACCAGCGCGACCGTCGGGATCGGCAGCGTGTTGAGCCGCTGCACGGCCTCGAACGTCGCACGCGACGCCGCCTCGTTCGCCTCGGTCGATTGCGGCCGCACGCCATTAATCCATTTGAGATCGGCGCCGGCCTGGAAATGCTTGCCGTTGCCCTTGAGCACGACGACGCGAAGGTTGGGCTTGCTGCCGAGATCGTCCATGGCCGCGAGCACGCCCGCGATCAATGCGCCGTCATAGGCGTTGTTGACCTCCGGCCGGTTCAACGTGACGGTCGCAACCCCACGCGCATCCAGGGTCCACAGGACGGGGCTGTCGGTCATCGGTGTTCCTCCGCTCGCTTGTTTGGCGCGCACTATGACCGAGGCTCCGCGCCTTGATCCATATCTTTCGAGCGTAGGGCGGCCGCGTCCATCGCATGGCGGCTTGTGTCATGCTGTCGCGGGGCGGCATCAAGGGATCAGGGACGGACATCACATGCGCATCTGCATTTTCGGCGCGGGCGCCGTCGGCAGCCATCTTGCGGTTCGGCTGGCGCGCGCCGGCCATGAGGTCTCGTGCGTGATGCGCGGCGCGCATCTGGAGGCGGTCCGCGCCAACGGCCTCAAGCTGCGCGTCGGCGATTCCGAGGTCTCCGCCAAGGTGAACGCCTCCGGCGATCCGGCCCAGCTCGGCCCCCAGGACGTCGTGATCTCCACGCTCAAGGCCACCGCGCTCCAGGGGCTGGTCTCCAGCATCAAGCCGCTACTGCAAGATGGCACCGCGATCGTCTTTGCGCAGAACGGCATTCCCTGGTGGTACGGGATCGGCCTGCCGCCGCGACACCCGACCCCGCCCGACATCTCCTTCCTCGACCCGGGTGGCCGCTTGCGCGCCTGCATCCCGAAGGAGCGGATCGTCGGCGGCGTGGTCTTCTCCTCCAACGAGGTGATCGCGCCCGGCGTGGTGCAGAACCTGACGCCCGACCGCAACCGCCTGCTGATCGGCGAATGCGACGATCGCAATTGCGAGCGCATCACGACGCTGCGCGGTGTTTTCACCGACGCGCGGCTGGAATCGCCGCCGGTCGCCGAGATCCGCGAGGCGATCTGGTCAAAGCTGCTGACCAACATGTCATTGTCGGTGCTGTGCCTGCTCACCGGCCAGACCGCGCGCGGCGTGCGCGATGACCCCGCCTTTGCGGACGTCATTCCGCGGATGCTGAACGAGGCCAACGAGATCGCCCAGCATTTCATCCCCGAGGTCAAACGCGTGAGCCGCAGTGGTCCCGCCCCCAATCACAAGCCGTCGCTGCTGCAGGATTACGAGCTCGGCCGCGCCATGGAGATCGACGTCCTGGTGAAGGCGCCCCAAGCCTTCGCGCGCACCGCCGGCCTGTCGACGCCGACCCTCGATCTCATTGCCGCCCTCGCGATCCAGAAGGCGCGCGACAAAGGGCTATATTCGGCGTGAGGTTTCAGGCGAGTTTGTCGATCCAGGCCGCGAGCACATCAAGTACCTCCGCAAGCGCCTCTTCATTGCTGCGACCGGACTTCTTCAGCACCGCGAAGGAGTGATCGCCGCCTTCGACCTCGTGCAGCGTCGCCTTCGGGCCAAGAGCGGCGATGACCGGCTTGAGGAGGCCGAGATCGGCGAGCCCGTCGCGGGTACCTTGCAGGAACAGCATCGGGATCTCGACATGGGCCAGGTGCTCGGCGCGCTCCGTCGACGGCTTCTTGTCGGCGTGCAGGGGAAAACCGAGGAACGCGAGCCCTTTGACATCAGGCAGCGGAGTCTTCGACTGCGCCTGCGACGTCATGCGCCCGCCGAAGGATTTTCCGCCCGCAACGAGCATCACACCGGGGCAGAGCCGCGCGGCTTCCTCGACTGCCGCGCGGATCGTGGCGTGGGCGACCGCCGGCGGGTCGGGACGGCCCTGCTTGTTTTCCATGTAGGGAAAATTGAAGCGGAAGGTGGCGATGCCGCGAGCAGCGAGCCCCTCCGCAATCTTGTCCATCGATGCGTGCCGCATCCCTGCACCGGCACCATGGGCCAGAACGTAGCAGGCGCGCGCATTGCCCGGCTGCGTCAGGATCGCCGAGACCGTGCCGATGCGCGCGATGTCGAGCTTGAGCTCTTGAGTTTTGACAGCCACAATCAACGATCCCGATAGACGCTGCTCCGGCCGCCTTGGTAGCGTCACCGGCGCAGCCTGAAAACACAATAATTGCCGCCAAACCCTGGCCTACCAAGCCGGAACGCCGCATTGACCGAGGTGACCATGTCCTACCGTTCCTCCTGGATGACCGAAGAGCTCGAAATCTTCCGCGACCAGTTCCGGAAGTATCTTGCCAAGGATCTGGCCCCGCATGCCGAAAAATGGCGCGAGCAGAAGATGGTCGACCGCTTTGCCTGGCGCGGGCTCGGCGAGATGGGCGCGCTGCTGGCAAGCGTGCCGGAGGAATATGGCGGGCTGGGCGCGACCTTCGCCTATGATGCCGCCGTGCTCGACGACCTCGAAAGCACGGTGCCGGAGCTGACGACCGGCGTCTCCGTGCACAGCGCCATCGTCGCGCACTACATCCTCAATTACGGCTCGGAGGAGCAGAAGAAGCGCTGGCTGCCGAAGATGGCCTCGGGCGAGATGGTCGGCGCCATCGCCATGACCGAGCCCGGCACCGGCTCGGATTTGCAGGCCGTCAAGACCACCGCCAGGAAGCAGGGTAATTCCTACGTCATCAACGGACAGAAGACCTTCATCACCAACGGCCAGGCCGCCGATCTCGTCATCGTGGTCGCGCGCACCGGAGATGTCGGCGCCAAGGGCATTTCGCTGATCGTGGTCGAAACCGCAGGCGCGGATGGATACAAGCGCGGGCGCAACCTCGACAAGATCGGCCTGCATGCCTCCGACACGTCCGAGCTGTTCTTCGACAACGTCACGGTTCCGCCGGACAATTTGCTCGGCGGCGAGGAAGGCCAGGGCTTCGTGCAGCTGATGCAGCAACTGCCGCAGGAGCGCCTCGCGCTCGCGGTCGGCGCGGTCGCCGCGATGGAGCGCGCGATAAAGCTCACCACCGACTACACCAAGGAGCGGAAAGCGTTCGGCAAGCCGCTGATGGATTTTCAGAACACCGCCTTCAAGCTCGCCGAGCGCAAGACCGAAGCGATGATCGCGCGCGTGTTCGTCGACTGGTGCATCGAGCGGCTGGTCGCCAAGGACCTCGACACCGTCACGGCATCGATGGCGAAATACTGGTGCTCGGAGAAGCAGGTCGAGACCGCCGACGAATGCCTTCAGCTGTTCGGCGGCTACGGCTACATGCAGGAATATCCGATCTCGCGCATCTTCATCGATTCCCGCATCCAGAAGATCTATGGCGGGACGAACGAGATCATGAAGCTGTTGATCGCCAGGTCGTTATAATCAAGTCGCTGTAATCAGGTCGGCGTGAGCGGCCTGCCGCTCAATTCGGATGCCACCAGCGGCCGCCGATGACGACACCCTCGGAGATGATCTTGCGGTCACCGATCAGGTGCTCGCCGACGACGTCCTCATAGTCGAACTGGCCTTCCCTCACCGAGATCAGCGTGGCGTCGCCGACGCTGCCCGGCTTGAGGCTGCCGAGCTCGGGCCGGCGCAGCGCCATCGCGGCGTTGACGGTCGAAGTTGCGATGACGTCGGACAGCGGCATGCCCATGCACAGGAATTTCGACAGGGTCGTCACCTGGTCGAAGGCCGGGCCGTCGATGCAGAGCTGATGAATGTCGGACGAGATGGTGTCCGGATAGAAGCCGTTGGCGAGCATGGCACGTGCGGTCTTGAACGCGAACGAGCCCTTGCCGTGGCCGATGTCGAACAGCACGCCGCGCTCGCGGGCGTCGAGCACCGCCCGCTTCACCGTGCCCTGCGCGGTCGCGGGCGTGTTGGGGAAGGGCCGGAACGCATGGGTGAGCACGTCGCCGGGGCGCAGGCGCGCCAGCACCTCCTCGTAGCTCGGCGGCGGATGGTCGATATGCGCCATCAGGGGCATGCCGACCTCGTTCGCGACTTCGAGCGCGATGTCGAGCGGCACGACGCCTGACGTGCCCGACGAGTGCAGCCCCACGCGTACCTTGATGCCAACGATAAGATCGCGGTTGGCGTCGGCCACCTTGGCCGCCTCGATCGGGTTCATCAGCCGCAGCTCCTCGCTCTCGCCGACCATGATCCGGTGCGAGAAGCCGAAGATGCCGGCATGCGAGACGTGCAGATAAGCGAGAATGCGGACCTGGCTCGGCTCGATCACATGCTTGCGGAAGCCCGCGAAATTGCCCGGCCCCGCGCTGCCGGTATCGACCGCGGTGGTGACGCCGGAGAGACGACAGAATTCCTCGGCATCGATGCCGAGAGAAGTGCCGCCCCAATAGGCATGGGTGTGGAGATCGATCAATCCCGGCGTCACGATGAAATGCGAGACGTCGCGCACGTCAGTGCCCGGATCAGCCTTGAGCCCGGCGCCGATCGCAGCGACCTTGCCGCCCGCAAAGGCGACATCGGTCACGGCATCGAGCTTCTGGGCCGGGTCGACCACACGGCCGCCGCGCAGGATCAAGTCGAAAGGCATTGTCGTCTCCGGATGGGATAGTGGGGCGTGGCCGCCATGTGGACCGGGCCAGGAAGGAAGCTTCACGCTTCTAGCAATTTTCGCGCCGCCGAAGCAAATCGGCCGCGGTCAGTGCCCGTTGGACTTGCGATCCGCGCGCGGCGCCTGGTCCTTCAGCAGCTCCAGTGCATCCGGCATCATGCGGCCGAACGTCGAGCTCAGCATCGCGGTCGGGATCAGGCCCGACGCAAAGCGGACCACAAACGCGGCTTATTTCGTGAACGTATTCGCGACTCTGCGGGAGCGAAGCACGTACGTTATCCAAACCGCGGCACTCATCACACCGACAACCGTTAGTCCGATCTGTCGCATTTCAATGATGAAAAAATCGCTGAAAGGTCGGTTCAGCGCGGCGGAAAAAACCGATGCGACGCAGAAGAGATCGACGAGCGGCATCAGCACAGCGCAGATCATTTGCACGATGAAAAAGGCGGGAAATCTGTGGGAGTGTCTGAACAGGAGCACCGTTGTCCAGATCGAGAAGCCTATCATGGCGGCATTTATCAGCATTTCGCTCCAGATCACCGTCGGAAAGTAAGTCCAGATTTCGTCGGTGATCGACTGCACGTATTGTCCGACGTTGAAGATCAGGCGCAGAATGCCCATCACTTGGCCGAACGCGAGTAGCGCGAGCCAACCGCTGATACCGGTCATCTCGGGTTGGACGTCCTTGAAGGCAGCAGCGTCTTCTGCGGGAACGGACGGCTCCCGCGTGGCGTCGACCGGCGGCAGTGCCGGCATCGACGACTGCGTTCGAAAGAGGTGCTCCGTGATCTCACGCACCTCCGCGACCGGCTTCCAGCTCTCCCAGCCCTCCCGCCGGACCAGCACGCGCGGTGAATCTGCGATGCGAGCCAGTAGCGGAAGGAGCTCCGATATCGGCATCGGACCGCGTTTCTGCCCACCTTCCGCGTAGAACCACGAATCCGCCATGCGAACGCCCCCTGCACCCGCCGTATACTAGCCGGCGATCGGCACACGTCACGATAGAAAGCAATTGGAGGGGCTACCAGCACCGCTGGCCGTCGCGGCGCTTAGCTCACTGAAAAACTGGCGATCCCGGGAAGACTCGAACTTCCGACCTACGGTTTAGGAAACCGTCGCTCTATCCGGCTGAGCTACGGGACCGCGGAACCCGCAGAGCGGGTTACCGGGGCTTCATATCAAAGCGGAGGCGGGATCGGAAGCCCTCCGCATTGCTCAATGCGGAGGGCTGCCGGTCATCTCACGCCCGGATATTGTTGTCCTTCACCACCTTGCCCCAAGTGGCGACCTGCTTGTCGAAGAAGGTCTTGAAGGCGGGAGCGTCCTCGAGCAGCAGCGTCATCTGCTGCGTCTCCTTGAGCTGGGCGGCGGTGGCGGGCTCGCTCAGGATCTCCTTGGACGCCGTCGCGAGGCCTGCGACGATGTCCGGCGGCGTGCCCGTGGGCGCGAAGATGCCCCACCAGGCCAGCGTCTCGAAATCCGGGAAGCCCGCCTCGATCGCGGTCGGCGTATCCGGCAGGCCGGGCAGCCGCTCGCGGCCGAGCTGCAGGATCGGACGCAGCATGTTGGTGCCGAGCTGGGCTGCGACCAGGGCCGCCGATCCCGCGATCAGATCGACATGGCCGCCGAGCACGTCGTTCATCGCGGGGCCGCCGCCGCGATAGGGCACGTGCATGATCTCGACGCCCGCCTTGTTGCCGAGCACGGTCATGGCGAGATGGCCGAGCGTGCCGATGCCGACGGAGGCATATTTCACCGCGCCGGGCGTCACCTTGCAGGCCGCCACCACGTCGGCGAAGCTCTTGTAGGGACGGCCCGCACCGGCCGCGATCACATATGGCGCGGTGCCGACCAGCAACACCGGCATCAGCTCGCGCTCGACATCGACGGGCGGCTTGTCGAGGATGGAGGGGATCACCGCGTGGGAATCGAAGGTGACCAGGAACGTCGAGCCATCAGGCGGGCTCTTGGCGACCTGCGCCGCGCCCAGCGCGCCGGCGGCGCCCGACTTGTTCTCGACAATGACGATGCGGTTGAGCTTGGCCTGCAGATGGCTCTGGAGCAGCCGCGCCATCGCATCGGTCGATCCGCCCGGCGGAAATGGCACCACCAGCGTGATTTTTGAAGCCTGCGCCAACGCCGGCGTCATTGCGAGAATAGCCGGCGCTGCCAGCAGCGTGCGTCGTGTGATCGTCATGTTATCCCTCCCTGTTTTCTCGCGCTCTGCTTTTGCTCTTGGCGCTTTAAGTCGTTCCGAAACCGGATCCCGCTTTTCTGTATTCTGGCCGCGGCGGACTGAAGATGTCCAGCACGCGGGCGCCGTCGGGCCCGGCGCGCACGGTGTGCGGCACATTACCCGGCGTCCGCCAGAAGTCGCCCTTCTTCACCGCAATCTCCTCATCGCCCTGGACGCGGATGGCGGAGCCGTCGAGCAACACGCCCCATTGCTCCTCGGGATGATGATGCAGCGTGCCCTGCGCATGCGGCGCCAGCGTCACCACCGACAGCATGGCGTGCTCGCCGGAGAAGATGCGCGTGGTCACTCCTGCCGCGAGCTCGCGAAACAGCCCGTCGGCGGTATCGTCGAGATTATGGAATTCGTCCTTCTGGCTCACGCCATCCTCCCTTTACGCTTTATTTTGCAGCAGACTGGCTCACGGCGGCCAGAAGGCGGTCCTTGAACTCACCCTTCACGGTAACATACACGCTCGACCAATGCCGGCTCTTGAACTCGCAGCTGCCTCGTGGGCAATATTCTTTGTCGTGATAGTCTCCATTGAGGACGCCGAACAGAGTCGTTCGACCGTCCAACAGACGAAACAAAGCGCTACCTGATGCCCCTACTGTGAACTCGCAGCTCGTTTCGAATATCGACCAGTCCCTTACGTCGCGTATCTGGCACTCCTGAATCGTCTTGTTGAAGGGGCCGTACCTGTCCCTTTTTCCAGTGGCTTCGATGTCGTAACCGACAACCGCCAGGACACGCTCCAGCTCGACCACACTTTCAGTTCGTTCATTGATCTCGTAAGGCGTCACTTCCGCGGCAGACACGAGCTTTGCGACTGCCCAGTCGCTGACAATCGCCTTGGGCGCACTCTCAACGCATGTGCCCATCCATAGGGTCGCTGACAAAGGAATGGCACGCCTCTCGGCTCCGAGATAGTACTCGAATATACATTTGTCAGGTGACGTATGGGGTTTGCAAAGGTCCCGAAATGCGTGAGCCGCCGTGGTAATCACGTCGCGCGCACCAGTCACTTGAGCGCTGCTATCTCCACCAGGACATCGCAGGACTCCACTTGCCGCAAAGCGCTTTTCCACCTCACCTGGAGGAAGACCGTTGGCTTTTGCGTAAACCCCTTCAGTTAGTCGTCGCTCTGTATCGGTCGAAGCGACTGCCAGATGACTATCAGTGACGCGATCGCGATTGAAAATGGGCGCTGCCCCGCGGCCGGAGCCAAAAGGCGGCATGTTCTGCGAACCAACCTCGTTGCTTCCAGAGACCAACAGAACGAAGAAGCTAGGCAGGACGATCGCGTAATTCCTCGTCACTCGAAGTATCCCCAGCAGCAAAAAGCACGAAGGAAGTCTGACCGAAACAAAGTTGTGAAATCACTTTCGAAAGAGGCAATGGCCAACGTCGACGTGCGATCGATTCGACCATTGCTTTGACCTAAGCCTCGCGCTGATCAGGATTTGCCATAGGAGCCTTGATAACGGCCCTCGCGGATCGCCTTCAGCGTCTCCTCCTCGCGCGTGACCTGGGCGCGCACGGCGTCCAGCAGCGCCGCGGCACCGGCGGCGGCAAAGGACACCACGCCATCCTCGTCGCCGACGACGATGTCGCCGGGCGAAATCACGCTGCCGCCGATCGAAACAGGCACGTTGATCTCGCCGGGGCCGTTCTTGTAGGGGCCGCGGTGGATCACGGCGCGGGCGTAGCAGGGAAAGTCATCGGCCGCGAACGCCGCGACGTCGCGGATCGCGCCGTCGATGACGTAGCCTTCGGCTTTGCGCCACTGCGCGATGTTCTTCATGATCTCGCCGACCAGCGCGCGGGTCTCATCGCCGCCGCCGTCGACCACGATGACGTCGCCGGGGCCTACCAGCTCGAGCGCGCGGTGGATGGCGAGATTGTCGCCGGGACGGGTGCGGACCGTGAAAGCCGTGCCCACCAGCTTGGCGCCGCGATGATAAGGCTTGAGCCCCACTGCACCCGGCAGCCGGCCGAGATTGTCCGAAATGACCGAGGTCGGCGCACCGCGAAAGCCCTCGATGATCTCGGCCGGCGGCTTCGGCACGGCGTTCGCAGCGATGGTAATGGTCATAATCTCAGTCCTTCCCGTGAATTCTCTTGATCGACGTGCGCCCTTTACTCTGCGTCCGCCCTTGCCTTCGCCGGCCAAATCCGGAAGGCGCGCCCCTCCTTCATCCATGTTGCGCGCTCATCGCGCAACAGCGTGCGACGAACTTTTCCGGAATCGTCGCGTGGCGGAGCGGCGACGATCTCGAAGCTCTCGGGGTGCTTGTAGCGGCTGAGCCTCTCTTTCAGGAAATCCGCCATCCCGTTGGCGATGGCCTGACCGTCCGTATCGCCCTCCGGCTCGATGATGGCGTGGACGCGCTGGCCCAGCTCCGGATCGGGCAATCCCACCACCACGCAGGAGCGCACGCCCGGACAGGCGGAGACGGCGGCTTCGACCTCGGCGGGATAGATGTTGGCACCGCCGCGCAGCACCATGTCGGCGAGGCGGTCGCCGAGATAGAGGTAGCCGTCCGCATCCAGCCTGCCGATATCGCCGAGCGATTCCCAGCCGTCGGCGCGGCGCTTCGGCTCGGCGCCGAGATAGTGATAGGTAGCATCCTTGCCGTCATTGTTGAGGAAATAGATCTCGCCGGTGTGGCCCGGGGCGACGTCGTTGCCGTCCTCGCCGATGATGCGCAAGCGCGCCATCTCGCCGATCCTGCCGACGGAGCCCTTGTGCGTCAGCCATTCCGTGCCGGAGATGATGCAGGAGCCCTGTCGCTCGGTGCCGCCATAGAGCTCCCAGATCCGCTCAGGCCCGAGCCAGGCGATCCAGTTCTCCTTCAGCCAGGGTGGCATCGGAGCGGCCATGTGGAAGACGGTCTGCAGGCTCGACACGTCATAGGCGTTGCGCACGTGCTCCGGAAGCGCCCAGATCCGGTGCATCATGGTGGGCACGAAATTGACCCATTGCACGCGCTCGCGCGCGATCTGCCGCAGCGCCTCCTCGGCGTCGAACTTGACGAGGCCGGTGAGCTGGCCGCCGGTGAACAGCGCGTAGTGCGACACGATGAACGGCGCGTTGTGATAGAGCGGCCCGGGATTGAGCAGCGAGACCCCGAAGGGGATATTGAGCGGCGGCGTGGCGACCGTGTCGATCACTGCCGGCTGGTGATCGAGGATCACCTTCGGGCGGCCGGTCGAACCGCCGCTGGTCATCGCCTTCCAATAACGCGCTACCGGTGCGGTGAGCGGCTCGTCCGAAAACCCTTCCGGCACGAAATCCGCGGGCAGACGGTTCGGCGCGTTCCAATCGGCTTCGCCGCCGACCACCAGCGCCGGCTTCAGGATGTCGAGCACCGCGGCGGCTTCGCCGCGCGGCAGCCGCCATGACAGCGAGGTCGGCGTCGCCCCGCATTTCCACACCGCAAAGGAAGTCTCGAAGAACGCATTGCCGTTGGGCAAACCGATCGCGACGAAGTCGCCGGGCTTGACGCCCTTGGCCACGAACGCCCGCGCTCGCCGATTGGCGCCGCGTTCGAGCGCGTCCCATGTCAGCGTATCCTGCCCGTGACGGACGGCGATCGTGCCTTGCGGTTTGCGCTCGGCGTACCAGCGCGGCACGTCGGACAGGGGCAGCAGCATCAGGCGTTTCCACTTCGTTTTCTTGGCGTCGCCGACGAGGCGAGCGCAGGATGAAGTGACGCTGTGACTCCTGCGCCACGTCAAGCAAAAAATGTCAGCATCGCAGCCATGAATTTCCCGAGTTCCATGGGTGACAAGCCGGCCATAAAGGGGCAAAAATCAGCCCGACTCAGTTCGGGTTGAGTTTTGCAAGGAATGCTCTCGTAGAATGTCGAACGTAGTTGCATGGCGTCGTGCGGCGCTTGTCGTAGCCGCAGCAGGATTTTTCCTGCTGGCGCCGTCGCATGTCCAGGCACAATGGTGGAAGCGCGCCCCTGTTGACTTCGAGGCCTGCGCCGATGCCGCCGAGAAAGCCACGACCAAGTCCGAGAAGACGGCTGCGCTTGCCGACTGCAACGCCAAATTCGCCGGCCGGCGCAAGGCAGGCGGCGGCTATTCCTATTACGACTTCCTCCAGGACCGCACCTTCGACATCGCCGGCCCCAATCCGACGCCGGAGGAGCAGAAGAAGATCGACGAAGCCTACACCGCTTATCTCGCCAATCAGCGCCGCAGCAATGAAGCCGCGCAGGCCACCGCGCGCCAGCAGCGCGAACAGCAGGAACAACAGGTGCAGCAGCTTCAGCGGGTCGCGTTGCGAACCGAGGTCGAGCGCGTGCCGGTGCCGGTCGAGCGGCCCAAGGTCCAACAGGCCGCCATCGGCGACGCGCGGCCGCGGCCGAAGGGCGCGCCCTGCACCAAGGGCTCGTTCTCCTGCGAATGGCCGCGGCTGTCGGATGGATTGAACGATATCAAGAAGCTGTTCAGCCCTACGCCGAGCAAGCCGGCGAAGAAGGGCTGAGCTTCTTTGGTGTCATTCCGGCAGAGCTACACCCTCCGCCGTCGTCCCGGCGAAGGCCGGGACCCATAACCACAGGAAGTAGTTTGGCACGAGACTCGTAACCGCGAGTCTTCGCACAACAACTCCCTGTGGTTATGGGTCCCGGATCGGCGCGCGCTTCGGGCGCGCTTGTCCGGGACGACGGCGGAGGATGTGGCGCCGCCTGCACCTCAGTTCGGAGGCTTCTTCTTGCTGCGCTTCGGTTGAGCTACCGGCGCGGTCGCCGGGGCCGTTGTTGTCGGTGAACTACCTAATTGCGACCTGCTCTCCTGCAATCGCCTGTCATAGCCGGGAGAGTTCATGACCGTCGGCGGCCGGGCCTCCGCGACCGAGGACGCAACGCAGAGCAAAGACAGCGCGAACCCGATCATCAGACGACGCTTCATCGTTGCTCCTCGCTTCGCCCAGCCTGAACTCATGCGTTACCCGCGAACCTGCTGCGGCGTCAGCCGCGGTGGACCTTTGCCCGCGGCCTCAGCCTCCTTGATCAGCGCAACAATGCGGCGCGACAGCGGCACGTCGACATTGTTTTGTTCGGCGAGCGCGATGATCGCGCCCTGGAGATAATCGATCTCGGTCTTGCGGCCCTGCTTCAAATCCTGCCACATCGAGGAACGCGCCTCGGGATCGATCTTCATGGTCCTTCCCAGGATCAGCTTGAAAATCGGATCAGGCAGCCTCAGCAAGGTGGGCGTCCAGGACGACGGGATCGGCGTCGCCGAAACCGGCGTGATGCCGGCGGCCCTCATCGCCGCCAGCCCCTCCGCCATCTGGTCGGCGAACAGCCTTCGCCAGTCGCGGTTCGCCAATTGCGCGGCGAGCGGCATGTCGGACAAGGCGCTGAGCGCGTTATTCAAATTGATGATCAGCTTGCCCCATTGCACGCCGGTGATGTCGCCGCTCGCGCGCATAGTGAGCCCCGGCACCGACAGCGCTGCGGCCGTGTTCGCATCGTCTTCGCCAACATGAATGTCGCCGGAGGTCGAGCGGTGAAAGCGGCCCTCGCCCATCCCGACCACGTTGAAAGGCACCATGCCGGCGAGCACACGGCGGTCGCCGAGGCGCTCGCGCAGCACCGCGACATTGCCGACGCCGTTTTGCAGCGAGACGATGACGGCGTCCTGCGGCGCATGCTGCGCGATCTGATCGGCGACAGCGGCCGTGTCGGCGCTCTTCACTGTGACCAGCACGATGCCGGCGCTGTGGAAGATCGCGGGATCGTCCGACAGCGCGAGTTGGCCCGCGCTGAGCTTCTTCTCCGAGCCGTCGAAATCGGTCAGAAGCAGGTCGAACCGCTCGATCTCGGACTTCACCCGCGGCCGCACCAGGAGCGCGACGCGGCGGCCGGCAGCGGCCAGGGTGCCGCCGACGAAACATCCGATGGCGCCTGCGCCGGCCACCACGATCGGTCGATCCGTAACCACCTTGGCTTGCCCCCTCAACGATCTGCCCTCGATAGCAGAGGCTGTGCCTGCTGCCCATTCCCGCAGTTGCGGCGCAATCGCCTTGTAACCATCATGACAGCCTCATATGTTTTCGAGCGGGGCTTGTTACGGCAAGAAAGCGCCAAAGGAGAACGCCATGGGTCTGCTCGACGTCCTCAACGGCATGCAGAACGGCCCGCGCGGCCCAAGCACGCCGAGTTCACAATCCTCATCCAGCGGCGGCATGTCGCCCATGACCATGGCGCTCCTTGGCCTGCTCGCCTGGAAGGCATTCAAGCATTTGAGCGGCAACCAGACCGGCAGCGCGCCGCAGCCGTCCCCGGCACCGACGCCGACGCATCTCCCCCCACCGGTGAATGCGGGCGCTGGCGGCGGCCTCGGTGACCTGTTGAAGGGTGGCCTTGGCGGCCTGCTCGCGGGCGGCGCGGCCGGCAGCGTGCTCAGCGGCGGGCTCGGCGATCTCCTCAACCAGCTCCAGCAGAGCGGCCATGGCGACGCCGCCAATACCTGGGTCGGCAAGGGCGAGAACAAGGCGATCGCACCAGGCGATCTCGCCAATGCGCTCGGCGCCGACCAGATCGAGAGCCTGTCCGCCCAGAGCGGCCTGTCGCGTGACGAGCTGCTCTCGGGCCTCAGCCAGTATCTGCCGCAGGTGGTTGACCATCTGACGCCGGACGGACGGCTGCCGACCGAGCAAGAGATCGCGGGCAGAGTCTGATTCAGTTAGTCAAAGCGAGGGAAGCACGGACATGAGCATGGGCGGTTTGTTGTGGATCATCGTCGTCGGCTTCGTCGCCGGCCTCATCGCGCGTTGGCTGGCGCCGGGACCGAACAATCCGAGCGGCTTCATCCTCACCACCATCCTCGGCATCGCCGGCGCATTTCTCGCGACCTTCATCGGCCAGGCCATCGGGCACTACAGTCCCGACCAGGGCGCGGGATTCATCATGGCCACGATCGGCGCCGTGGTGGTGCTGTTCATCTGGCACCGTCTGGTGGCGAGCGGCGTGATCAAGGGGTGAACACATTCGGTGTCGTCCCGGCGAAGCCCGGGACGACAGTTGTATTTGCCGCGCGATCACGTCACCAAATGCATCCCGGCATCCATGCGCACGACCTCGCCGGTCATGTTGCTGGAGGCCGGCATCGCCAGGAAGCAGACGAGCTGCGCGATGTCTTCCGCCGATGATGCGACCTTCAGCGGCACCTTCGCCACGACGCTGTCGCGCACCTGCTTGGCGCCGGCCTCGCCGCGGCCCTTGGTGAACCAGGGCGTATCGATATAGCCGGGACACACCGTGTTGACGCGGATCAGCGGCGCCAGCGCGCGCGACAGCGACAGCGTCATGGTGTTGAGCGCGCCCTTGCTCGCGGCGTACGCAATCGACGATCCGACGCCGCTGATGCCGGCGACCGAGGAGATGTTGACCACGGCGGACGGCCGCCCAGAGGCCTTGGCGCCGGCCTCCAGCAGGCTGCGCGCCGCGCGCACCATCTGGAACGGGCCGATGGTGTTGACGCCGTACAGGCGCTGGAAATCTTCCGCCGACAATCCGTCGAGATCGGCATGGGCGACATGCTTGGTGGTGCCGGCATTGTTGACGAGCATGTCGAGCCGGCCCCAGCCACCAGCTGCCGCAACGATCTTGCGGCAATCGTCATCTTTCGAGACGTCGCCCTGCGCGACCAGAACTTCCGGTGAGCCCGCCTTGCGGCAAAGCTCCGCCGTCGCCTCGGCTTCCTTCTGGCTCGAGGAATAGTTGATGACGAGCCGCGCCCCGCTCCGTGCGAGAATTTCCGCGGTCGCAGCACCCAAGCCGGAAGCGGACCCCGTCACGATTGCGCACAAACTGTCCTTTGCCATCCGGATTTCCTTCCCCTTGATTGACTATCGACGTTCTGTTTAGCGAGTTTGCCGCGCCCTGCAAATCGAGCAAACTCCGCTAAGCGGAATTAGCTCATTGCCCATGCCCGCGCCGCAGGTTGACCTGCGATCAGCGCTTGTCAGGGGCATGGCTTTTTTGGATCATCGGGCGCAAGAAGAACCTGCGCGCCCGCCCACGGGGCCGGACGCGCCAATGGCAAAACACGGGGAACGCTGTGGCGGAGAGTGACAATATCGTCGTCGAGACCGCGGAGAAAATCTTCGCCGATCTCGCCGATCCGCAGACCGTCAACAACGACAAGAAGGATACGTGGCAGGCGCCGCTATGGCAGGCGCTGAGCGAGGCCGGCTTGCCGTTGTCGTGGGTGCCCGACGATCTCGGCGGCTCCGGCGCGAGCCTCGCCGACGGCTTTGCGCTGCTGAACGCCGCCGGCCGTTTCGCAGTCGCGGTCCCCCTGGCCGAAACCATGCTGGCAGGCTGGCTGCTGGCGCAGGCGAAGATCGCATCCCCCGAGGGCGAGATGACGGTGCTGCCGGCTTCGCCCAAGGATCGCATCACCCGCGACGCCGACGGCGCGCTCTCCGGCCGCGCCCGCGGCGTGCCCTTTGCGAAGGCCGCAAAGCACTTTGCAGTGCTGGCCCACGGCAAGGACGGCGCCTCGATCGCGCTGGTCGATGCGAGCAAGGGTCGGATCGAAACCGGGCTCAATGTCGGCTACGACCACAGCGACACCGTCACGCTCGACAAGGTCCAGCCCCTCACCATCAGGTCCGCCCCGAGTGGCTTTGACCAGACCACAATGATGCTGATGGGCGGTGTCGCGCGCAGCCTTCAGATCGCGGGCGCGCTGGAATCGATGCTCGACATCTCCGTGCGCTATTCCAACGAGCGCGTCGCCTTCGAGAAGAAGATCTCCAAATTCCAGGCCGTGCAGCACAATCTCGCTCGCCTCGCCGGCGAGTCGGCTGCTGCGCTTGCCGCGGCTACCTCTGCGGCCGATGCCATCGCCAACGCAAAGTCGTTCAATGACGAGGTCTATCTCGAAGCCGCCTCCGCAAAGATCCGCTGCGCGGAAGCCGCGGAAAAGGGCGGCGCCATCGCGCACCAGGTCCATGGCGCGATCGGCTTCACCCTGGAGCACATCCTGCACCGCTATTCGCTGCGGGCGCTGGCCTGGCGCGACGATTTCGGTTCGGAAAGCCACTGGGCCGTCGAGCTCGGCAAGCTGGTTGCAAACCGCGGCGCCGACGAATTGTGGCCGCTCGTGGCTTCGCGCTGATCAGGGACGAGACAACAATGACCGCTGCCCTCCGTTTCGATCCGATCCGCCTGCCCGAGAAATGCGAGCAACTGCGCAAGGAAGTGCGCGCCTTCCTCGCGGAGGAAATCGCCGCCGGCACCTTCGATCCGCACAAGCCCAACCGCGAAGACACCGACGCGCCGGAATTTTCCCGCCGGGTCGGCGCCAAGGGTTGGCTCGGCATGACATGGCCGAAGAAATATGGCGGCCAGGAGCGCTCGTTCCTCGAACGTTACGTGGTGACGGAGGAGATGCGCGTCGCCAACGCGCCGACGCGGCGGTTCTTCGTCGCCGACCGCCAGAGCGGACCGGTGCTGATCAAGTACGCGCCCGAGCACATCAAGATGGACATCCTACCGCGTATCTGCCGCGGCGAGATATGCTTCGCGATCGGCATGAGCGAGCCGAACTCCGGCTCGGACCTGTTCGCCGCGAAGACCCGCGCGACCAAGACCGACGGCGGCTATCTCATCAACGGCACCAAGATCTGGACCTCGTCAGCGCATATCGCCGACTACATGATCGCGATCTTTCGGACGTCGCAGCCGACCAAGGAGAACCGCCGTCACGGCCTGACGCAGTTCCTAGTCAAGATGAAGCAGCCGGGCATCCAGGTGAACCCGATCGGCCAGATCACCGGCCAGTACGAGTTCAACGAGGTCGTCTTCACCGATTTCTTCGTGCCCGACGATCACGTGCTCGGCGAAGTCGACGGCGCCTGGAAGCAGGCGACCAGCGAGCTCGCTTATGAACGTTCGGGCCCCGAGCGCTTTCTGGAGACCTATTACGTGCTGACCGAGCTGGTTCGCGCGGTTGGTCCCAATCCTGATACCCGCAGTGCCGAAGGGATCGGCCGGCTGGTGGCGCAGCTTCACACCATGCGGCGCATGTCGGTCTCGGTCGCGGGCATGCTGCAGGCGGGCAAGGAGCCGGTCGTCGAAGCGTCCATCGTCAAGGACATCGGCACGGTGTGGGAGCAGCAGCTGCCGCACCGCGTGCGCGATCTCGCCGCCTTCGTCGAGGAGACTGCGACCAATCGCGAGACGCTGGAGCGGCAGCTCGACTTCGCCATCAAGACCGCGCCGAAACTCACCATCCAGGGCGGCACCACCGAGGTGCTGCGCGGCATCATCGCCCGCGGCCTTGGTTTGCGCTAATCATTCGAGGACATCATGAGCACTTATAAAGATATCGGCGTCGAAAAAGTTGGTCACGTCGGCACCATCGAGATCCGCCGCCCGCCGCTCAACTTCTTCGACATTTCGCTGATCAACCAGATCGCGGATGCGCTCGACGAGTTCGACCGCGACATCGAGATTCGCGCCTCGGTGCTGTCGGCGCAGGGCAAGGCATTCTGCGCCGGCGCGAATTTCCAGGACCCGGCCCGCCAGGCCCAAGAGGCGCGCGAAGCCGACAAGACGGCCAAGGGCGATCCGGCCGACAGTCTCGGGGCGATCAATCACCTCTACATTCAGGCCGTGCGCATCTTCCGCGCCAAGAAGCCGATCGTCGCGGCCGTGCAGGGCGCTGCCATCGGCGGCGGATTGGGCCTCGCGGTCTCGGCGGACTTCCGGGTCACCTGCCCCGAAGCGCGCTTCTCCGCGAACTTTACCAAGCTCGGCTTCCATCCCGGCTTCGGCCTGACCGTGACGCTGCCCGAGCTGATCGGAAAAAACAACGCCGAGCTGATGTTCTACACCAGCCGCCGCGTCACCGGCGAAGAGGCCTTCAAATGGGGCCTCGCTAACGAGTTGGTGCCGCAGGATCAGGTCAAGGCGGCCGCACTGAAGCTCGCCGGCGAAATCGCCGAATGCTCCCCGCTCGGCCTCGTCTCCACCCGCGCCACGATGCGCGCCGGGTTGGCCGACCGCGTGATGGCCGCGACCAATCACGAACTCGAGGAGCAGACCCGGCTGCGCGCGACGGAAGATTTCAAGGAAGGCGTGAAGGCCACGGAAGAACGGCGGGTGGCGAATTTCAGGGGGCGGTAGCTTTCAACTTTGGCCGGAGGGAGAGTTTGGCGAAGACTCTTAGTCGTTCTTCGGTATGAACACTGTGCTCCCTCGATAGATCACGCGGTATGGGTCCCGGCCCCCGTGCGCAATTGCGCACTAGGCCGGGACGACGGCGTTGATTGTGACAACTACTTCCGCCCCACCAAGCGATCAAGCAACAAGCCGGAACGTCACCCCGCCCAGCAGGAACTCATCGCCCGCGACCGCAAGACCCTTTGCCCTGGCGGCGTGCAACACGCGCGCCGTATCCGCCACCCGAAACTCCAGCGCGCTCATGATTTCGCTGGCGCCCTTCACGAAACGGAAGGTCGCGTTGGGCAGCGCCAGTTCAGCATCGCCACTCGGCGCAACGCCGATGAGCTTGCCCCAATGCTCGGCCAGCCCTTTCGGGTCCGGGCTCTGCATTTCCACGCTCGTCAACGCCTGCGTCACGTCCTTGCGGATGAATTTCTGCCAGTCCGGCCCCGCCGGCGGATAAGGCCCTAAAATGTCGTCGCTGCCTTCGGTGTGGTTGAACTCGATGAAGGCGCCGCGGCAGTCGCGGGGATGGAGCTGCACGCCGTGATAGGGCGCGTGGTCGATGACGTTGGCGGTGCGCACGCCGAGCGCGTTGGCATTGCGACCGCGCTCGTCGGGATCGTTGCAGCAGAAGATCGCCATGTAGCCGCCGCGCCCGCCGCTCTTCTCGATGAAGCGGCCGGCGGTGGTGCCGTCCTTGAACGGCGCAACCACCTCCAGCATGATCGTGTCGACCGGCAGCAGCGCGTTCTCCAGGCCGTATTTCGCGACGTTGCCGTCGCGGTAGCAGACAGCGAGGCCCATGATATCAGCGATGTCAGTGATCACGGGCGCGAGCTGCGGCGCGACCAGGCAGATCTGTCGCAACCGCATATAGGGCGCCATCGTCATGCGCCCTTGAAGGTCGGCTTGCGCTTCTCGACGAACGCCTTTGCGGCCTCCTTGTGATCCTCGGTATCGCTGCAGCGGGTATGGTGGATCGCCTCGCCATCGAAGCAATCCTCCAGCGCCAGATGCTCGGCATTGTTGATGTTGCGCTTGATGAAGCCGAGCGCGATCGACGGCCCCTGCGCCAGCGACAGCGCGAGCTCGTGCGCGGCCGCATCGATCTCGGCGTCGGGGACGACCTTCGTCACCATGCCGATCGCATGCGCTTCCTTCGCGGAAAGCACCGGCGAGGTCAGATAGAGCTCGCGCGCCCGCGCGCTACCGAGGAGTTGGGTGAGAAAATAGGTGCCGCCGTAATCGCCGGAGAAGCCGACTTTTGCGAAGGCGGTGGTGATCTTGCAGGATTCGGAGGCGACGCGGAGGTCACACGACAGCGCCATCGACAGACCCGCGCCGGCGGCCGCGCCGTCGAGCTGTGCCACCACAGGCTTTGGCATCTGGTGCAGGATGCGCGACACCTCCATGCCGCGGCGCAGGTTCGCCATCTTCACTTCGAACGGCAGCGGCGCCCGGCCCTCCGCCATCGACTTGACGTCGCCGCCGACGCAGAAGCTGCCACCCGCGCCCTTGAACAACACCGCGCGCACCTCCGGATCATCCGCCGCGCGCCGCGCCGCCACGACCAGCCCGGCGACCATGTCCGGGTTGAGCGCGTTCTTCCGCTCGGGCCGGTTCATGGTGATGGTGAGCAGCCCGCCTTCGAGCTTTTGCAGGACCATGTCGTTACTCACGGGGCGTCTCCCTTGTTGTTGTTTTGTATCTCCGTCGTTCCGGGGCTCGCGAAGCGAGAACCCGGAACCTCGAGATCCCGGGTTCGCTTCGCGCCCCGGGATGACGTCGTGACTGACGTCACGCCGTCACTTCTTCACCAGCGGACAGCGCGACTGCTCGAGCGACTGGAACGCCTCGCTGCCGGGCACGGTGGCGAGCAGCTTGTAGTCGTCCCAGCGGCCCTTGGATTCCGACGGCTTCTTGACCTCGAACAGGTACATGTCGTGCAGCATGCGGCCGTCCTCGCGGATCTTGCCGTTCTTGGCGAAGAAGTCGTTGATCGGCGTCTCCTTCATCACTTTCATCACCGTCGCAGCGTCGGTCGTGCCGGCCGCCTTCACCGCTTTCAGGTAGTGAGTCACGGACGAATAGACGCCAGCCTGCGCCGAGGTCGGCGGCCGCTTCATGCGTTCCTGGAAGCGCTTCGAGAACGCGCGGGTGTCGTCGTTGAGATCCCAGTAGAAGGCCTCCGCAAGCAACAGGCCCTGCGCGGTCTCGAGCCCGATCGAGTCGATGTCAGTCACGAAGGCGAGCAGCGGCGAGACCTTCTGGCCGCCCTTGGTGATGCCGAACTCGGCCGCCTGCTTGATGGCGTTGACGGTATCGCCGCCGGCGTTCGCAAGCCCGATCACCTTTGCTTTCGAGGCCTGGGCCTGGAGCAGGAACGACGAGAAATCCGACGTGTTGAGCGGATGGCGCACGCTGCCGAGCACCTTGCCGCCAGTCTTGGTCACGACGGCGCTGGTGTCCTTCTCCAGATCCTGGCCGAAGGCGTAGTCGGCAGTGAGAAAGTACCAGGTGTCGAGGCCCGACTTCACGGCCGCAAGGCCGGTCACATTGGCTTGGCCGTAGGTGTCGAACACGTAGTGAATGGTATAGGGACCGCAGGCCTCGTTGGTGAGACGGATCGAGCCCGGGCCGTTGAACATGATGATCTTGTTGCGCGCTTTCGCGATCTCTCCGGCGGCGAGCGCGGTCGCGGAGGCCGCGACGTCGTAGATCATCTCGACGCCCTGATTGTCGAGCATGTCGCGGGCGATGTTGGCGGAGAGATCGGCCTTGTTCTGATGGTCGGCGGCCAGCACCTGGATCTTGCGGCCGAGCACCTCACCGCCAAAGTCCTCCACGGCCATCTTGGCCGCGGTCTCGCTGCCGGGGCCGGTGATGTCGGCATACAGGCTCGACATGTCGAGGATGCCGCCGATCTTCAGTGGCGGTTTATCCTGGGCCTGCGCGGCGCTTGCACTCAGCGCCAACGCAGCAGCAAAAATGCCCGACAAAACATGCTTCATCGAAAAGACCTCCCTTATCGCGCCGTACTCTGATGGCGGCTTGGTTGTTGCTCTTGGTTAAAGCTGTTGCCGCAATCATGCCGCATGCACAAGAGCGCATCAAGCGAAGCTGCGCTACGAGAACAGGATTGGCGCGCATGTTTTCCGCAAAGCGGAATGGCGAAGTATGGACAACTGCTTCCACGTCGTTGCTTTGCTGCGCTCGCAATGACGGAGTGTGAGGAAGGCTCTTCGCGCCACGCCGCGCTTGAGTTAAGACTGGCGTGCAACGCAACCTCACCGGGCAACGTGACGCACCGGCTTCAGCTGATCGCAATCCTTCTCGTCGCGGGGCAGAGCGCATTCGCGAGCCCGTGCCAGTTCGAGTCCCAGGGCGAAGGCCGCGTCACCGCGATCGATGCGCGCAGTCTGCGGCTCGACGACGGCCGGGAAATCCGTTTGACCGGCATCGAGCCGACCGCGACCACGAAACAGGCGCTGACTTCGCTGCTCGTGGGGCGCGACGTGATCCTGCGCAGCGCCGACGACACGCCCGATCGCTATGGCCGCCAGGGCGCGCTGGTCTTTGTCGGCGAGAGCGACATCTCCGTGCAGGCGACGCTCCTCGCCCAGGGTGACGCCATCGTCTCCGCCGAGATCGCCGATAAGGACTGCGCAGCCGCCTTAATGGCGTCGGAGGCCGAGGCGAGGCGCCAAAAAAAGGGCAACTGGGCTGACCCGTTGGCCTTAAAAAACGCGGAAAGTCCGGACGATATTTTGGCGGGGATCGGGCGTTTTGTGGTGGTCGAGGGCAAAGTCCTGTCGGTCCGGCAAGCTGGGGCAATGACCTACCTCAACTTCGGACGAAACTGGACACGCGGCTTCGCCGTGACTATTTCAAAGCGCATGGTACCCGCGTTCGAAAGCGCCGGGATCGCTCTTAAGTCTCTGGAAAATAAACGTATTCGTGTCCGGGGCTGGGCTGAGGGGAATACGGGGCCGCGTATCGATGTACGCCTCGTGGGACAAATCGAGTTGCTGGGCGCAAACGAGCCGACAGGGGTAAGGCCCTAAAAGGGGCCAGGCACGGGTTAAGCGACGTGAATGGGGTGCTAGGACGGCACGGACAAGGTGAACGCCGCCGCCTGCGGGCAGCGTCGGCTGCGCTATGCCTCGTGCTGGGTTCAGCCCTTGCCGGTTGCGGCGATATGGGCCGCTTCCAGACCGCGGCGGCGCCGCCGACCGTCGCGATGCCCAAGCCGAAGCCCGCCGTCGCGCAGACCCCCGCCACCGAGAAGGAGCACGAGCGCATCCTGGCGAGCTATGGCGGCACCTATGACGACCCAAGGCTCGAATCGCTCGTCAGCAAGACCGTCGACCGGCTGGTCGCGGCGTCCGACCGCCCCGACCAGGGTTACAGGGTCACGATTCTCAATTCCGGCGCGGTGAACGCCTTCGCGCTGCCGAACGGCCAGCTCTATGTCACGCGCGGTCTGCTTGCGCTCGCGAGCGACACGTCGGAATTGTCCTCCGTGCTCAGCCACGAGATGGCGCATGTGCTGTCCAAGCACGCCGCGATGCGTGAGGACCAGGCCCGCCAGGCCGCGATCGTCACCCGCGTCGTCACCGACATGAGCAACGATCCCGATCTCACCGCGCTCGCGCTCGCCAAGACCAAGCTCACCATGGCGAGCTTTTCGCGCAATCAGGAGTTCGAGGCCGACGGTGTCGGCGTCGGGATTTCCGCCAAGGCCCGTTTCGACCCTTATGGTGCCGCACGCTTTCTCTCGGCGATGGAGCGCAATGCCGAGCTGAAGGTCGGCAAGACCTCGCTCGATCCGCGCGCGCAGGATTTCACCTCGTCGCATCCGGCAACGCCCGAGCGCGTGCAGAACGCGCAGACCATCGCGCGGCAATACGCAGCGCCAGAGGGCGGCGAGCGCGACCGCGAGACCTATCTCGCCGCGATCGACAACCTCGTCTACGGCGAAGATCCCAGCGAAGGTTTTGTCCGCGGCCGGCGCTTCCTGCATCCGAAGCTCGGCTTCACCTTCCAGGCGCCGGACAATTTTACGCTCGACAATACCGCGCAAGCCGTGATCGGCGTGCGCGACGGCGGCTCGCAGGCGATGCGTTTCGACGTCGTGCGGGTGCCGGCCGAACAGTCGCTCGGCGATTACCTGAATTCCGGCTGGATGGAGGGTGTCGAGAAGGCCTCCACCGAGGACATCACCATCAACGGTTTTCCGGCTGCGTCCGCCACCGCCAAGGGCGATCAGTGGCAGTTCAAGGTCTATGCCCTGCGCTTCGGCAGCGACGTCTACCGCTTCATCTTCGCGGCACGGCAGAAGTCGACCGAGAGCGAGCGCAATGCGCGCGAGACCGTCGGTTCATTCCGCCGCCTGACGCTCGAGGAAATCCAGGCCGCGCGCCCGCTGCGCATCAAGGTCATCACCGTGCAGCCCGGCGACACCGTGGAATCGCTCTCCCACCGCATGGCGGGCGTCGATCACCCGGCCGAGCGTTTTCGCGTCCTCAACGGCCTCGATCGCAACGCGCAGGTGAAGGTGCGCGATCGCGTGAAGGTCGTGGCGGATTGACGTACGCTAAACTGCCGTAGGGTGGGCAAAGCGAAGCGTGCCCACCATTCCCGATCAGGATTGTTGAAAGATGGTGGGCACGGCGCTTACGCGCGTTTGCCCACCCTACAAGCTCCGCCCGATCAGCGCCCCGCGTCCATATCGCCGGCCTCGCGCTGGCCGCTGAGCCAGAGCGCGAGCAAGGTCCAGAACGCGCCCGACAGCAGGTACGCACCCGAGGCGATGACGCCGAGATTGGTCGCAAGCAACAGGGCGACGAGCGGTGCAAAGCCGGCGCCGAACAGCCAGGCCATGTCGGAGGTCAGCGCCGAGGCCGTGTAGCGATACGTCTGCTTGAAGTTCGAGGCGATCGCA
This sequence comes from Bradyrhizobium sp. WSM4874, assembly GCF_055811835.1. Classification (NCBI taxonomy): domain Bacteria; kingdom Pseudomonadati; phylum Pseudomonadota; class Alphaproteobacteria; order Hyphomicrobiales; family Nitrobacteraceae; genus Bradyrhizobium; species Bradyrhizobium sp. WSM4874. Next base: position 32,371 of record NZ_JBVVPR010000045.1, read on the forward strand.
CCCGACGACTGGCCAAACGACAGACCGAGCAGGATAAACCCGATCACCATGTAGATGGTCTCGCCGAACGCGCCGGCATCGAGCAGCTGCGGGGCAAAGCCGCTGTAGATCGCGATCGCGATCGCCGATCCCATCAGCAGCGACTTGCGGCCGACGCGATCGGCGATGACGCCGGAGAGCACGATCGCGCCGACGCCGAACACGGCGGCGACGATCTCGATGATCAGGAAGCGCACCGGGCTTTCGCGGGTGAACAGGAACACCCAGGACAGCGGAAACACCGTGACCATGTGGAACAGAGCGAAGCTTGCCAGCGGCGCAAACGCACCGAGCATGATGTTCTGGCCTTCGCGCGCCACGGTCTCGGAGATGCGCGAGGGCTGCAATTCGCGGGTCTCGAACAGCGAGGCATATTCTTCCGTCGTCACCATGCGCAGCCGCGCGAACAGCGCCACGACGTTGATGGCAAAGGCGACGAAGAACGGATAGCGCCAGCCCCAATCGAAGAAATCGTCGGCCGAGAGATTCCCGGCGAAATAGGCGAACAGCCCGCTCGCCACGATCAGACCGAGCGGCGCGCCAAGCTGCGGCACCATCGCGTACCAGCCGCGCTTCGAAGGCGGCGCGTTCAGCGCCAGCAGCGAGGCCATGCCGTCCCAGGCGCCGCCCCAGGCCAGACCCTGTGCGATGCGCGCCAGCGCCAGCAGCCAGATCGCGGCAACGCCGATCTCGTGATAGCCGGGCAGGAACGCGATCGCGACGGTGGCGGTGCCGAGCAGGAACAGCGCCGAGATCAGCTTGGCCGTCTTGCCGTATTCGCGGTCGACCGTCATGAAAATGACGGTGCCGATCGGCCGCGCCATGAAGGCCAGCGCGAAGATCATGAAGGAATAGAGGGTGCCGGTCAGTTCGCTCGTGAACGGAAATACCAGGCGCGGGAAGACGATCACCGAGGCGATCGCGAAGACGAAGAAGTCGAAGAATTCCGAGGTGCGGCCGATGATGACGCCGATAGCGATCTCGCCGGGACTGGCCTGGTCGTGGCCGTGCTCGCCCGAGTGGTCTGCCATTGCGGGGGTCTGTGCCATCGCCATTCGTGCGCCCTTAACGTCCTGAAAACCAAAGCCGACCGCCCGGCAAGGCGCCAGGCAATCCAAGCCTGTCTGGCGCAACATCCCGCACTGCAACATTGGACAAATTGTCCAATGTCCCGATTGCTGCGCCGCAGCTACCCCTTGGGCCCGCAAAGGAAACTCATTCTCATAAGGCTCGGCCCGTGTCCCGTTTCAAGATTCTGGCGCTGCTACCCCTGGCGGTTGCGCTCAGCGGCTGCAACTACGTCGTGCTGGCGCCGGCCGGCGATATCGCGGCGCAACAGCGCGACCTCGTCATCATTTCCACCGTCCTGATGCTCTTGATTGTCGTGCCCGTGATGGCGCTGACGGTGCTGTTCGCCTGGCGCTACCGCCAGTCCAACACCGACGCCCGGTACGAGCCGGAATGGGACCACTCGACCAGCCTCGAGCTGGTGATCTGGTCGGCGCCGCTTCTGATTATCGTTTGCCTGGGCGCGCTGACCTGGATGGGTACGCATCTGCTGGACCCCTATCGCACGCTCGGCCGCATCCATGCCGACCGCGCCGTGGACCAGTCAAAGGCCCCGCTCGAGGTCGACGTCGTCGCGCTCGACTGGAAGTGGCTCTTTATCTATCCGGACTACGGCATCGCCACCGTCAACGATCTGGCAGCTCCGGTCGATCGTCCCATCAACTTCCGCATCACAGCGTCCTCGGTGATGAATTCGTTCTACATCCCCGCGCTGGCCGGCCAGATCTACGCGATGCCGGGCATGGAGACCAAGCTCCACGCCGTCGTGAACCACGCCGGCACCTACCGGGGCTTTTCGGCGAACTACAGCGGCGCCGGCTTCTCCGGCATGCACTTCAACTTCCAGGGTCTCGACGACAAGGACTTTGACGCCTGGATCGCCAGCGCCAAGTCCGGCGGCGGCTCGCTCGGGCGTGCCGAATATCTCCAACTCGAAAAGCCCAGCCAGAACGAGCCGGTGCGGCGCTACGGCACGATCGATTCCGATCTCTACCGCCTGATCCTCAACATGTGCGTCGAGACCGGAAAGATGTGCCAGAGCGAGATGATGGCGATCGACGCCAAGGGCGGCCTCGGCCACGAGGGCCTGAACAACACCCTGCCGCTGGCCTACGACAAATACGCCCGCCGCGGCACGGCGCTTGGGCCGGAGCCGACCTTCGTCGCCGGCACCTGCACGCCCGAGGCGCCGCAGGGCAGGACCACCGCCTCCATCACGGCACCTCTCGACACCGCGCCGCTGCTCGGCGCCGGCCTGAAGCGGCCGACTTTCACGCCGCTGAAGTCCTCGTCCTTCTTCCTCGGACAACGTCCGAAGTCAGATTCGTAAAGAGATCCCGCATGTCTCCTGATCTTCTCAAGCTCATCTTCGGCCGGCTCACCTTCGAATCGCTGCCGCTGCACGAGCCGATCGTCGTCGGCACCTTTGCCGTGGTTGCAACCGGCGGCCTCATCATGGTCGCCGGCCTGACCTATTTCCGCGTCTGGGGTTATCTCTGGAGCGAGTGGTTCACCAGCGTCGACCACAAGCGCATCGGCATCATGTACATGATCCTCGGCATCGTGATGCTGCTGCGCGGCTTCGCCGACGCGCTGATGATGCGGTTGCAGCAGGCGCTCGCCTTCGGCGGCTCGGAGGGCTATCTCAACTCGCATCACTACGACCAGGTCTTCACCGCCCACGGCGTGATCATGATCTTCTTCGTGGCGATGCCGCTGGTCACCGGCCTGATGAACTTCGTCGTGCCGCTCCAGATCGGTGCGCGCGACGTGTCGTTCCCATTCCTGAACAATTTCAGCTTCTGGATGACGGTCGGCGGCGCGGTGCTGGTGATGGCCTCGCTGTTCATCGGCGAATTCGCCCGTACCGGCTGGCTGGCTTATCCGCCACTATCGAACATCGGCTACAGTCCGGATGTCGGTGTCGACTATTACATATGGGGATTGCAGGTCGCGGGCGTCGGAACGACGCTGTCCGGCATCAACCTGATCTGCACCATCGTCAAGCTGCGGTGCCCCGGCATGACCATGATGCGGATGCCGGTGTTCACCTGGACCGCGCTCTGCACCAACGTGCTGATCGTCGCCTCCTTCCCGGTTCTGACCGTCGTGCTCGCGCTGCTCTCGCTCGACCGCTACGTCGGCACCAACTTCTTCACGAACGATTTCGGCGGCAGCCCGATGATGTACGTGAACCTGATCTGGATCTGGGGTCATCCCGAGGTCTACATCCTGGTTCTCCCCGCCTTCGGCATCTTCTCGGAAGTGACCTCGACCTTCTCGGGCAAGCGGCTGTTCGGCTACACCTCGATGGTCTACGCCACGGTGGTCATCACCATCCTGTCGTACCTGGTCTGGCTGCACCACTTCTTCACGATGGGGTCGGGCGCCAGCGTCAACTCCTTCTTCGGCATCACCACGATGATCATCTCGATCCCGACGGGCGCGAAGATGTTCAACTGGCTGTTCACGATGTATCGCGGCCGCATCCGCTTCGAGCTGCCGATGATGTGGACGATCGCGTTCATGCTGACCTTCGTGCTCGGCGGCATGACCGGCGTGTTGCTCGCGGTGCCGCCGGCCGACTTCGTCCTGCACAACAGCCTGTTTCTGATCGCTCACTTCCACAACGTGATCATCGGCGGCGTCGTTTTCGGCGCGTTCGCCGGCATCGGCTACTGGTTCCCGAAGGCGTTCGGCTTCAAGCTCGACCCGTTCTGGGGCAAGCTGTCGTTCTGGTTCTGGGTCACGGGCTTCTACCTCGCCTTCATGCCGCTCTATGTGCTCGGCCTGATGGGCGTGACCCGCCGGCTCCGTGTGTTCGACGACCCGAGCCTGCAGATCTGGTTCATCGTCGCCGGCATTGGCGCCTTCCTGGTCTTCCTCGGCATCCTCTCGATGCTGATGCAGTTCGCCGTCAGCTTCCTCAGGCGCGAGCAGCTCAAGGACGTCACCGGCGATCCCTGGGATGCGCGCACGCTGGAATGGGCGACCTCCTCGCCGCCGCCGGCCTACAACTTCGCTTTCACGCCCGTCGTTCACGACAATGACGCGTGGTGGGACATGAAGAAGCGCGGCTATCAGCGCCCGCTCCTTGGATTCAAGCCGATCCACATGCCCAGCAGCACCGGCACCGGCATCATCCTCGCCGGCCTTGCCACCGCGATGGGCTTCGGTCTGATCTGGTACATCTGGTGGCTGGCGGCCGCGAGCTTCATCGCGATGCTCGCCGTCGGCATCGGTCACACCTTCAACTATCACCGCGATTTCGACATTCCGGCCGACGACGTCATCCGGGCCGAAGACGCGCGCACCAAACTGCTCGCCGGAGCCAAGTAAATGACTGTCGCTGTCAATCCCACGCAAACCGGCGAACCGGTGTTCTACCTCGCCGACGAACACCCGCATCCGGAAGGCTACAGCACCTCGCTGGGCTTCTGGATCTATCTGATGAGCGACTGTCTCATCTTCGCGATCCTGTTCGCCACCTTCGGCGTGCTCGGCGGCAATTACGCCGCCGGGCCGGCGCCGAAGGATCTGTTCGAGCTGCCGCTGGTCGCGGTGAACACCTCGATGCTGCTGCTGTCGTCGATCACGTATGGCTTTGCGATGCTGACGATGCAGCAGAACAAGATCGCGCAGACCCAGATGTGGCTGGCGATCACCGGGCTGTTCGGCGCCGCCTTCATCGGCATCGAACTGTCGGAGTTCGCCCACATGATCCATGAAGGCGCGACGCCGCAGCGCAGCGCCTTCCTGTCCGCCTTCTTCACCCTGGTCGGCACCCACGGCCTGCACGTCTCCTGCGGCCTGATCTGGCTGGTGACCCTGATGGTGCAGGTCTGGAAGTTCGGCCTGATCGAGGCCAACCGCCGCCGCCTGATGTGCCTGTCGATGTTCTGGCACTTCCTGGACGTGGTCTGGATCGGCGTCTTCACCTTCGTCTATCTCCTGGGAGTTCTGCGATGAACACCGATACTCACGCCGCCCACGCGGACGATCACCACCATGGCGATGGCCACGCTCACGGCTCGTTCTCGACCTACATGCTCGGCTTCGTGCTCTCGGTCGTGCTCACCGCGATCCCGTTCTGGCTGGTGATGAGCGGCGCGCTTCCGAGCAAGCAGATCACCGCGCTCGTCATCATGGCCTTCGCGGTGGTGCAGATCGTCGTGCACATGATCTACTTCCTGCACATGAACACGACGTCCGAAAACGGCTGGAGCATGATGGCGCTGATCTTCACCATCGTCATGGTGGTGATCGCGCTGTCCGGTTCGCTGTGGGTGATGAACCACCTCAACAGCAACATGATGCCGATCCACCAGATGACCGGGATGAAATGAACGAGACTAGGGCCGTGGCAAGCAAGACAGACGGGGCTCGCGGAAAGGCCGCGCGCCCGTCCTGGTGGCTCGCGGTCCTCTCGCTCGCGGCTATTGCGCTTCTGATCGCGCTCGGCGTCTGGCAGATCGAGCGCCGAGCCTGGAAGCTGGCGCTGATCGATCGCGTCGAGCAGCGCGTTCATGCTCAGGCCCAGCCGATCCCCTCGCCGGCGGCATGGCCGACCGTCTCCGCCGCAAGCGACGAATACAGGCACGTCAGCGTCAGCGGCCGTTTCCTGCATGACCGCGAGACGCTGGTTCAGGCCGTCACCGAAGAAGGCCCGGGCTATTGGGTGTTGACACCGCTCAGGCGCGACGACGGCACGCTGATCCTGGTCAACCGCGGCTTCGTGCCCTCCGACCGGCGCGACGCCTCGACGCGCCGGGACGGCAATCCGCAAGGCCCGGTCGAGATCACCGGCCTCTTTCGCGTGACGGAGCCAAAGGGCGGATTCCTCAGAACCAACGTGCCTGAACACAATCGGTGGTACTCGCGGGATGTCGCCGCGATTGCGGCGGCACGCGGCCTCGACCATTTCGCGCCCTTTTTCATCGATGCCGACGCTCGATCACAATCCGGCAGCGGCCCAATCGGCGGATTGACCGTGATCAGCTTTCCCAATAACCACCTGATCTACGCGGTGACGTGGTTTGCCCTGGCTTTCATGCTGGCCGGCAGACTTATCGTCACGTTCGGCGGCGGGCTGTTCCGCCGCAAGAAGCCCTGGAGCGGCTTCGTCCACGAAGCGGCCCGCGGCTCCGATGCTGTCGCCCGCAGGACGGGATCAGATGCTGGAACGATCGTCGAGCCCACCTGACGACGGAAGAACGCATGGCGCCGTCACGCTGCAATCGCAGGCGGACGCGCGCAGCGAGCTGATCGGCGCTGCGCCGACCGACGACGAGACCAACCGCAAGAACATGGCGCTGCTGATCCAGCTGCGCTGGACTGCAGTGGTCGGCCAGATCGTGACCATCGGCGGCGTGCATGTCTGGCTCGGCATTCCCCTGCCCCTCACCCGCATGGGCGCGGTGATCGGCGCACTGATATTTCTCAACATCTCCAGCCTCGTCTGGGTGCGCCATCGCGCCGCGATCACCAACAACGAGCTGCTGGTCGCCCTGATGCTGGACGTCGCCGCGCTGACCGCGCAGCTTTACCTCAGCGGCGGCGCTACCAATCCTTTCACCTCGCTGTTCCTGCTCCAGGTGACGCTGGGCGCGGTGCTGCTCGATGGCCGCTCGACCTGGTCGCTGGTCGCGTTGACCTGCGCGAGCTTCGTCTGGCTGACCGTCGCCTACCGGCCGCTCGATCTGCCGCCGAACCCGCTGAGCGAGACCTACACGCTCACGGTGGCCGGCATGCTGCTGGGTTTCGTGCTCAATGCCGTGCTGCTGGTGGTGTTCGTCACCCGCATCAACAGGAATTTGCGCGAGCGCGACGCGCATCTGGCGGCGCTGCGCCAGCATGCCGCCGAGCAGGATCATATCGTGCGCATGGGTCTGCTCGCCTCCGGCGCGGCTCACGAGCTCGGCACGCCGCTCGCCTCGCTCTCGGTCATCCTCGGCGACTGGCGCCGCATGCCCGACCTCGCCGCCGATCAGGAGCTGGCTGAGGACCTGGCGGAGATGGAGACCTCGCTGCAACGTTGCAAGTCGATCGTGACAGGCATCCTGGTGTCGGCGGGCGAAGCCCGCGGCGAAGGATCGTCGCCGACGACGGTGGCGGCTTTCGTCACCGCGCTGGTGGAAGAGTGGCGCGACGCGCGCTCGGCGCGCACGCTATATTTCGTCAACACCTTCGGCGAGGACGTAGCGATCGTCTCGGACGTCGCGCTGAAGCAGGTGATCTTCAACGTGCTCGACAACGCCTACGAGGTCTCGCGCGACTGGGTCGAGCTCGTTGCCGGGCGCGAGGGCGATCATCTCGTGCTGTCGATCAGCGATCGCGGCCCCGGCTTTGCGCCGGAGATGCTGGCACAGATCGGAAAGCCCTATCAGTCGAGCAAGGGCCGCGCCGGCGGCGGGCTCGGCCTGTTCCTGGTGGTAAACGTCGTGCGCAAGTTAGGGGGCAGCGTGACCGCCGAGAACCACAGGAAACGCGGCGCCACGGTCCGCCTTACGCTGCCGCTCGCCACGCTCGCGATCGGAGGCAGTTTTGACGCCTGACCGTTCGCTCATCGTCGTCGAGGACGATGCCGGCTTCGCCCGCACCCTGAAGCGTTCGTTCGAGCGCCGCGACTACGAGGTCGTGCTCGCCGCCTCGATCGAGGACGTGCGGAAGGTCCTGGAGGAGCGATCGTTCGGCTATGCCGTCGTCGACCTCAAGCTCGGCGGCGCCTCGGGGCTGGCCTGCGTCGAGCTGTTGCACACGCACGATCCGGAGATGCTGATCGTGGTGCTGACGGGCTTTGCCAGCATCTCCACCGCCGTCGAGGCCATCAAGCTCGGCGCATGCCACTATCTGGCAAAGCCGTCGAACACCGACGACATCGAGGCCGCCTTCAACAAGGCTGCAGGCAATGCCGAGGTCGCGCTCGACGCCCGGCCGACATCGATCAAAACGCTGGAATGGGAACGCATCCACCAGACCCTGATCGAGACCGATTTCAACATCTCGGAAGCGGCAAGACGGCTCGGGATGCACCGTCGGACGCTGGCGCGGAAGCTCGAGAAGCGGCCGGTGAAGTGAGGTTGGTCAACTTTGTAGGGTGGGTTAGCGAAGCGTAACCCACCACTTCTTTGCGGCAGCATGGTGGGTTACGCCTTCGGCTAGCCCACCCTACGGACCGAGCAAGATCATCCGGCGCCCAAAACAAAAAGCCCGGCCAAGCGGCCGGGCTTTTGCTTGGTTGTGATGAACGCGCGAGACGCTTACGCGGCCTCGTCGGCGACCGTGGCGCCGCCATCGGTCTCGTCGCTATCGCCCTCGGCGTCCGCATCGGCCTCGCCTTCGGCGGCTTCAGACTTGGCGCCGGTGCGGCGCGGGCTCTTGGCGAGCTGGGCCTCGATCTCCTTGACCGCTTCGGTCTCGGTCGAGTGCTGCACCACCGCGATCTCGCGGGAGAGACGGTCGAGCGCGGCTTCATAGAGCTGGCGTTCGCTGTAGGACTGCTCGGGCTGCGACTCGGAGCGATAGAGGTCGCGCACGACTTCCGCGATCGCGACGATGTCGCCCGAATTGATCTTCGCTTCGTATTCCTGGGCGCGGCGCGACCACATGGTGCGCTTGACGCGGGCACGGCCCTTCAGTGTCTCGAGCGCACGCTTCACCAGCGCGGGCTCCGACAGCTTGCGCATGCCGACATTGGCGACCTTGGCGGTCGGCACGCGCAGCGTCATCTTGTCCTTGATGAAGTTGATGACGAACAGCTCGAGCTTCGCACCGGCGATCTCCTGCTCCTCGATGGCCAGAATCTGGCCGACGCCGTGAGCGGGATAGACGACGAATTCGTTGGCCTTGAAGCCCTGGCGCTGGGTCACGACCTTCTTTTCCTCGACCTTCGGCGCAGCAGCCGCGGGCTTCACGGCCGGCTTGGCGACAGCGACAGGAGCCTTGGCAGGAGCAGCCGCAACAGGAGCCTTCGGCGCGGCGGGCTTGGCAGCGGGAGCCTTGGCAGCGGGTGCCTTGGTTACAGCGGGCTTGGCGGCAGGCTTGGCGGCAACAGGCTTGGCAACGGTCGCTTTCGCGGCCGGCTTGGCAGTCTTGTGAGGCATTGCGCTTCTTTTGTTCTTCGAGGACTTTGCAGCCGGCGCCTTCGTCGCGGTCCGACCCTTGGATGCGCCACGGCTGGCCGCGGCGACTTTCTTGGCGTCCTTATGGGAAGCCTTCGCTGAAGTACTCTTTTTACGCGTTTTCTGTGACACAGCCTGCGCGCGGAAACTGCCACGCCCCTGTTCGACATTTGGTTTCACGGGAACCCAACGGGGCCGACGGGGCTAACCAGGGTTCGGCTCAATGTGCCCAATATAGCACATTTCCCGCAAAAATCAATGATTTAGGGGTCTTAAGGGCTGGTTTTCAGCGGTTACGCCGCTAATAGGGTTAAGTTTGACCCGAATTAGTCGCCGGAGCCGGGGTTCGGCGAGAAATACTTGTCGAACTTGCCCTCCATGCCGTCGAAATCCTTGGCGTCGGCGGGTGATTCTTTCTTCTGGGTGATGTTCGGCCAGCTCTTGGCATAATCGGCGTTGACGGTGAGCCACTTTTCCAGGCCCGGTTCCGTGTCCGGCTTGATGGCATCGGCGGGGCATTCCGGCTCGCACACGCCGCAGTCGATGCACTCGTCAGGATGGATGACGAGCATGTTCTCGCCCTCGTAGAAACAATCGACCGGGCAGACCTCGACGCAGTCGGTGTACTTGCACTTGATGCACGCTTCAGTGACGACGTAAGTCATCCAACGCTCCGAAAAGCTCTTTTAAAAGTCGCGGCTTGCGTAGCGCGGATGGCCCGGCGCCGCAAGCTCAGGAACGGCCGATCATGACGGCTTTATGCGCTTGATCGACCAAGAAATGAATTCAAAGCGCAATTAATTGCGCTGAGAATTCGGATGGCCTTCGCTCAGCTCTTCGTAGAGCACACGGGCCGAGGCGGCATCGCCGCGGCGCTCGTTGAAGGCGATGACTTTCAAGACGCGCACGGTGCGATCGAGTGCAACGGTGAGCACGTCGCCGATCTTGATCGCATGCCCCGGCGATTTCTCGCGTGCGCCGTTGACGCGAACATGGCCGGACTCGACAAGCTCGGCAGCGGAGGTGCGCGCCTTCACCACCCGCGCGTGCCACAGCCATTTGTCGATGCGCTGCCGCTCGGTCGTGGGATCACTCCTTGCGCCCGGACAGCTGCTCCTTTAGCGCAGCGAGCTTCGCGAAGGGCGAGTTCGGATCGACCGGACGATCGCGTTCGCGCGGGGTGGCGCTCGATGCGTAGGGGCGCAGCGACGGTCCGCCCTGGCGGTCGCGGCCCTTGTCGCGTTCGCGGCCGCGGTTGTCGCGGCCCTTGTCGCGATCGCCGCCGAACTTGCCCTTGTTGCGATCCTTGTTGTCGCGGTCCTTGTTGCCGCCATTCTTGCCTTCGAAGCGACGGTTCTTGTCGTCGCGCCCCTCGGGACGTGGCGCGCCTTCGGCGCCGCCTTCGCGCGGCTTGCGGAAGTCTCTGCCACCATCGCGACGATGACCGCCGCCATGGCGATGACGCTCACCGCGCTTCTCGCCGTCGGCGGCCGGCGCGGCTTCGCCTTCGGCAGGAGCAGTGCCGGCTTCCGCAGTCGCCTGCGGACGCGGCTGGTGATGGCGCTGGTTGCGATGGCGCTCGTGGCGCGGCTTGCGATCGTCGTGACGGCCGGCGGGACGCCAGACCTCGATGAGCTCGGGCTCGGCGGGCGTGGCCGCGGCCTCCACGGGTGCTGCCGCATCGGCCGACGCCGCGGCTTCGGCTGCAGCAGTCTCGGCAGATGCGGTTTCGGCGGGAGCGGCTTCAGCAGGAGCGGCAGCCTCAGCGGAGACTGCAGCTTCTTCCTCCGGTGGCGCGATGCCGGGAGCGTCTTCCGGCGTGACGGAAGCTTCGAGCGCCGGCTCGTCTTGCGCTGGCTCGTCGTGCTGCTCCATCCCTGGCGCGTCCTCGACGGTGACAGGCTCGGCGGCGGCTTCGATCGCGGTGTCCGCAGGCGCTGCGGCGTCCTCGACCGGCGTTTCGGTTGCGGGCGTCTCTTCGCTGGAGGCGTCAGCAACAGGCGCCTCGGCAACAGCCGCAGCGGGCTTCGCCGGCAGCGGCGGACGCTTGTCCATGCGATAGCCGAGCGCACGCAGCACCGACGCAAAATCTTCGCCCGCAGAACCGGTGAGCGAGGTCATCGCCTGCGTCACGACAAAGCTGCGGCCGTCGAACGCACCCGCGGGCTTTTCGCCGGACGCGTTCTCGCGCCAGGCCAGCGCCGGACGGATCAGATCGGCCAGGCGCTCCAGAATGTCGACACGCACGGCGCGCTCGCCGGCCTGCTTGTAGCCGAGCACGCGATAGGCATCGCGCGGCAGCTGCTTGTCGACCGGGAACGAGGTGCGGCCGGAGCTCGCCAGATGCTGCGCGCCCGACAGCGCGGAGGGATCGACATTGTCCTGCTTCAGCGCCCAGAGCAGCGCGGCCAGCGCACGCCCGGCCGGCTTGAGCAGGCCGGGGAAATAGAGGTGATAGGCGCCGAAGCGGACGCCGTATTTGCGCAAGGTCGCGCGCGAGGGCTGGTCGAGGTCCTTCAGCTCGTTGGCGATCTTCGGGCGCTCCAGCACGCCGAGCGCCTCGACTAGCTGATAGGCGATGCCGCGGGCGATGCCGGTGACGTCCTCGGCCTTACTGAGCTCGAACAGCGGCCCGAGCAGCTTTTCGATATGCGTCTTGAGCCAGAGGTCGAGCCGGGCCTGCACCTTGTCGCGGGGGGCGCCCGTGAGGCGTTCGTCGGAGATGATGCGGATGCGCGGATGCAGCGCGTCCTCTGCGGCAGACAGCCGCGCCACGGCGTCGCCGGTCCAGCGGATGATGCCTTCCGAGGTCAGCACGAACTGCTCGTCCGGCGCATTGCCCAGTTTTTCGGCGCGCGCGTTGATCTCGCCGGCGAGCACGGCCTGCGCTGCAGCCTGCAACGCTTTCGCATCGGAGCCGGCTTCCGCCGCATCCGGTGCAAAGGTGAAGCCATCGAGGCGGCCGATGACATGGCCTTCGACGATGACTTCGCCGGTCTTGCCGATTTCCGTATTCAAGCTCGTGTTCTCCCGCAGGCGGCGCATCAATACACTGGTCCGGCGATCAACGAAACGCTCAGTCAAGCGTTCATGGAGCGCATCCGATAATTTATTTTCGACCTCGCGGGCGATCCCCTGCCAGCGTTCCGGGTCTTTCAGCCAGTCGGGACGGTTGGCGACGAAGGTCCAGGTGCGAATCTGCGCGATCCGGGCCGACAGCGTGTCGATATCGCCGTCGACGCGGTCGGCCTGGTCGATCTGGGTCCTGAACCAGGCGTCGGGGATGCATCCCTTCCGCATCAGGAAGCCGTACAGCGTCGTCACCAGCTCGGCATGGGCGGCCGGCGACAGTTTTCGATAATCCGGGACCTGGCAGGCCTCCCACAGCCGTTCCACGGCGTCCTTGCCATGCGCGACATCGCGCACCTCGGCGTCGCGGGCGGCGTGGTCGAGCACGCGCATGTCCTCGGCGATGGGCGCGCGCGTCAGCGCCTCGTGACCGGGGGCCAGGTTCAGCGAGACCTGGAGCGCGCCGAGGGAGGCAAAATCCAGCTTCGAATTGCGCCATTGCAAAACCTTCACGGGATCGAAGGTGTGGTTCTGCAGCGCATTGACGAGTTCGGGCTCGAACGGCGCGCAGCGGCCGGTGGTGCCGAAGGTGCCGTTGCGGGTGGCGCGGCCGGCGCGGCCGGCGATCTGGCCGAATTCGGACGGCGTCAGGCGGCGGAACTGGTAGCCGTCGAACTTGCGGTCGGAGGCAAAGGCGACGTGGTCGACGTCGAGATTGAGGCCCATGCCGACGGCGTCGGTGGCGACGAGGTAATCGACCTCGCCGTTCTGGAACATCGCGACCTGCGCGTTGCGGGTGCGCGGCGAGAGCGAGCCCAGCACCACGGCGGCGCCGCCATGCTGGCGGCGGATCAGCTCGGCGATGGCGTAGACCTCGTCGGCCGAGAAGGCGACGATGGCGGTGCGGCGCGGCTGCCGCGTGATCTTGCGGTCGCCGGCGAATTCCAGCTGCGACAGGCGCGGCCGCGTGATCATGGAGACGCCGGGCAGCAGCCGCTCGATGATCGGGCGCATCGTGGCGGCACCCAGGAGCAGCGTCTCGTCGCGGCCGCGGCGGTTGAGGATGCGATCGGTGAAGACGTGGCCGCGTTCCAGATCAGACGCGATCTGCACCTCGTCGACGGCGAGGAACGAGACGTCGAGATCCCGCGGCATCGCCTCGACGGTCGAGACCCAGTAGCGCGGCGATTTCGGCTTGATCTTCTCCTCGCCGGTCACGAGCGCGACGGCATCGGGGCCGACCCGCGCGGCGATCTTGTTGTAGACCTCGCGCGCCAGCAGGCGCAGCGGCAGCCCGATCATGCCGGAGGGATGCGCGAGCATCCGCTCGATGGCGAGATGGGTCTTGCCGGTGTTGGTGGGACCAAGCACCGCAGTGACGCCGGCGCCGGGAAGCCGATCGGAAGCGAAGGGGGAGGAGGAAAAAGGCATCTGGGGGATTAGGTAATGGCGATTGGGGCGAATGTCAGTGCTGTTTTGGGGCGGTGGCGCGAAGGGCTGGCCTCACACACTGCTGTCATCGCCCGGCTCGACCGGGCGATCCAGTATTCCAGAGGCGGCGCAGATCAAACCGAGAGGGCGCGGCGTACTGGATGCCCCGGTCAAGCCGGGGCATGACAGCGGAGAATGCGGCGCCCCTCCCCGAACCTCGCGCAACTGTCTCACTTTGCGACGCTTTTCCCGTTGGCTTTAAGCTTCGGAACGAGTTGAGAACGAATCGCGGCCGAATCGCTGACTCCCCCTTGAGTCCTGTTCCGTTCACGCAAGATGTCGCGGGAGGCCTATTGGTTCGCACTAGATGGAGTTTTGGCCCGCCGCACAAGCGACGTTTCGGTGGCGGATTCGTTAAAGCTGGGGACGGCGCGGAGTCGAATCAGAATCGGGGAGGAGTCAAATGGATTCCCGCTCCCCGACCCCTCCAAAACAAAAGCGCGAAAACAACCCCATGCACAGTAGGCATGTTGTTGAAATTGCTTGTGTTTATTTTCGGCCAAAAGGTGAGGTCCGTAGCCCGCATGGAGCGGAGCGCAATGCGGGGGCCGAAGCAAAGAACCCCGGATTACGCTGCGCTCCATCCGGGCTACGGCAGCGGGGGCTACGCCAAGCCTACTGCGTCTTTGCGACCCTGGGCGGCTGGGCGCTGGTGACGAAGCTGGTCGCTTCCAGCATGGCCGGCCCGAGCGGGGTCGGCACTTTCAGCCAGAATGGGACCAGGATGCGCGTGCCGGCGATCGGCGCGAACGCGACCTCGATGTTGCGCTGGGCAGCGAGATATTTGATCACGGGACGATCGGGGATGTAGCCGGCGATGGGCACGAAATACAGCGAGCAGACCACGACCTGGCCGTGATAGCCCTTCTCCGCCTTGACGTTTTCCATGCGCTTGAAATCGAGCTTGAGCTCGTAGCGCATGCGGCCGTCGAACACGGCGGCGCTGCCGTGGCAGGCGTCCGCCGACAGCACGTCGCCGGTGCCGGATACGCGCACCAGCGAGGCCGTCATCGGGTCCCAGACGCCGCGGCGATGCGCGTCGGTGACGACGATGCGGTCGGGATCGAGCGGCGGCTCCGGCAGGATGGCAAAATCCTTCACATTGCCCTTGTCGAGCGTGATGCGGATCTCTTCGGTTTTCTTCGAGGTGGTGGTGGAGGCCTGATAGCCGGTCGCGACCAGCGCGCCGTTGACCACGCGGCCCTGCGAGGCACCGGTGCCCGACCCGCCCGCAAAGGATTTCAGCAGCCCCGAGGTGCCGCCGGAGGCCGCGGCCGCGAACACGTCGTCCTGGATGTCGATGTTCCAGGCGCCTCGGCCTACGGGAATGCCCGCCAGCGTCGCCTCGTATTGCGCCTCGAGCTTGCCTTGCGCCGCCGCGGGCTCCGCCGCCCACGCCAAAACCAGCCCGAAAAGGGCCGCCATGACCCACCGGCCGGCAGAGCGCGGATGACTTGCGCGCCGCTCCGCTGAGCGCAGCTCATTTGGGCGCAGCTCATTTGGACGCAGACTTGGCGCAAGATGAGGCGTTGTGAGCACGAAACAATCCAATCGGGGCGCGAACGGTCGTTACTTAAGCCAAAACCCGCGCCAAGCAATGTGTCCGGGCCAATCCGCGTCCGGAACTCCACTGCACTCTTCGGGCGCGAATACGCCCTTTATGTGATGGTAAGGCGCGATAATCATTGCCGTTTTGGTGATCGGGGCGGGTCAGAAGCGCGCACATCACCCCGCCACCTCCACCGCTGTCATGCCTTGCTGTCATGCCCCGCGAAGGCGGGGCATCCAGTACGCCGCGGCCCCTCGACTCTAGCCGCGCTTTCTCGGAATACTGGATCGCCCGCCTTCGCGGGCGATGACACCAACTGCCGGGCGATGACAGCTACCTTGGAGCATGAAACACGCCCCAAAACCTTGACGTCCCGCCGCTTCCCCCCTATACGTCCGCCCGCTCCCTGCAAGGACAGAGAATTTGCCCGTGGCGCCCCGAATGGCGGCCGCACATCGTTGGGAAAGATTGAGGATTTTGCCATGTCTCGCCGCTGCGAATTGACGGCCAAGGGCCCCCAGGTCGGCCACACGGTCAGCCACTCCAACATCAAGACCAAGCGCCGCTTCCTGCCGAACCTGGTCAACGTGACCTTCATCAGCGAAGCGCTGGGCCGCAACGTGCGCCTGCGCGTCTCCACCAACGCGATCAAGAGCGTCGACCACAATGGCGGCCTCGATCCCTTCCTGCTCAAGGCCAAGGCCGCCGTGCTGTCGCCGCGCGCCCTCGAGCTGAAGCGCGCCATCCAGAAGAAGGTCGGCCCGACCCCGGCGCCGGAGAAGAAGGCGAGCTAAGAATTTTCGGATTGGGTGAGGGCTTGCGTCGCGAGGCGTAGGCTTAGCTGGATCAAGTTTTACGTGACGGCCGGATCGAGAGATCCGGCCGTTTTTTGCTTGCGCGTTGGATGAGAGGCGACGGCATCAAGAAGTCGGCGTAGCTTATGCAGCTTCGACACTTCACATTCCCAGACGGTCAGACATTTCCATCCGGCAGCACGTAGCGCCCTCTTGTGCCTAGCGTCGCGCGATCGGTTTCCGCGAACCTTTTCAATCCAATATTTCGAATTTGACTTCACCCTACGCTTTCCGTCCACGCACTTCGTGCAGCCGTGCCAAAAGCAGCCGTGAACAAAGATTACCACCCGGCGCGATGGGAAAATGATGTCCGGCTTTCCTGGAAGGGTCTTCGCATGCAGCCGAAACCGCAGCCCAGCGGCGAACAGGAAGCGGCGAACGGCAATCTCTGGACGTGTATTTTTCGAGCGGATTGCAGCCATATTCGCGCTTCGCTGAATCGCCGTTACCGTATCCATCTTTGCCGTCCGCGCTGTTCGCTGGCGTCAACCCGCTGAAATTTAACGGGTTTTTTACTATACTTAGTAACAATTGGACGCAACGACCCTCTATCTATACCCTCGGTTGCAGCGACGATGCGCGAGCACTCGTAAGCAACCATACCGGCTGATGAAAAGTGATGACGAAGGCGCAGCAACAGCGATCCAATTCCAAACGCACCACGAACAACCTTCCGAAGATTGTAAGCGTCTTTTCCGGCGCCGGTGGTCTCGATCATGGATTCAAATCGGCCGGATTCGAACTCAGCTCAGCCTTCGACATCTCTCCTGCAGCGATCGAGACGCATAAGCGGAACTTTCCCGGCGCAGCCGCTACAGCTGGTGATCTGATTACGCTCGGCCCTAAAGGCGTTGCTTCAATTGTCAAAGAGACTGTGAAGATCGGTTCCCGGATTGGCATCATTGGTGGTCCGCCTTGTCAGGGATTCTCCAGAGCCAACACAACTGCCACCGCATCAGATCCCCGCAATCAGCTGCCAAAGTTGTACATCGAAATCGTGCGGGAGCTTCAAAAGCATTTTGAAGTTGATTTTGTGGTGTTCGAGAATGTTCTCGGGATGCGCGACAAGAAGCACTCAGCCGCCTATCAAAGCCTTCTGTCAGGATTGCGCGCGCTCGGTTTTGACATAACAGCGAAGGAGCTTTGCGCTCTCGACTTTGGGGTCCCACAAACGCGGCGCAGAATAGTGCTGTCGGCCATTAGAAGCAAAGTTGCTATGAATCCTGTTCGTCCGAGACGAAGGAAGGGACTTGCAACGGTACGAGAAGCTATAGGCAACCTTCCCGAACCAAAGTTCTTTTCACGAAATTTGGCCGCAGACGACATCCCGCATCATCCCAATCATTGGACAATGAATCCGGTGTCGCCAAGATTTAAAATGAAAGTAGCAACTCATAGTGGCCGCTGCTTCAAACAACTCAGTTGGCAGAAGCCGAGTCCAACAATCGCGTTTGGTCATCGAGAGATTTATGTTCATCCTAGTGGAACGCGCCGCTTGAGCATATTTGAAGCGATGCTCCTGCAAGGTTTCCCGGAAACGTTTGTACTGAAGGGGAATCTATCCGAGCAGGTAGAGCAGATCTCGAATGCGGTCCCGCCACCCCTAGCCAAGAGTGTCGCTGCGGCAATTCGGCGATCATTGAGAGAGTAAGTTGGCTATCAGGATCATCGAGCAGAAAAACGCGAACGAACATGAACTCGCAAAGAATATCATTCAGAGCGAGGAGCGAGATGTCGTTGTCCAGACTACACTTCAAACAAACGAACAGGTCATTGCGCGCGTAACAGACGGAATCTACCGACAGCCTGCATCCTCTCTTCGAGAGCTTATCTCAAACGCCTACGATGCAGACGCCACTCGCGTAACAATTAAGACCGACGTTCCACGATTCGAACGCATCACTATCGAGGACAATGGCTCGGGCATGTCGCCGGCAGTTCTTGCGCACCTCCTCTTCAATATCGGGGGCAGCGCTAAACGAAATGCGGAGGGCGAGGGGCTAGGGATTACATCCCCAACTGATCCAACGCGAAGTCCCAGTGGCCGAAGACTTATTGGCAAGATCGGTATCGGCCTTTTCTCCGTCTCCCAACTAACTCACTCATTCCAAATCATTACAAAGACCCAAGGCGACAATCATCGCACTGTAGCGACAGTGTCGCTTCGACAATTCTCGGATTCGGAAGTTGCACCCTCGCACGGTGAAAAGAAATTTGAATCAGGAAAGGTCGTGATATGGCGCGAAAAGGCTACGGACATAGAAAAGCAGGGCACCACCATCGTCCTCAATTCAATACGCCCCCAAGCTCGCGATACGCTTCGCAGTCGTGAAATCTGGGGAGCGATTGAGCAAAACGAACAGACTGCAACCGACGAAGAAAAGCAATCAATCGAGCCGCCAAAGTTTCATGTTGGCAGAGTCGACCAGACCGGAAGACTTCTCCGACCCGTTGGCGATCGATATACATCGCTGCCTTGGGAGAAGACTGACAACCCATCCAAGGCATTCAAAAAGCTTGTCGATGCGGTATGGGACCAAACTCAAGCAGGTAATCCCAACCCAAAGCTCGAGAGCATTTTTGATTACTATCTACGAATGGTCTGGCTGCTTGGACTGTCCGTGCCATTACCTTACGTTGAAGGACATTTATTCGACCAGCCCTCGTCGGGCTGGGCCGAGACATTCGTACTCTCGAACAAGCCAAAGGGTGCTGCACAACCAGTCACCGAAGTAGGATCAATTCGGGACGCGGTTGACCTAGATGACCCGAAAGAGTCGGCCGGCAAGTTTGACGTTTTCGTGGACGACCTTAAACTCTTCCGCCCGATCAAGTTTAGAGACCTGCCCGCTCCCACTACCCATTCGCTCAAACACCCTCTGGTATTTGTCGGGAAGTGTGACGAGACCTTTCCGAAACTGCCGCCAGAGTTAAGCGGGGGCAGACTTCAATTTGAAGCTTATCTCTTTTGGTACCCAAAGATATCGCCTACCGAGCATCAAGGATCACTCATTCGTATTCACGGCGCGAGCGGGACATTGTTCGATCCCACGTTTATGAGATACCAGATTTCGGAGCAAACTCGACTAAGACAAATCACATGCGAAATCTTCGTCAACGAAGGACTTGATAGCGCACTCAACATTGACCGAGAATCCTTCAATAACGCCCATCCTCATGCCGTCTACATAACAAGATGGCTCCACGCTGCTCTGCGACAACTGGCAACCGTACAAAAGAAAGCGGCGAGCCAAGTGAGACGCTACGAGCGCGAAGGGACGAAGGACGCCCACTTAGTCTCATTCAGAAGGTTGCTTCTCAAGTTTGGACCGAGCAATCAGACGATCCAGCTTCGGCTCCGCCGTCAATTGAACTTGTCGAAGGTGATCTCCCGAAGCGCACCAACTCAGATACCTACGTCTACCAGCGCTCGGCCGTGGCCGCCCGGGAAAAACCAAAGACCGCGAAAGAGAGAGCAAGAGCAACTATTGTCGACGAGAAACTGAAGGCGATTGCGCAAGTTCTTGCATCGTTTGGTCTCATCGATCAACTCACCAAAAAGAAGCAGGAAGCTCTTCTCAGAGCTATCCATCGGATTTTAGAAGAGCAAGAGGGATGAGCGATAAAGGGGCGAGCGACAATTCTGGAAGCTTTGCCGACAACATTTCCAGCGTGGGTGAATACAGATATTCATTTCCAAAGAAGAAGAACTTTCATCCTTGGCACAAGCCACGGAAGCAGTTCGTGAGGAAGGAGCAATGGTGCTACTTTATCGGACAGCTGCTCGATGAGCTTCCGAGGCTAGAGGACACCCTGACTTACTTTGGTCTTCCCGGCGACGATCTGCTTGATTTACGGTGCTTTGGCTCCACTGTGTGCGAGCCAAGAGATATCAAGCTTCGCTTTCTCGGCTTCAACAACAGCGCGGCCGCCGCAACCGAAGACCAGACAGAGTTGAACATATCATTGGATGAAATAAGCAAATCAGCTTCTTTCGATCCTCGGTCCGAAATTCTAGCTGACGATATGCGAGAGCTCGTCAACATGAGCTCGATTGCTTGGCACAAGACGGCTGCAATTGGACCGTACGACGTCATCAACTTGGATTTATGCGACGGTTTTGGTGCTCAATCGCCAGGCCATTTTGATGAGACCTACTACAATATGGTTCTGAGATTGTTGTCGGTTCAAGCACGTCGCAAGTCGCCGTGGCTGCTGCTCCTGACGACAAGAGTTGGCAAGGCCCATATACACGCTGAGACTTTGAAACGGCTTGCTGGGCTCTACAGTCTAAATCTTGCGGAATGCGCACCGTTTCAGACGGCCTCATCTAAAAAATTCAATATATCAGATGCTTCTTCGCTCGAAGAGGCAAAGAAATCGGAAGCTGGGATACAATCCGTGTTCTTAGTGGGACTTTGCAAATGGCTTCTGCATCTTGGAGCCGCGCATAGCCCTCCTTCAATCATGGAGGTGAAGAGCACCCTCGGCTACAGAGTCCATGGCAACGCCTCAGTTGAGGATATGGTCTCCATAGCAATTCGTTTTAACCCCACCTTCGACGTGACAGGGGATCCGGCCAATCTGGCAACGATTCAGCCGACGCCGATAGACGAGTGTGATCTAGCGACGAAAATCCTGAAGCGAGTTAGCAGCCTGCTCGATGTGGACGAATATTTGTCGTCCGAAAGCGACATACGCCAAGAGATGATTGATGAAATGTGCACGCTTTTGGAGGCAGCACGCTACGATATCGACGAGTATCGAAAGCAGCAGTCGGCTTAGGGCTTAAGGCGTAAATGGAATTTGCATGCACGAGTACCGTTTATTTGACGTGGAAATTGTGCGGCTTGTGAACGGCCAGCGCCTCTATTGGCCACGAGCGGCTGAGGTCAGATCAGAGGCAAATCCGGTATGCAATAGAGAGTATCAAGATTTACGCAAAATCTCATGGGATGAGGTCGAGACGATACGAGCCTTGGAATCCGAACTTGTCAGTCGGTTGGAAGCAGCCCCGGATCTCGAAGCAGAACACGAATTAATCTTGGATGAACTATACGACGATCCAGAGGGCATTCTCGGATTAGACATCGGCGTAGCCTCGACGGTCGCAGCTCTATCAGCAGCAGGGTGTGTTCCGATTAGTAGCTGCAACGGCGGGGCTTACGGCGGATACCATCATGAGAGATATCCACTCGTTGCATTCTTTGCAAAATTAGACCGACTAGAAATTCTACTGGATTGCGCCAAAGAAGCAGATGTGGGGTTAGAGAACGGAGAATCAGGTCTCTTGACGCTGTATTCAAACGATATCAGAAAAATGGGTGTCTTTGCGGATATCCTCTCCGTGCGCTGTCAGAGCTAAATCCCTACGCGCGGTGGCTTGCAGTATCGAAACAACGCACGACTTCGTGAATTTATTAGCTGTCCACTGTACGCGCTCGGGTAGCGGCGAACTGTGCAATACCGATAGGGCGTAGCCGCGGTACTTCGCGTTTCATCATAATATGAGAACGGAACCAACGGCAGCCCGCGCGTCTGTACCTCCCCCTACCCCCGAAAATCAATGCTCCGCAGCACGATTCCCGGCGGCGTGCCTTCGAACTCGGTCGCCTGATATTTGCGTCCGGTGCAGGCTTCGATGCGCTCGCGCAGGCGCGTGAACTGCTCTTCGCGCTCGCTGGGCCGGGCGCGCGGGCCGCGTTCGAGGTCGTCCATGGCGGAGGTTGAGATCGCGCAGGCGATCTCTTTGCTGCCGTCCTGCATCGAGAACTGGACGATGCCGCGGTCCTGGTCGTGGGCGATGAAGCGGCTGCTGGTGAGCGTCATGGGGTACTCCTTTGCGTCCGCGCGGCGTGCCGGGCTTGTGCGCGATTGCGCGCGGGGGACGCCGGTCGGCGTTGTCGAAGCAGGCTGTGGCACAAGCGTGCACAACAAGTCGCTTCGGTGGTTATGGGTCCCGGCCTTCGCCGGGACGACGGGTGTGTTTGCAAGCATGCGCGATGGCACCACGAGTTGGCTCGCCGTCAGCCGTCGCCGTTGAGCCTTGCGAAATCATCGAACAGGGCGGCCACCAGCGCGCGGTGGCGGGTGTCTTCAGTGGGCAGGCTCGCGGCATAGAGGTTGAGCAGATGGCGCGCCTTCACGGCGGCCTCCGGCCAGGACGTGGCGGGCACGGACATCATACGGTTTTCGAGCTCGGCCTCGCGCTCGCGCAGCTCCCTGACCTGGGCCTCGACATCGGCCAGCGCGCGGCGCAGATCGGTTGCCTTCTGGGCGGCCATGCCGCGGTGGCTGTCGAGATCGACCGGGATGTCAGTCATTTCAGGCACTCGCGTCGATACGTTGGGCATCCGCCAGGTCGACCGAGCCGATCGACAGCATCTCCGTCGCACCGCGCACGCCTTCGGAGGGCACCGTGATCATGGTGGCGACGCGGCGATAGGACGCGAACGACAGGCCCTCGATCATCTCCTCGTCGGTGACGACCTCATAGGCGCCGGCCGGCAATTCGCGCGCGAGGCCGCGGATGTGGAATGGATGCTTGAAGGTGATGGTTTCTCGCCGCGAGCGGATGGTCATGCGCGCCTGCCTTTCGCAAAGAAGGGGCCCCAACCGACGCCAGCCATGGCGAACCATGCGCTCCTTGCGCGGCAATAGCCAGCTTTATGTCAGCGGGAGCCGGGACTTAAGCGGCAAGCGCGGTGCTCGCGCGCGGCGTTTTAGTCCTCGCAATCGGCAGGGCGCGGGCGTACGCTCGACCACGTCAGCGCAGCTCACGCAATTGCCGCGCGTCGATGTTGCGCTGCATCTTTCGCGCCTCGTGTGCGCGGCGGCGATCTTCAATGGCTCGGGTGGATGCAGCGTGGCCTCGCCCAGCGACCATTGCAGCGCCGATCTCGCACGCGGACGAACTCGAAACCCAGGAGGAGACGACGTCATGGCCAAGGGACAGCAACGCAGCAATCGCGAGACCAAGAAGCCGAAGAAGGACAAGATCAAGACCAGCGCCGCAGCGCCCAGCCGCAAGGATGCGGCGTGGCAGCCGGAGATCGGGCAGAAGAAGAAGTAGCGGGGGCGGATAGAGGGCGGGCTCGACGTATCGCCGACCTCCGTCATGGCCGGGCTTGTCCCGGCCATCCACGTCTTTCGCGCGGAAGCAAGAACGTGGATGCCCGGGACAAGCCCGGGCATGACGAGTTTGTGGCACGATCACGCGTTCAAGCTCGCCACCATCTCCTTCTCCCCACTCTTTTCCGCTATACTCGCCCGGGTAGCATCAGCGGGAGGGGAGTACCGTGGAGCACGAGCGCAACGCCGACCACACATCCGAGCCGAAGAATCTCGTCATCTGCTGTGACGGCACCGGCAACGAGATCTCGGAGAACATCTCCAACGTCCTGAAGCTCTATCGCTGCCTGCGCAAGACCGACAAGACGAAGCCGCGGCAGATGGTGTTCTACGATCCAGGCGTCGGCACGGTGACGGAGCCGTCGACGTGGCACCGCTGGAAAGCCAACGTCAATCTGGTGCTGGGGCTCGCCACCGGCTACGGGCTCGATGACAACGTGCTCTCGGCCTATTGCTTCCTGATCGAGCACTACGCGCCCGGCGACAAGATCTACCTGTTCGGCTTCTCGCGCGGCGCCTACACCGTGCGGGTGCTGGCGGGGCTGATCCACAAGATTGGCCTGATCTCGCCGGAGCAGGCCAACCTCGCAGGCTCGGGCCTCGTCGCCTACAAGCAATATTCCGGCACCGGGCGCGGCAACGACGTCGAGGATCTCAAGGACGTCGCGATCGACGAGAGCGGGCCGCTGCCAAAGGACGCGTTCGACCTCGCCGCGCAATTCGCGCGCATCACCTCGACACGCTGGCCGACCATCCACTTCATCGGCGTCTGGGACACGGTGGCGAGCGTGATCGTGCCGCGGCGCGACAATTTCTTCTTTCTGTTCAGCCTGGAGGAGCTCGCCTTCACGCTGCGCAATCCCAGCGTCAACATCTTCCGCCAGGCGATCGCGATCGATGAGCGCCGCTGCATGTTCCGCCTCAAGCAGTATGAGGAGCCGCAGGATTATTGGCGCAACCGCTATGTGCCCGACGAGAAGAAGGAGCCGCAGGACATCCTGCAGGTGTGGTTCGCCGGCGTGCATTGCGACGTCGGCGGCGGCTATCCGGAAGTCGAGAGCGGCGAGTCCAAATATCCGCTGCTCTGGGTGATCGAGGAGGCGGCCAAGGCCGGGCTGAACTTCAACCCGCGCACGGTGAACCAGCTCGCCTGGGGCGTCCAGCGCAAGAACTCGCCGTTTCAATACGTGCCGCCGGCTTACACCGGCAAGACGGGCGAGCTGCATGATTCGATGACGGCGGTGTGGCGCGTGCTGGAGTATCTGCCGAAGAGTGCCAAGTACCGGGAATGGCCGGAGCGGAAGGTGTTTTTGGGTTTCTACATCCCCGATTGCGAACCGCGCCTCATCCCCGAAGGCGCGCATGTGCACGAGAGCGTGGTGAAGCGGATGGCGGTGGAGCCGGACTATCGGCCGGTGAATCTGCCGAAGGATTATGTGACCGTGCCGATGCCCGTGCCGCCGCATGTGGGGATGGCGGCGGAGACGGGGGAGATCGTGGTGGGGTGAGGTGGTTTCGCGGCACTGGCCCCAAAAAAGGTGTCGTCCCGGCGAAGGCCGGGACCCATAACCACAGGGAGCAGTTTGGCGAAGACTCGTCGCTCGGTACTCCTACTTTCCGCAACCGAGAGATCACGCGGTATGGGTCCCGGCCTTCGCCGGGACGACGGCGAATTTGGAGCGCCCGCCCCACCCCGCTACCGCCGCTTTCTCCATTCGCCGACACTTTTCATTAAAATTCTCCGCCCCGCCTTAGCCGGATCGCATCAACTCCTCTGCATCATCTGCCAAAACCACCCGCGCCATCCGCGGAAATTGGAGGAGAGTGCCAATGCATCCGCGACGACATGCCCGCGTCAAACCCGCGGGCCTCGTGTCCCGCCAGGCCAAGATCATCACCGACCCGCGCGCGCCGGTGATCCCCTGCACGCTGATCGACTATTCGCCGGGCGGGGCCTGCGTCGATCTCGGCGGGCAGGTGAAGATTCCCGATCGCTTCGAGCTGCTGCACGTGAACACCAAGAAGCGCTGCCGCGTGGCGTGGAAGCGCGGCACGAAAGTGGGCGTGGTGTTTTAGAGGGAGCGAGACGTCAGCTTAATCACCCTCTCCCCTTGTGGGAGAGGGTGGCTCGCCGCAGAGCGGCGAGACGGGTGAGGGGTCTCTCTCTGCGGGTACATCTCTCACAGTTGGATCTGCGGAGAGAGACCCCTCATCCGGCGCCATAGCCGATGCGAAGCATCGGCGTTTTCAAGAACGGCGGCCGAAGGCCGCCTATGCCACCTTCTCCCACAAGGGGAGAAGGAAGAAGCCTACGTCCGCATCCGCGCCTTCGCGCCCGCGACGATCTGCATCGCGACGCCGGCGATCCATCCAAACAAGGCGAACCAGCTCCAGGCGATATGCGGCTCGAGGCGGAGCACGATGATGGCGACGGAGGCGAGCGCGGTGAACGTGGCGCAGAGCGTGCCGGCGGAGCTCAACAGCTCCGCGGCGTCGATGTCACCGTGGGCCTCGTCGAACGGCAGCTGCGGCGTGTCGATGCCGAGATAGAAGCCGACGAAGCCCAGCACCATCATCAGCAGCAGGAAGCCTTCGGTGGTGAGCGCGGGAATCGCAGATCCCACGTAAGCGCCGACGAACAGCCCGCACGCCGCGCCCGCCATCGCAAGACCCACGCGCTCGATGACATGGGCAGCTTTCCGGATACGAAACCGCATGGCGGGCCTCCGTGAGGCGTTGAACGCACGCGAGGTTAGGCCAGATTTGGCGGAGGTGGAAGGTGAGGGGATTTACGGATGCGTGAGGTGGGCGTTGCGTCCCCTCATCGTCGTCCCGGCGAAGGCCGGGACCCATAACCACCGAATTCGGTTTGGCGAAGACAAGCAATGACCTTCTTGCGCTGTCACCGCGGCCTCGGCGTATGGGTCCCGGCCTTCGCCGGGACGACACTGTAAATGCGGCGCGGTCCTCGCGCCACACTCGCTCCCCTCACCGCGCCCCGAACGTGGTTTTGCCGAACAGCGCCTTTTGCGTCGAGGGCTGCGAGCGCCAGTATTGCGGCGGGGCTTCGACCTCGCCGCCGAGTTCGGCTGCGGCGTGCCAGGCCCAGCGGGGGTCGTAGAGCAAGCCGCGGGCGAGCGCGACCATGTCGGCCTTGCCGGATGCGACGATCTCTTCGGCCTGCTTCGGCTCCGTGATCAAGCCGACGGCGATGGTGGGCAAACCCGTCTCGCGCTTGATGGCCTCTGCGAACTGCACCTGGTAGCCGGGGCCGAGCGCGATCTTCTGCAGCGGCGAGACGCCGCCAGAGGAGGCATCGATCCAGTCGACGCCGCGCGCCTTCAGCGCATTTGCGAATACGATGGTCTGCGCCAGGTCCCAGCCACCCTCGACCCAGTCGGTCGACGACACCCGCATGCCGACCGGCTTGTCGTGCGGAAACACCGCGCGGACCGCGTCGTAGACTTCCAGCGGGAAGCGCATGCGGTTCTCGAGCGAGCCGCCATATTCGTCGGTGCGCTTGTTCGAGATCGGCGACAGGAATTGATGCAGCAGATAGCCGTGCGCGCCGTGCAGCTCGATGGCATCGATGCCGATGCGCTCGGCGCGTTTGGCCGCATCGACGAAGGCCTCGCGGATGCGCTTGAGACCCGCGGCATCGAGCGCCAGCGGCGCGGCCTCGCCCTCCTTGTGAGGCAGCGCGGACGGCGCCACGGTCTGCCAGCCGCCCTGGTCCTGCGGAATCAGCTGGCCGCCGTCCCAGGGCCGTGCGCTGCTGGCTTTGCGGCCCGCATG
>NZ_JBVVPR010000046.1:0-35525 GCF_055811835.1 Bradyrhizobium sp. WSM4874
CCCCACGCCGGTCCCCCCCCTCGGGCCTCGGGCGGGCCGTCGGGGGGGGGGGGTTTTTTTTTTATTCCCCCCGCCCCCCGCCTTCCGCGCCTCCCGCCCGGGGGGGGGGCCACGACGTTGGGAGAGGTTGTCACCGGCGTTCCGATAGCGCAGCATCGGCCAATCAAGAAACGGCAGGGATGATTCATGGCGCGCGCGAAGAACGTTCTCTGGATCATGTGCGACCAGCTTCGCTACGACTATCTCGGCTGCACCGGCCATCCCCGGCTTAAGACACCGAACATTGACGCCATGGCGAAGCGCGGCGTGCTGTTCAGCAAGGCCTATGTGCAGTCGCCGATCTGCGGCCCCTCGCGGATGTCGTTCTACACCGGGCGCTACATGCGCTCGCACGGCTCGCACTGGAACGGCTGGCCGTTGCGCGTCGGCGAGCCCACCCTCGGCGATCACCTCAATAAGCTCGGCGTGCGCAACGTGCTGGTCGGCAAGACCCACATGGCGCCCGATCTCGAAGGCATGAAGGCGCTCGGCATCCCGCCGGAATCGATGATCGGCGTGCACGTCGCCGAATGCGGGTTCGATCCCTATGAGCGTGACGACGGCCTGCATCCCACGGGGCGGCCGCGTCCGAAATACGACGAATATCTGCGCCAGCAGGGGTTTGATGCGCCCAATCCCTGGGAGCATTGGGCCAATTCAGGCGCGGCCGAGGACGGCTCGCTCCAGAACGGCTGGCTGCTCGTGCATGCCGACAAGGCCGCGCGCGTGCCGGACGAGCATTCCGAGACGCCCTACATGACGCGGCGCGCGATGGACTTCATCAGCGAGGCCGAGACCGACGGCAGGCCGTGGTGCCTGCATCTGTCCTACATCAAGCCGCACTGGCCCTACATCGCGCCCGAACCTTACGCCAGCATGTATTCGGCATCGGACATGATCCCGGCCATCCGCTCCGAGCGCGAGCGCCAGAATCCGCATCCGGTGTTCGGCGCCTATATGGATATGCGCTACTCCCGCAACATGGCGCGCGACGATGCCCGCGAGAAGGTGATCCCGACCTATATGGGCCTGATCACCCAGATCGACGACCAGATGGGCGTGCTGATGAAGCTCCTGGAGGAGCGCGGCCTCTCGGACAGCACCATGATCGTGTTCACCTCCGATCACGGCGACTATCTCGGCGATCACTGGATGGGCGAGAAGGACCTGTTCCACGAGCAGTCGGCGAAGATCCCGCTCATCATCATCGATCCCTCGAAGGGGGCGGATACGACGCGCGGCATGCGCAACGATGCGCTGGTCGAAGCCATCGATCTCGCGCCCACCTTTGTCGACTATTTCGGCGGCAAGGTGCCGGGCCACATCCTCGAAGGGCGCTCGTTGCTGCCGCTGCTGCGCGGCGAGAGCCCGCCGGATTGGCGCAAGGTGGCGTTCTCCGAATACGACTATGTCATGCAGGACGTGCGGCTGAAGCTGAACCAGCCGATCGAGCGCTGCCGCCTGTTCATGGTGTTCGACGGCCGCTGGAAATACATCCACGCCTCCGGCTTCCGCCCGATGCTGTATGACCTCGAAACCGATCCGGAGGAATTTCTCGATCGCGGCGACGACCCTGAGTGCGCCGGCATCATCGCGCGATTGCAGGCCGAATTGTTCGACTGGGCGCTGCATCCCAACGACCACATCACCACGTCCCGCGAGAAGATCGCGGCCTATGCCGACAACCAGCTCCAGGTGAAGGGCGGCATCCTGATCGGGATCTGGGATGAAGCGGAGCTGGCGTCGATCAAGGATGGCATCGCGCAACGCGCGAAGCTGTAGGTGAGCGGAACGAGGCTCTCTCGGCTCGTCATGCCCGGGCTTGACCCGGGCATCCGCGTCTTGCGTCAAGTGGCGGTACACGTGGATGGCCGGGACAAACCCGGCGATGACGGCGGAGAGCGGAGCGGAAACAGAAACTAATTCTCGATCTTGTATCCCGTCGCCTTCACGATCGGCTGCCAGAACGCGGTGTTGGCGGCGAGCTCCTTGATCAGACCTTCCGCGCTACTGCCGACCGGGATCAGCCCGATCGCGGTGAGCTTTTCCTTCACGTCGGGCTTGGCGAGCGCGGCGCTTGCGGCCGCGCCGAGCTTGCTCGCGAATTCCGGCGAGCTGCCGGCGGGAAGCCACATGCCGTACCAGGCGTCCGCGACGAGATCGATGCCGCTCTCCTTCAGCGTCGAGACTTCCGGAGCGAACGGCGAACGTTCGGCGCTCGCGACCGCGATGATCTTCACGCCCTTGGCGCGATGCTGCGGCAGCGCATCGGCCAACGTGACGATGCCGAAGGAGATGTGACCGCCGATGATGTCGTTGAGGATGGGCGCGCTGCCCCGATAGGGCACGCGCGTCATGGCAATGCCGAGGTCTTTCTCGAGCTTGGAGCCCATGAAATGCGGGATGGTGCCGTTGCTCGGCACGCCGAACGACGCCTTGTCCGGATGCGCTTTCAGCCAGGCGACAAATCCCTTGAAATCCGCGGCGTCGATCGTCGGATTGATCACGACGGCGAACTCGAACCGCGCCAGCAGCGACACCGGGACGAAATCCTTTGCGGTATCGAAGCTCGGGGTCGTCTCCACCATCGGCAGCAGGTACATCGTAGGCCCGGTCGTCACCAGCACCATGCTGCCGTCGGGGCTGCCCCCCTTCACCGCCTTGATGCCGATCAGACCGTCACCGCCGGTGCGGTTTTCGACCACGATGGTCCGCTGCAGCGCCGGCGCCATCTCCTGCGCGATCAGCCGGCACAGCGTGTCGCCGCCCGCTCCCGCCGCGAACGGGAAGATCATTTTTGTCAGCCCGGCCTGAGCTTGCGCCGCGCCCGCTTGCGCCAACAACGGCAACCCGAGGCATCCGGCGATGAAGTTGCGGCGATCCATTGGTTTCCTCTTTGAGCCCATTATGGTTGGCGACAGTTAGAGCCAGACGAGCGTTCCGGACAAGCGCCGTTTACCATTCCGGCCGCCTTGCGCCGGCCATCGTCCTGCTGCAAAAGCAGGCCCTACCGGCGCCGCTCTCCAGCACATACACACACCACATACATAGATGGCCAGCCCCGAACTCAGTCAATTCCGCCGCATCGTCGTCAAGGTCGGCTCCGCGCTGCTGGTCGATTCCGACAAGGGCGAGGTGCGGGCGTCCTGGCTTGCCGCGCTCGCCGACGACATGGCCAAGCTGCATCGCGAGGGACGGGACGTTCTCGTCGTCTCTTCCGGCTCGATCGCGCTCGGCCGCAGCCGCCTGAAATTGCCGCGCGGCCCGCTGAAGCTGGAGGAGAGCCAGGCGGCCGCCGCCGTCGGTCAGATCGCGCTGGCGCGGATCTGGTCGGAGGTCCTTGGCGCCCACGGCATCGGCGCCGGCCAGATCCTGGTGACGCTGCAGGACACCGAGGAGCGCCGCCGCTATCTCAACGCGCGCTCCACCATCGGCAAGCTGCTGGAGTGGCGCGCGATCCCCGTGATCAACGAGAACGACACGGTCGCGACCAACGAGATCCGCTACGGCGACAATGACCGGCTCGCCGCACGCGTCGCCACCATGGCGAGCGCCGACCTGCTGGTACTGCTGTCCGATATCGACGGACTTTACGACGCCCCGCCGAAGAACAACCCGAACGCCAAGCTCATTCCGGTCGTCGACAGCATCTCCTCGGAAATCGAGGCCGTCGCAGGCGACGCCGAGTCCGAACTCTCCCGCGGCGGCATGCGCACCAAGGTCGAAGCCGCAAAAATCGCGACCACCGGCGGCACGCATATGCTGATCGCCTCCGGCAAGATCGAGCATCCGTTGCAGGCGATCGCCGATGGCGGCCGCTGCACCTGGTTCCTGACGCCGGCCAATCCCATCACCTCGCGAAAACGCTGGATTGCAGGCTCGCTGGAGCCGAAGGGCACGTTGACGATCGACGCCGGCGCGGTCGCGGCGCTGCGCGCCGGCGCCAGCCTGTTGCCGGCCGGCGTGACCAAGGTCGAGGGCCAGTTCGCCCGCGGCGATGCCGTGATCGTGCGCGGCCCCGACACCAGCGAGGTCGGCCGCGGCCTGATCGCCTATGACGCCGACGATGCCGAGCGGATCAAGGGCCGCTCCTCCCCGGACGTGATGGCCATCCTCGGAATCAGCGGCCGCTCGGAGATGATCCACCGGGATGATCTGGTGGTGGGCGGGTAGCGCTCGGCAGGCGCCCAAACCGTCATGCCCGGGCTTGTCCCGCCTGCGCGGCCGAAGCCGCTTCGGCGAGGCGAAGGCCCGGGCATCCACGTTGTTTGGACCGCGTGGCAATCCGTGGATGGCCGGGACAAGCCCGGCCATGACGCCGTAGATGGGTCATTGGCCCAGCCGAACCAGCAAGTGAACCCCTGCCATACCCTCCCGACCCTTCGCAAAAGCGGGATTTCCGTGCTAGGACACCGCCTTAGCAGAAGGTTGAAACTCCCATGGCCGCCCCCCTCAAAGCCGTCGACGGCAATGCCGATCTTCAGGCGCTGATGACCGATCTCGGTACCCGTGCCCGCGCTGCCGCGCGCGTGCTGGCGCTGGCGCCGCCGGAGCAGAAGAACCGGGCGCTCGAGGCCATGGAGCGGGCGATCCGCAACAATGCAGCCGCGATCCTTGCCGCCAATGCCGAGGAGGTCGCCGAGGCCCGCGCCTCCGGCAATGCCACCTCCTCCTTCATCGATCGCCTGACGCTGACGCCGGCGCGGGTCGAGGGCATGGCCGAGGGCATCGGCATCGTGCGCGGCATTGCCGATCCGGTCGGCATCGTCACCGAGAGTTGGCAACGGCCGAACGGCATGACCATCGAGCGCGTGCGCGTGCCGCTCGGCGTCGTCGGCGTGATCTTCGAGAGCCGGCCGAATGTTGCGGCGGACGCCGGCGTGCTGTGCCTGAAGTCGGGCAATGCCGTGATCCTGCGCGGCGGCTCCGACAGTTTCCGCTCCTGCCGCGCGATCCATGACTGCCTGGTGCAGGGCCTGCGCGAAGCGGGTCTCCCCGAGGCCGCGATCACGCTGGTGCCGACGCGCGACCGCGCGGCGGTGGGCATGATGCTGTCGGGATTGAACGGCGCCGTCGACGTGATCGTGCCGCGCGGAGGCAAGAGCCTCGTTGCGCGCGTCGAGCAGGAAGCGCGCGTGCCGGTGTTCGCGCATCTCGAAGGCGTCAACCACGTCTACGTCGACGGCAGCGCCGACCTCGCCATGGCAAAGTCGATCGTGCTCAACGCCAAGATGCGCCGCACCGGCGTCTGCGGCGCCGCCGAGACGCTGCTGGTCGATCGGGCCGCTGCCGGTAAAAACCTGAAGCCGCTGATCGAGATGCTGATCGAGGCCGGCTGCGAAGTGCGCGGCGACGACGCCGTGCAAAAGACCGATGCGCGCGTCAAACCCGCGAGCGCGGACGATTGGGATACCGAATATCTCGATGCGATCATCGCGGCGAAGGTGGTGGACGGCGTCGACGGCGCGATCGCGCATATCCAGAACCACGGCTCGCACCATACCGATGCCATCGTGAGCGCCGATGAGAGCGCTGCGAAGAAATTCCTGAGCGAGGTCGATTCCGCGATCGTGCTGCACAACGCCTCGACGCAGTTCGCCGACGGCGGCGAGTTCGGCTTCGGCGCCGAGATCGGCATCGCCACCGGCAGATTCCATGCCCGCGGCCCGGTTGGCGCCGAGCAGCTCACGAGCTTCAAATATCGCGTTCACGGCACCGGGCAGACGCGGCCGTAGACGACGCAGGGCGCGGGGCATTGAGCAACAATTTCGTCGCGCCACGTTTCTTCGCGCAGGCCATACCGACCCATACCTCGGGCATGCGCATCGGCCTGCTCGGCGGCTCGTTCAACCCGCCGCACCAGGCCCATCGCGCGATCAGCCAGTTCGCGCTGAAACGCCTCCAGCTCGATCGCGTGTGGTGGCTGGTGACGCCAGGCAATCCGCTGAAGGAGAACGGCGCGCTGCACGAACTCGGCGAGCGCATGCAGGCGGCGCGCGACGTGGCCGACGATCCCAGGATCGAGGTGAGCTGTCTCGAATCCGTCATTCGCACCCGCTATACCATCGACACGATCAACACCTTGCGCCGCCGCCTCTCGGGCTTGCGCTTTGTCTGGATCATGGGCGCCGACAACCTCGCTCAATTCCATCGTTGGCAGCACTGGCGGCGCATCGCCGACCAGGTGCCGATTGCGGTCATCGACCGCCCGCCACAGAGTTTTCGTGCCCTCGCCTCTCCCGCCGCCCAGGCGCTCAGGCGCTATCGGATGCCGGAGAATGAGGCGCCATTGCTTGCCGATCGGGCCGCGCCAGCCTGGGTGTTCCTGACCGGTATGAAGCTGAATCTCTCGTCGACCGGCTTACGGAACCCGGACGGAAGCTGGAAAGGTACGAAGTGAGTCAGATTGTGCGAACGCCATGCGGCCTTCGGGCTCTCTGGCATATTGAAACCCTTAACCCCACATGATGTAGTGTAACCAGTGGGCGCCGGATTCGGCGTTCGCGATACAGTGAAAGGAATGGTCCCTGACCACATCTGTATTGTCCAAGACAGCCTCACCCAAGACGGCTTCACCGAAGTCTGTTTTACCCAAGGTTGCCAAGCCTACGCGTAAAACATCGACCAAAGCTGCGGCCTTGAAGGCGCAACCCGACGCCGACAAGACGCTGAGCCTGATCCTCTCCCGCCTCGACGACATGAAGGCGGAAGAGACGGTCACCATCGACCTTCGCGGCAAATCGGCCTACTCCGACTACATGATCGTCACCACCGGCCGGGCCAACCGGCACGTTGGCGCGATCGCGGAGAACGTCGCCAAAGGCCTCAAGGAAAACGGTATCAAGAACATCCACGTCGAGGGCTTGCCCAATTGCGACTGGGTGCTGATTGATTCCGGCGATGTGATCGTGCACGTGTTCAGACCCGAGGTCCGCGAGTTCTACAGTCTCGAGAGACTGTACACGCAGGGCCCAGGGGCAGCGAAGGCGATCTAGAGGCTGATGGCCGATTTCGATCGGCTGACGCGCATGCTAGCGTCGTGCGCGCGCAGATCGCGCGCGGTCCAGAAAACGCGACCCTGAGATATCATGCGCATAGCTGTCATTGCGGTGGGCCGGCTGAAGCAGGGCCCCGAACGGGAGCTTGCCGAGCGCTATTCCGAGCGGTTCGACGAGGCCGGCCGCAAGCTCGGATTCCGCGAGCTCGTCATCCACGAATTGCCCGAAAGCCGCGCGCGCGATACGGCGACGCGGATGGCCGAAGAGGCCGCGGCGATCTCCGCGCATATCCCCGAAAAATCGGTGCTGGTGGCGCTGGACGAACGCGGCCAGAATCTGGATTCGACCGTATTCGCACGGCATCTCGGCCGCTGGCGCGACGAGGGTGCCGGTCATACTATCTTCATGATCGGAGGGGCGGACGGACTTTCGCCCGAATTGCGCCGTAAGGCAAAGCTCGCGATCGCGTTCGGCTCTGCGACCTGGCCGCATCAAATGGTCCGCGTCATGCTTCTGGAACAGCTTTATCGGGCCGCCACCATTCTGGCCGGCCACCCCTATCACCGCGCGTGATCCGCGCCACAACGAGCACCTTTGCCTAAAGCGATGCGAGCGCCAATTCTCAACCTGCTGCTGATCGCCGGCGTTTTGGGCTCAAGTATTTTGGGCGCAAGCCTCGCGCAAGCTCAGACGCCTGCACCGCAGACTGCGGCCGTCGCGCCCGATGCGATCAAGCAGCGCGAGCAGGAGCTCGAAGCCGCGCGCGCCAGCAAGAAGAGCGCGGAGGAAGCGCAGGCCAAGCTCAAGGCCGAGATCACCTCGCTCGGCCAGGACCGCACCCAGCTCAATCAACAGTTGATCGACACCGCCGCCAATGTGCGCACCGTCGAGACCAAGATCGACGAGGCCGAAGCGCGGTTGCGATCGCTGAACGGCCGCGAGCAGGCGATGCGCAGCTCGCTCGATTTACGCCGCGCCGACATCGTCGAGGTGCTGGCGGCCTTGCAGCGCGCCGGAAGGCGGACGCCACCGGCACTTCTGGTACGGCCCGAGGATGCGCTGCAATCGCTGCGCACGGCGATGCTGCTGGGTGCCGTCGTGCCGGAATTGCGCGGCCGCGCCGAGAAGATCGCCGGCGAGCTCGGCGAGCTCGTGGCTCTGCGCAAGACCATCGCGACCGAGCGCGACCAGCTAGCCTCCGACCGCGACAAGGTGCGCAACGACCAGACCCGGCTCGCGGCTCTGGTCGACGAGCGGCAGCGCCAGCAGGCGTCGCGCGAAAAGGACCTCGACGCCGAGAACGCGCGCGCCGTCGCGCTCTCGCGACAAGTCGGCGATCTCCAGGGGCTGATCGCCAAGATGGAGCAGGATCTGCAAAGCGCAGCCAAGGCGGCAGAGAAGGCGGCTGAGGCCGCCAAGCAGGCCGAGGCCAAGGCTGCTGCAAACGCGGCCGCCAGCGCCAAGACCGGCCCCGGCGCTTTCAAGGATCGTTCCCGGACCACCCCTGCGATGGCCTTCGCCGCGGCCAAGGGCCTCCTGCCTCTTCCAGTTAACGGTAACAAGATCAGGGATTTCGGCGGTTCCGACGGGCTCGGCGGGGTCCAGAAGGGCATTTCGCTGGCGACCAGGCCCGGCTCCCAGGTCACGACGCCGTGTGATGGCTGGGTTGTCTATGCCGGCCCCTTCCGCAGCTATGGACAACTCTTGATCCTCAATGCCGGGGGCGGGTATCATGTGCTGATCGCCGGGATGGAGCGCATTTCGGTCAACATCGGTCAGTTTGTGCTCACGGGGGAGCCTGTCGCGACCATGGGGTCGACTTCTCAAGTCGCCTCCATTCTCGCCACGAACGCGAGTCAACCTGTGCTCTATGTCGAGTTCCGCAAAGACGGCACTCCAATCGATCCAGGCCCATGGTGGGCCGCAAATGAAGGCGAGAAGGTTCGCGGATGATGCGCAAGACTTCAGTTATCCTCCTCAGCGCGGCCACCGGTGCGGCGCTGACGCTGTTCGTGACGCAACCGCGCGCAGTCTTCATGGGCTCCAGCGCGCGAGCCGCCACCGCCGACACCTATCGCCAGCTCAATCTGTTCGGCGACGTCTTCGAGCGCGTGCGCTCGGACTATGTCGAGAAGCCCGACGACACCAAGCTGATCGAATCCGCGATCAGCGGCATGCTCACCGGTCTCGATCCGCATTCGAGCTACATGGACGCCAAGAGCTTCCGCGACATGCAGGTGCAGACCCGCGGTGAGTTCGGCGGCCTCGGCATCGAAGTCACGATGGAAGACGGCCTGATCAAGGTGGTCTCGCCGATCGATGACACCCCGGCCTCGCGCGCCGGCGTCATGGCGAACGACATCATCACCAATCTCGACGACGAAGCTGTGCAGGGCCTGACCCTGAACCAGGCGGTCGAGAAGATGCGCGGTCCCGTCAACACCAAGATCAAGCTCAAGATCATCCGCAAGGGCCAGGACAATCCGATCGACGTCACGCTGGTGCGCGACAACATCCGCGTCCGCTCGGTGCGCGCTCGCGTCGAGGCAGACGACATCGCCTATATCC
This sequence comes from Bradyrhizobium sp. WSM4874, assembly GCF_055811835.1. Taxonomy (NCBI): domain Bacteria; kingdom Pseudomonadati; phylum Pseudomonadota; class Alphaproteobacteria; order Hyphomicrobiales; family Nitrobacteraceae; genus Bradyrhizobium; species Bradyrhizobium sp. WSM4874. The sequence continues at coordinate 9,606 of NZ_JBVVPR010000046.1, forward strand.
GCATCACGACCTTCAACGAGCAGACCACCGAAGGCCTGAAGCGCGAGGTCGCCAACCTCTCGAATCAGATCGGCGACAAGCTGAAGGGCTACGTCATCGATCTCCGCAACAACCCAGGCGGCCTGCTCGAGGAAGCGGTCACCGTCTCCGACTCTTTCCTGGAGAAGGGCGAGATCGTCTCGACCCGCGGCCGCAATGCCGAGGAGACCCAGCGCCGTACCGCGCATACGGGCGACCTCACCAAGGGCAAGCCGGTCATCGTGCTGGTCAACGGCGGCTCGGCTTCGGCGTCGGAGATCGTCGCCGGCGCGCTGCAGGACCACAAGCGCGCGACCATCGTCGGCACGCGCTCGTTCGGCAAGGGCTCGGTGCAGACCATCATTCCGCTCGGCTCCGGCAACGGCGCGCTGCGTCTGACCACGGCGCGCTACTACACGCCGTCGGGCAAGTCGATCCAGGCCAAGGGCATCGTGCCCGACATCGAAGTGCTGCAGGACGTGCCCGACGAGCTGAAGTCGCGCACCGACACCAAGGGCGAAGCTTCGCTGCGCGGCCATCTCAAGAACGACGGCGACGAGAAGACCGGCTCGCAGTCCTACGTTCCGCCGGACGCCAAGGACGACAAGGCGCTCAAGCTCGCCGACGATCTGCTCCACGGCATCAAGAACAGCGCCTCCGCGGCGCCCACCCCGGGCGGTGACAAGGCCACGACCGACAAGCCCAAGGCGGCGAACTAACTCGGCGCATCGCGATCTGTCGAAAAGGGCGGCTCCTCGGGGCCGCCTTTTTTGCTTGGAACTCCTGATATCCCCGGCCTATCCCGGCCTGCCGCCGCTTGACCCCGGCGTGGTATCGTCCTCCCGAGTGATTCGGGATCGCGCATGACTGAAACGGCCGATGATCTGAGCGCCCCGCTCGGACGGGACAAGCCGCGCCGGAAACGCCGGCTGCGGCTGCCGTTCACGGCCATGCAGCTGCTGGCAGTCATGCTCGGCCTGTTCCTGGTCACCTTTGCCGGCTTCGCCATCTTCAACAAGGATCCGCTCGGCGGCGAGCCGATGACGCGGCTCGCGATCCGTGAGCCCAATCCCGCAGACAAGGCCGGCGACGACAAGCCGGCCGCGGTCGGCCACGGCCAGGACAGCAAACAGGAAAGCAAGCACGAGACCAGGGACGCACCGAAGCAGGCGGGCGAGCAGAAGACCGTCACCATGATCGACGGCTCCACCGGCACGCGCCACGACGTGGTGATCGGCGGCGATGCCGCCGGCAAGAGCGAGGCGGCCTCGGCCTCCGCACCGCCGCCCGTCATGGCCGGAATCGACCCAAAACTTCTTGAGAAATCGCGCTATGGCATGATCCCCGCGGTTTCCGGGGATCTGAAGCCGTTCAACGTCTATGCGGCGGATGCCGACCGCGCCAAAGCCGCCAAGATGCCGGTGGTCGCGATCCTGATCGGTGGCCTCGGCGTCGGCGCTGCCAAGACCACCGATGCCATCATGCGACTGCCGCCGGCGGTGACGCTGGCCTTTACGCCTTATGGCTCCGATCCAGGAAAACTCGCTGAGCGCGCCCGCGCTCAGCGCCACGAGATCTTTCTCCAGATCCCGATGGAGCCCTATGACTTCCCCGACAACGACCCGGGACCGCAGACGCTGCTGACCTCGCTGAGTGCCGACCAGAACATGGACCGCCTGTACTGGCATCTGAGCCGGATGCAGGGCTATGCCGGCCTCACCAACTTCATGGGCGCCCGCTTCATCGCGACGGAGCCGGCGATGCAGCCGATCATCCGCGAGGCGGCCAAGCGCGGCCTCGGCTTCTTCGACGACGGCTCCTCGCCCCGCAGCATCGCGCCGCAGGCCGCCGGCAGCCAGGCTATGCCGTTCGGCAAGGGCGATATCGCGATCGACGCGGTGCCGACCCCGGCCGAGATCGACCGCGCCCTGACCAAGCTCGAAGCGGCGGCGCGCGAGCGCGGCGTTGCCGTTGGCACCGCCTCGGCCCTCCCGGTCTCGATCGAGCGCATCGGCGCCTGGACCAAGACATTGGGCGACAGAGGTATCCTTTTGGTGCCATTGACAACCGCGATGCTGAAATCAAAATCCAGCTAAATCAACGGATTGGTACGGCACAGGCCCGCGGGGCCTGCTTCAGCCTTACCGACGGCATGCGAGAGGTCTGGCGGAATGGCGCGTTACGAGGATCTGCCCTACCGGACCTGCGTCGGCGTGATGTTGCTCAACAAGGACGGACTGGTGTTCATCGGCCGGCGCGCCGGCGGTATCGAGCATGTCGACGACACCCATGTCTGGCAGATGCCGCAGGGCGGCGTCGATCCCGGCGAGGACAATTGGGAGGCCGCCAAGCGCGAGCTCTATGAGGAGACCAGCGTGCGTTCGGTCGAGCGGCTCGGCGAGGTTCCGGACTGGCTCACTTACGACATTCCACGCACGGTCGCCGGGCGCGCCTGGAAGGGCCGCTACCGCGGCCAGCGCCAGAAATGGTTCGCGGTCCGCTTCACCGGCATGGACAGCGAGATCAACGTCGAAAAGCCCGGCGGCGGCCACAAGGCCGAGTTCGTGAGCTGGCGCTGGGAACCGATGAAGAACCTGACCGGGCTGATCATCCCGTTCAAGCGCCCGGTCTACGAGCGCGTGGTGAAGGAATTTTCCGCGCTGGCGCAGGATTAGTTCAAGGCGCCATTCCAGGTTGATGCTAGAGCCAGTTCCGTTCCGATGGAATCGGAACGGGGCTCTAGTTTTTTATTTTGACGCGTTTTCTTGACGCGAACCGGTATCCACTTCGCTCGAAAACGCTCTAATGCACAGCCTGGAATGACGACGAGAGATCGACGCGTGAGCACTGAAAAACCCTACCGTCCCAATGTCGGAATCGCGCTGTTCAATGCCGATGGCCGCGTGCTGATCGGGCACCGCTTCAAGGGCGACGGTCCCGAGATCATCCTGCCGGGCCTTGATTGGCAGATGCCGCAGGGCGGCGTCGATGAGGGCGAGGATTTGCGCGATGCCGCGCTGCGCGAGCTCTGGGAAGAGACCAGCGTCAAGAGCGCAATTTATCTCGGCGAGACCGACTGGCTGACTTACGAATTCCCGCCCTATGACGGGCCGCAGACGCATCGGCTGGCGAAATTCCGCGGCCAGCGCCAGAAGTGGTTCGCCCTACGCTTCACCGGCAAGGACGACGAGATCGATCCGCTGACGCCACGCAACGGGCAGCCCGCCGAGTTCGACGCCTGGCGCTGGGAGCGGCTCGATCGTGTCCCCGATGTCGTGGTGCCGTTCCGCCGCCACGTCTACAGCGCGGTGGCACAGCAGTTTGCGCCGTTCGCAAACTAAGAACGTAGAGGCCTTTCACTGCTTAGGACGGGCATGGGTGACCGCACAAGCAGCCGCGGGCTCGCTCAGCCTCTCCCGGTTGCGGGAGAGGCGGCACGGTGCAACAAAGTTTCAGCGCCCGCCACTTCCGTGACGAGCGCTGAACTTATTCAGGAATTTTCAGTCGAGCCCCGGCGCGGTGCACCGGGGCTTAGTGCATTGCCGTGCTGTTGAGCTGCTGCTGGATGCTCTTGAAGTGGTCGAGCCGCGCAATGGCTTGATCGAGCTCGCTGCCTTCGTGCTCCTTCAATCCCTCTTCCATCTCCGAGACGGTCGCGGCGAACTGGGCGCGGTCGAGCTCGGCCAGCGAGGTCGCGACGTCGGCGAGCACGGTCAGGCCCTTGTCGGAGACTTCGGCGATACCGCCGAGCACGATGATCTTCTCGTGCTTGCCGCCGCTGGTCACTGTGAGAATGCCGGGCCGGATCGCGGCCACGACCGGCGCGTGTCCCGCCAGCACGCCGAAGTCACCTTCGACGCCGGGGATATCGACCTGGTCGACCTCGCCCGAGAAGGCGAGCTTTTCCGGCGAGACGAGATCGAAGTGGAAGGTGGCCATTGGAAACCTGCGAATGGTGAGTAGCGAATTGCGAATGGAGCGGGAGCAGCGCGACTATTCGCTACTCCCCGCTCGCCCTTCGCAGCTTAGGCCGCCTCGGCCGCCAGCTTCTTGCCCTTCTCGATCGCCTCTTCGATGGTGCCGACCATGTAGAAGGCGGCTTCCGGCAGGTGGTCATACTTGCCTTCGCAGAGGCCACGGAAGCCCTTGATGGTGTCCGCGAGGTCAACGAACTTGCCGGGCGAGCCGGTGAAGATTTCGGCGACGTGGAACGGCTGCGACAGGAAGCGCTCGATCTTGCGGGCGCGGGCCACCGTCAGCTTGTCCTCTTCCGAAAGCTCGTCCATGCCGAGAATGGCGATGATGTCCTGCAGCGACTTGTAGCGCTGCAGCACCTGCTGGACCTGACGCGCGGTGTCGTAATGCTCCTGGCCGACGACGAGCGGCGAGAGCATGCGCGAGGTCGAGTCGAGCGGATCCACCGCCGGATAGATGCCCTTTTCCGAAATCGCGCGGTTCAACACCGTGGTCGCGTCCAAATGCGCGAACGAGGTCGCGGGCGCCGGGTCGGTCAAATCGTCGGCCGGAACGTAAATGGCCTGCACCGAGGTGATCGAACCCTTCTGCGTGGTGGTGATGCGCTCCTGCAGCGCGCCCATGTCGGTGGCGAGCGTCGGCTGGTAACCCACGGCGCTCGGGATACGACCGAGCAGCGCCGACACTTCAGAACCGGCCTGGGTGAAGCGGAAGATGTTGTCGACGAAGAACAGCACGTCCTGGCCCTGGTCACGGAAGTGCTCGGCGACGGTCAGACCGGTGAGGCCGACGCGGGCGCGGGCGCCGGGCGGCTCGTTCATCTGGCCGAACACCAGCGCGCACTTCGACTTGACGCTCGGATCCGGATTGTGCGGATCGGCGTTGACCTTGGACTCGATGAACTCGTGATAGAGGTCGTTGCCCTCGCGGGTACGCTCGCCGACGCCGGCGAACACGGAGTAACCACCGTGCGCCTTCGCGACGTTGTTGATCAGCTCCTGAATCAGCACGGTCTTGCCGACGCCGGCGCCGCCGAACAGGCCGATCTTGCCGCCCTTGGCGTAGGGCGCGAGCAAGTCGACGACCTTGATGCCGGTGACGAGAATTTCCGCTTCGGTCGACTGGTCGGTATAGGTCGGCGCTTCCTGGTGGATGGCGCGCATGCCTTCGGACTGGATCGGACCGGCTTCGTCGATCGGCTCGCCGATCACGTTCATGATGCGGCCGAGCGTGCCCGCGCCGACGGGGACCGAGATCGGCTGACCGGTGTCGGTCACTTCCTGGCCGCGGACCAGACCTTCGGTCACGTCCATCGCGATCGTGCGCACGGTGGACTCACCGAGATGCTGCGCAACTTCCAGCACGAGGCGGATGTTGCCGTTCTTGGTTTCCAACGAATTCAGAATCGCCGGCAGATGGCCTTCGAACTGAACGTCGACGACGGCGCCCATGACCTGGGTGACACGACCGACCTGGGTAGCTGCTGTAGCCATGAAGCTCTCCTTCGAAATTCTTTACTTGAACGACCGTCGTTTGGTTCGTGCGTCAGACCGCCTCGGCGCCGGAGATGATCTCGATCAGCTCCTTGGTGATCTGGGCTTGACGGGTTCGGTTGTAGATCTGGGTTTGCTTGCGGATCATTTCGCCCGCGTTGCGGGTGGCGTTGTCCATCGAGCTCATCTGCGCGCCATAGAACGAGGCGTTGTTTTCCAGCAGCGCGCGGAAGATCTGCACCGCGATGTTCCGCGGCAACAGGCCGGAGAGGAGTTCGTCTTCCTCCGGCTCGTAGTCGTAGGACGTCGACGGCGCGTTCGCCGCCTTTTCTTCCACGGTCAGCGGAATGATCTGCTGCGCGGTCGGGACCTGGGCAATCACGGACTTGAACTGCGCGTAGAACAGCGTGCAGACGTCGAATTCGCCGTTGTCGAAGCGGGCCAGAACCTTCTTGGCGATGTCCTCGGCGTTGAGAAAGCCGAGCTGACGAACGCCGCGCAGGTCGAGGTGCTCGACGATCTGCTTGTCGTACAGGCGGCGGAGCTGCTCGTAGCCCTTGCGGCCGACGCAGAAGAATTTGACTTCCTTGCCCTGCGCCATCAGCGTCTGGGCGCGCTCGCGCGCGAGGCGCACGATCGAGGAGTTGAACGCGCCGGACAGGCCGCGCTCGCCGGTGCAGACCAGCAGCAGGTGAACCTGATCCTTACCGGTGCCGCCCAGCAGCACCGGCGCGCCGGGCGAACCGGCGGCAGCGCTGGCGATGTTGGAGATCACCGCGCTCATCTTGTCGGCATAGGGCCGCGCTGCCTCGGCCGCTTGCTGGGCGCGGCGCAATCGGGACGCCGCGACCATCTGCATGGCCTTGGTGATCTTCTGCGTCGCCTTGGTGGAGGCGATGCGGACGCGCATGTCTTTAAGTGACGCCATTCTTCGTTCACCCCGGCGGTTCGACCCCTTGGATCAAGCCGCTAGCCTATCCCAGTCGTCATGCCCGGGCGTGTCCCGGGCATCCACGTCTTCGTTTCCATGCAGTGAGGCACGGAAGGCCGGGACAAAAAAGCCCGGCCTTTGCGACCGTTCTCTTATGCGAAGCTCTTGGCGAAACCTTCGACCACCGACTTCAGCTTGGCGGCGCTGTCGTCGGAGAGATCGCGGCTGTCGCGGATCGCGTTGAGGATCTCGACGTTCTTGCCACGCAGCAGCGACAACAGACCGTCCTCGAACGCACGCACCTTGTTGACCGGAAGCGGGTCGAGATAGCCGTTGGTGCCGGCCCAGATCACGCAGACCTGCTCTTCCATCTTCAACGGCGCGAACTGCGGCTGCTTCAGGAGCTCGGTGAGACGCGAGCCGCGGTTGAGCAGGCGCTGGGTCGAGGCGTCGAGGTCGGAGCCGAACTGCGCGAACGCCGCCATTTCGCGGTACTGCGCGAGCTCGCCCTTGATCTTGCCGGCGACCTTCTTGGTGGCCTTGGTCTGCGCCGAGGAGCCGACGCGCGACACCGACAGACCGACGTTCACCGCGGGACGGATGCCCTGGAAGAACAGGTCGGTTTCCAGGAAGATCTGGCCGTCGGTGATCGAGATGACGTTGGTCGGAATGTAGGCCGACACGTCGTTGGCCTGGGTTTCGATGACCGGCAGCGCCGTCAGCGAGCCCGAGCCCTGGTCCTTGTTCAGCTTCGCCGCGCGCTCGAGCAGGCGGGAATGCAGATAGAACACGTCGCCCGGATAGGCTTCGCGGCCCGGCGGACGGCGCAGCAGGAGAGACATCTGGCGGTAGGCGACGGCCTGCTTGGACAAATCGTCATAGATGATGACGGCGTGCATGCCGTTGTCGCGGAAGTACTCGCCCATGGTGCAGCCGGTGAACGGCGCGATGTACTGCATCGGCGCCGGATCGGACGCGGTGGCGGCGACGATGATCGAATATTCGAGCGCGCCCTGCTCTTCCAGCACCTTCACGAACTGGGCAACGGTCGAACGCTTCTGGCCGATCGCGACGTAGACGCAATACAGCTTGATGTTCTCGTCCGGCTGCGCGTTGAGCGGCTTCTGGTTGAGGATGGTGTCGAGCGCGATCGCGGTCTTGCCGGTCTGACGGTCACCGATGATCAGCTCGCGCTGGCCGCGGCCGATCGGGATCAGGGCGTCGATCGCCTTGAGGCCGGTCGCCATCGGCTCGTTCACCGACTTGCGCGGAATGATGCCGGGCGCCTTGACGTCGACGCGCATGCGCTTGTCGGCCTGGATCGGGCCCTTACCGTCAATGGGGTTGCCGAGCGCGTCGACGACGCGGCCGAGCAGGCCCTTGCCGACCGGCGCGTCCACGATGGCGCGGGTGCGCTTGACGGTCTGACCTTCCTTGATCTCGCGGTCGGCGCCGAAAATAACGATACCGACGTTGTCGGTTTCGAGGTTCAGCGCCATGCCGCGGGTGCCGTTCTCGAACTCGACCATTTCACCGGCCTGGACGTTATCCAGACCGTAAACGCGGGCGATACCGTCGCCGACGGACAGCACCTGTCCGACTTCGGAGACTTCAGCTTCCTGGCCGAAATTCTTGATCTGGTCCTTGAGGATCGCGGAAATTTCCGCGGCGCGGATGTCCATCAGCCTGCCTCTTTCATCGCGTGCTTGATCGAATTGAGTTTGGTGCGAAGCGAGCTATCGATCATCCGGCTGCCAAGCTTGACCACGAGGCCACCGATGATCGAGGGATCGACCTTCACGTTGAGCGCGACGTCCTTGCCGGTCACCGACTTCAGGGCAACCTTGAGGGCGTCGAGATTCTTGTCCGATAGCGCCTCCGCCACGGTGACGTCGGCCGTCGCCTCGCCCTTGAACCTGGCGACCAGGGCGCGATAGGCGCGGATGACGTCAGCCACCGCGAACAGGCGGCGGTTGGCGGTCAGCACTTTCAGAAAATTGGCGGAGATGCCGGCGATGCCCGCTTTGTCCAAAACGGCCGAGAGGGCCCTGGACTGGGCATCGGCCGCGAACACAGGGCTGCGGACGAGGCGCTTCAGATCGGCGCTTTCGTTCAGCATGCCCTCGAATTTTTCGAGATCGGCTTTGACCTCGTCGACCACTTTCTGGTCGCGGGCCAGTTCAAACAAGGCCGTTGCATAACGGCCCGACACACCGGAAACGGACGTATCTTCTGCAGCCACAGACGTGCTCTTTTTGCTGTCAAACTCGCAAGGGAAAAACCGTCGCCACGAAGCGGCGCCTAGCGATCCAAGCCCTTGGAATTCAAGCGGGACTTCGATTTTCGACCCCGCACGGAAGTGCCGGGCTCGTTAAAATCGCGGCTTTGCTAACATAGCAGGCGCGCACGTGCAACATGACGCCAAATTAAAGGCATGGCGTTCTGTCGCCAGTTCGTCGCACTCCACGGCGACGCGACGACGACCTGCCATGCCGCGGAATTGCCACAGCGCTTACCAACCCTTGACCCGACGCCGGCCGTTAGTTCCTGCCGTCAGCGCATAGCGGCCATGAACACGGATCGCTGAGGCGTGATTCCCGGCGCGCCGGTTTCACTCGCCGAATACTTACTCAATTCTAAACGCACGAAGGGATGACTTCGTTTTACAGTATTTGCAGGTAATCCGGAGGTTAATAAATCGTTAAAATGCAATATTACGGAATATCGGCCGAATATCCCCGCCGGTAACAAGATATTACATGAAGACACAGAACCGATTTACTGCCCAATTCACGCCTCATTAGGAATCGAAACGCAGTCCCGCTCGTAAACTTACGGGGGCTCCACTTGCCACATATGTGGCAATACTAGCTTAGGGACCAATAGATGCTTTGTTTGAAGACGCTGGGCAGTGTGACCCGGCCGCGTACGGCGATCGCTTTTGTTGCCGCAACTTTCCTTATCGGTGGAACTGCCACCGAAGCTTCCGCCAAATCCCGGCATCACCATCGGTATTCCCACCATCATCACCGCCACCTGGCCCAGAACGATGCCAACACGACCTCTGATTGGCGTAACGCCAATGCGTCAATGACGCCGTCGCAGGGCACCGGACGTTCCTTCTCCGGCATGGCTTCCTTTTACGGAAACGAGTCCGGCAGCAGGACCGCCTCGGGCCAGCGCTTCAACCAGAACGCCATGACCGCGGCGCACCGTTCGCTGCCGTTCGGCACCAAGCTGCGGGTCACCCATGGCGGCTCGAGCGTCATCGTCACCATCAACGACCGTGGCCCGTTCATTCGCGGCCGTGTCCTCGACCTCTCCACGGGCGCTGCCCGCGCCATCGGCCTCACCGGCGCCGGCGTTGGCCGCGTCACCGCCGAAGTCGTCTCCTAAGGCACGCAACGCGTGAAACAAGCCCGCCGTCTTGGGGGACGGCGGGCTTTTTGTTTGCATTTTCGTAGCCCGGATGGCGCGCAGCGTAATCCGGGCTACAAGCCCAGCCTCTACAAAAAGCTCTGCGGATCGACGTCGACTTCGAGCTTTTGATTGCCCTTCGGCTTCGGGCATACGGCAAGCCAGTTGCGCAGATAATCCGACAGGTCGAACCCGCGCGCCGATTTCACCAGGATGCGGAATCGGTAGCGGCCCTTGATGACCGCGAGCGGGGCTTCCGCCGGACCCAGCACCACCACGCGCTCGTCGCGCGGCGCGAGCGCAACGAGGTGGCGGCCAAAGCCTTCGGCGCTCGGCCGGTCGCCGGCGGAAATGATCAGGCTCGCGAGCCGCCCGAACGGCGGATAGAGCGTGCGTTCGCGCAAGTCGATCTCGCTGTCGTAGAAGGCTTCGCGGTCGCAGGCGATCAGCGCCTTCATCACGGGATGATCGGGCTGGTGGGTCTGGAGATAGCCGACGCCACGGCCCTGCTCGCGCCCGGCGCGGCCGATCACCTGGTTGAGCAATTGCCAGGTGCGCTCGGAGGCGCGCGGATCGCCATTGGAGAGGCCGAGATCCGCATCGACCACGCCGACCAGATTGAGCCGCGGGAAATTGTGGCCCTTGGCGACGAGCTGGGTACCGATGATGACGTCGACGCGGCCCTCCGCAATGTCATTCAGCTCGGAGCGCATCGTCTCGATCGAGGTGATGAGATCGCTCGACAGCACCATGGTGCGCGCTTCCGGGAATAGCGCGGCCGCCTCTTCCTGCAAGCGCTCGACACCGGGCCCGACCGCGACCAGCGATTCCTCCGCCGCGCAATGCGGACAGGTTTGCGGGCGCGGCATCGAGAAGCCGCAATGGTGACAGACGAGTCGCTGGCGGAAGCGGTGATCGACCAGCCAGGCATCGCAGATGGTGCAGGCGAAGCGATGGCCGCAGGCGCGGCACAGCGTCAACGGCGCATAGCCGCGGCGATTGAGGAACAATAGCGCCTGCTCGCGCCGCTCGATCGCGGTCCTGATCTCGGAGGCCAGCCGCGGCGAGATGAAGCGGCCGCGCGCCGGCGGCTCGCGGCGCATGTCGATGGCCTCGATATGCGGCATGTGCTGGCCGCCGAAGCGCGACGGCAGCGCGATTCGCTGATAGCGGTTCTTGCGCGCATTGACCTCGGATTCGACCGACGGCGTCGCCGACGCCAGCACGATCGGGACCTTTGCGAGATGCGCGCGCACCACCGCCATGTCGCGGGCGTGATAATGCACGCCCTCGTCCTGCTTGTAGGCCTGGTCGTGCTCTTCATCGACCACGATGAGGCCGAGATTGGCGTAGGGTAGAAACAGCGCCGAGCGCGCGCCGACCACGACCGGCGCGCTGCCTTCGGAGATCGCCACCCAATTCCGCGCGCGGGTACGCGGCGTCAGCTCGGAATGCCATTCCAGAGGACGCACGCCGAACCGCTGCGCGAAGCGATCGAGAAACTGGCCGGTGAGCGCGATCTCCGGCATCAGGATCAGCGACTGTTTTCCACGGCGGATCGCCTCGGCCACGGCTTCGAAGTAAACCTCGGTCTTGCCCGAGCCGGTGACACCGTCGAGCAGCGCGACGTGAAAGCTGCCGTTGGCGGCGAGCGCGCGCATCGCATCGACGCCGGCGCGCTGGAGCGGCGAAAAATCCGGCCGGCTGAAATCCGGATCGGGGGCCGGCGGCGGCGGAGCCGGCGGCATCGGCTCGACCGTGAGCGTGCCTTCGTCGACGAGACCGTCGATCACGCCGGCCGAGACGCCGGCCTCCTTGGCCGCCTCGGATTTGCCGTGCAGCAGCCGGTCCGACAGCACCTCGATCAGGCGCTGCCGCGCCGGCGTCAGCCGCCGCGGGGGATCGCCGACCAGGCGCACGCCGGCGCGCACCCGCTCGGGGCCGAGGTTCTCACCCATCCGCAGGCACATGCGCAGCACCATGCCGCGCGGGCTCAGCGTGTAATTGGCCACCCAATCCACCACCGCACGCAGATCGGGCTTCAACGGCGGGATGTCGAGCTTTTCGCTGACCTCCTTGAGGCGGTTGTGCAGGCGCGGATCCGGATTGGCGTTTTCGGCCCAGACCACGGCGAGCACCTCGCGCGGGCCGAGCGGCACGCCGATAATATCGCCCGCCTTCAGCTCCATCCCGCGCGGCACCTTGTAGGAATAGGTCTGGTCGAGCGCGACCGGCACCAGCACGTCGACCATGCGGGTCGCGTTGGCGGAGACGGCGTTGCTGCGCGACGTGTGATCCATGGAGGGGGAATCGGAACCTGGGGCTTCAAGGCTAGCGCCCGGGGGCGGCCTTAGCGAACGATAAACGAGTGTGATGCGATATACTGAGTGGAATCACCACGTCCAGAGCGCATGAGCAAAGCGGCCGCCCCACAAATCGAGCTCGCCAGCGCCGATCCTGATATCGCGCAGGAGATGACACGCTGGCTGTCACATCTCGGCGCCGAGCGACGGTTGTCGCCGAAGACGCTGGAGGCCTATGGCCGCGATTTGCGGCAGTGCCTGGATTTTCTCTGCGGACATTGGGGCGAGCGGGTGACGCTCAAGCGTTTCGCCGCGCTGGAGGCCACCGATGTCAGGGCCTTCATGGCGATGCGCCGCGCCGACGATATTGCCGGCCGCTCGCTGATGCGCGCGCTCGCGGGCCTGCGTTCGTTCGGCCGCTTCCTCGAGCGCGAAGGCAAGGGCAAGGTCGGCGCGCTCTCAGCGATCCGCGCGCCGAAAGTCGCAAAGAGCTTGCCAAAGCCGCTGCCGATGGCTTCGGCCAAACGTCTTGCGGACGCCGACGAGCGCGCCGGCGAGGACCGCGAGACCTGGATTTTGGCGCGTGACGCCGCGGTGATGGCTCTCCTCTACGGCTCGGGCCTGCGCATCTCCGAAGCGCTGGGGCTGATGCGCCGCGAGGTGCCGCGTCCCGGCGAAGGCGACGTGCTGATCGTCACAGGCAAAGGCAACAAGACCCGCATGGTGCCGGTGCTGCAGAACGTACTCGCGCTCGTGCAGGAGTACGTCGCGATGTGCCCGTATCCGCTGCCAGCCGAGGGCCCGATCTTCGTCGGCGCGCGCGGCGGGCCGTTGAGCCCGCGTATTATCCAGCTCGCGATGGAGCGGCTGCGCGGCGCGCTCGGCCTGCCCGACAGCGCCACGCCGCACGCGCTCCGGCATTCCTTCGCCACGCATCTGTTGTCACGCGGCGGCGATTTGCGCGCGATCCAGGAATTGCTCGGCCATGCCTCGCTCTCGACCACGCAGATCTATACCGGCATCGATGCCGAGCGGCTGCTGGAAGTCTATGCCAGCGCGCATCCGCGGCGGTGATGCTGACATGAAGCTGTCATAGCAAGCCTCCAGGCGCGCATGCCTCTTGCGCGGCGCCCGCGGTTCGGTCAATCGTGGCGAACCGAGCCAGGAGGGATTTATGAGCGCACATGAAAGCATGGAGCATGCCGAGCACGCCGAACACGCGTCCGGCTCGAACAAGAAGATCGCGCTCCTGATCGCTGTCCTGGCGCTTTTCCTGGCGATCTCCGAGACGCTCGGCAAGGGCGCCCAGACCGAATCGATCAGCAAGAACGTCGAGGCTTCCAACCTCTGGGCCTTCTTCCAGGCCAAGAGCATCCGCCGCACCATGGTGCAGAGCATGGCGGACCAGGGCAAGCTCATCCTCGGCGCGGCGAGCGACGAGGCCAACAAGGTGGCGGTGCAGAAGCAGATCGAGGACTGGCAGAAGACCGCGCAGCGCTACCGCTCCGAGCCGGAGACCGGCGAAGGCACCGAGCAGCTGGCCGAAAAGGCCAAGCACGCCGAGCATGAGCGCGACGAGGCGACTGCGAAATATCATCACTTCGAACTGGCGTCCGCCGCCTTCCAGATCGGCATCGTTCTGGCCTCAGCCACCATCATCACCGGTATGATCGCGCTCGCCTATGTCGCTGGCCTGCTGACGATCGGCGGGCTCGTCATGACCGGGCTCGGCCTGTGGTTGCCGCATCTGCTGCATTTGCATTAGCGAAAACGAGACGCGTGGTTTGACGCCACACAAGCAGTGTCATGCCCCGGCTTGACCGGGGCATCCAGTACGCCGCGGCTTCTCCGTATCCATTGCCGTCTCTGGAATACTGGATCGCCCGGTCAAGCCGGCGATGACAGCGAGCGTGCGGTGAGGCTTCAGCGCGCTTCATGCACGCTCTTGCGAAAACGCTGGATCAGGCGGAGCGTGCGGGAGGACCAGCCTTCGCCGTTGCCGGCGATCAGCTCGCGGATGCGCCGTTTGATCGGATCGACCAGCTCGGCGGCCTTAGCACGCAGCTTCAGCACCAGAGCATAAAGCCGCTCGAACCAAGCCATCTCCATCAGCTTGTCGCGCGTCACGTCGAAGACGAAGGCGGTGACGCCGACGCCGAGCAGCTTTGCGAACACGATGGTGAAGACCGCGCTGGTCCAGTATTCGTGCGTGAGCAGCCACAGGCCGACCAGCTTGAGCGGAAACAGCGGAACGATCGGCACAGCGAACACGATCAGCGTCATCGCCGGCGACAGCGCATCGACGCGGTCCGACAGCCATTCCTTGAACCGGGCGAGCGGGACGATTGCGACAACCCGCGCGACGATCGGTTCGAGATGGTCCCACAGCCAGGCTTCGATCAGGAAGATGATCGCAAGCAGGACCCAGAGCGGTTGAAGCAGGCGGCGTAGCATGTGTTTCCCGCCCGATTCGGCGCTGGGCGCGACCTACATATGGATGGCCCGCTTGCCGACTGCAAGCGCGGCTTCCTTGATGGCCTCCGAGCGCGTCGGGTGGGCGTGGCAGGTGCGCGCGAGATCCTCCGCACTGCCACCGAATTCCATGAGAACGCACGCCTCATGGATCATTTCGCCGGCTTCGCGGCCGATAATGTGCACGCCGAGCACGCGATCGGTCTTCGCATCTGCGAGAATCTTCACAAAGCCGTCAGTGGTCTGATTGACCTTGGAGCGGCCGTTGGCGGTAAAGGGAAACTTTCCGACCGTATAAGCCACACCGGCCTGCTTCAGCTCTTCCTCGGTCTTGCCGACGGAGGATACTTCCGGCGTGGTATACACGACGCCTGGGATAACATCGTAATTCACGTGGCCGGCCTGCCCTGCGATGATCTCGGCAACCGCGACGCCCTCGTCCTCGGCCTTGTGCGCGAGCATCGGGCCCGCGACGACGTCGCCGATGGCATAGACGCCCTTCACGCTGGTGGCGAAGTGCGGATCGATCTGCACGCGGCCGCGATTGTCGAGCGCAACGCCAGCTTCCTTCAGGCCCAGCCCATCCGTGTACGGCACACGGCCGATGCAGACGAGAACGACGTCGGCTTCCAGCGTCTCGGCAGCGCCGCCGGCGGCGGGCTCGACCGTCGCCTTCAGCGTCTTGCCGGAGGTGTCCACGCCCGTGACCTTGGCACCCAACTTGAAGGCAAAGCCCTGCTTCTCCAGGATACGCTGGAATTGCTTTGCGATCTCGCCGTCCATGCCGGGCAGGATGCGGTCGAGGAATTCAACGACGACGACTTCGGCGCCGAGACGGTGCCAGACCGAGCCGAGCTCGAGACCGATCACGCCGGCGCCGACGATCAGCAGCTTGCCGGGGACCTTGTCCAGCGACAGCGCCCCGGTCGACGACACGATGCGGGTCTCGTCGATCTCGATGCCCTTGAGACGTGCGATGTCCGAGCCGGTGGCGATCACGATGCTCTTGGTCTCGATCACTTGCGACTTGCCGTCGGCGGAGACTTCGACCTTGCCGGTGCCGAGAATCTTGCCGGCGCCCTTGAGCACGTCGATCTTGTTCTTCTTCATCAGGAACTCGACACCCTTGACGTTGCCGTCGATGCCCTGCTGCTTGAAGTTCATCATCGCAGGAAGATCGAGCTTCGGCGAGGAGACGCTGACGCCCATCTTGGCGAAGGAATGCCCGGCTTCCTCGAACATTTCGGAGGCATGCAGCAGCGCCTTCGACGGCATGCAGCCGACATTGAGGCAGGTGCCGCCGAGCGTGGCGTTCTTTTCGACCACGGCGACTTTCATGCCGAGCTGCGCTGCACGCACCGCGCAGACATAACCGCCCGGTCCGGTGCCGATGACGACGAGATCGTATGCCATGAGAGAAAGTCCCGTAAGTTTAGCGTTGAGAGATGTGTCAGCGTCCGCGCGGCGCGTCAGCGTCCGCCGGACACATCGAGAATGGCTGAGGTGACGTAGGAGGCATCGTCCGACATTAGCCAGACGATGGCGTTGGCGACTTCATCGGCAGTACCGACGCGCTTCATCGGCACCATATGGGCCAGACGATGGTGCCGATCGGGCTCGCCGCCGGAGGCGTGGATTTCGGTATCGATCAGGCCGGGGCGGATGCCCGCGACGCGAATGCCTTCGCCGGCAACCTCATAGCCGAGGCCGATGGTGAACGAATCGATCGCGCCCTTGGACGCGGCATAGTCGACATAGGTGTTCGGCGCGCCGAGCTTGGCGGCAACCGATGACAGATTGACGATGACGCCGCCCTGGCCGCCGTGCCTGGTCGACATCCGTTTCACCGCTTCGCGCGCGCAGAGGATGGAGCCGGTGACGTTGACCGCCATCACGCGCTGGATGCGCTCGGCCGACATCTCGTCGACGCGCACGCCACTGGTCCCGACAATACCGCCATTGTTGACGAGTGCGCCGAGCGTGCCGAACGCGTCCGCGGCCTTGAACAGCGCAAGGATGTCGCTTTCCTCGGCGACATCGCATTTCACCGCGATGGCCTTGCCGTTGCTGGCCGCGATCTCCGCGACCACCTCGTCGGCAGCCGTCTTGTTGCTGGCATAGCCGACCACGACACGGAAGCCGCGCGCGGCCGCAGCAATCGCAGTCGCGCGGCCAATGCCGCGGCTGCCGCCGGTGATAACAACGACTTTATCCGTCAACTTCGTCTCCCGCGGCTCACATGCATCTTCCACGCCCTAGCATCAGTTCTGTGACTCCGCGGCCTGGCTAATGGTCCAAGCGGTCGTCAGATCCGGATCCTTCACAGTCTCGCCCGTCGAGCGCAGGCGATACTCGCCCGGCCGCGCGGCGAGAAACATCGAGAGATGTGGCGGCAGATTAACCGTCTGTCCCTTCCAAACCTCGCCTTCACACTTGACCGCGATGCCCTTGGGCGTCGCGCTGACGATTTTGCCCCAGAATTGGACCTGCGATGTCACGGTCTTTCCATCGGCGGCAAGATAGGTGAAACCGGCAAGAAGCAGTTGTCCGACGAGGCCATCCCCTTCGTCCTGGTCCCACGGTGGTGGAGGACCGCCGTCGGGAATATCCGACGGCATCCATGGCGGCCGGGCTGTCGCGTCGTCTGACACGATGCCTCCCGATCAGAGATCGAGCACCAGGCGCGCCGGATCTTCCAGGCTCTCCTTGACGCGAACAAGGAAGGTCACGGCTTCCTTGCCGTCGATGACGCGGTGATCGTAGGACAGCGCCAGATACATCATCGGGCGGACCTCGATCTTGCCGCCGACGACCATCGGCCGCTCCTGGATCTTGTGCATGCCGAGGATGCCGGACTGCGGCGCGTTCAGGATCGGGGTCGACATCAGCGAGCCGTAGATGCCGCCATTGGTGATCGTGAAGGTGCCGCCCTGCATCTCGTCGATCTTGAGCTGGCCATCGCGGGCGCGGCGGCCGAAATCGGCGATGCCCTTTTCGATGTCGGCGATCGACTTGTTGTCGCAGTCGCGCACCACGGGCACCACGAGGCCCTTGTCGGTGCCGACGGCGACACCGATGTGATAGTAGTTCTTGTAGATCAGATCGGTGCCGTCGATCTCGGCGTTGACGGCCGGAATATCCTTCAGCCCCTGCACGACGGCCTTGGTGAAGAAGCCCATGAAGCCGAGCTTGCTGCCGTGCTTCTTCTCGAACGCATCCTTGTAGTGGGCGCGCAGCGCCATGACGTTGGTCATGTCGACCTCGTTGAAGGTCGTGAGCATCGCGGCGGTGTTCTGCACGTCCTTGAGCCGGCGCGCGATGGTCTGGCGCAGCCGGGTCATCTTGACGCGCTCTTCGCGGGCGGCGTCATCGGCCGGCGACGGTGCGCGGACCTGGACCGCAGCGGCGGGCTGGTTGACCGGGGTCGGCGCCGAGGCCGCACGCTCGATCGCGGCGAGCATGTCGCCCTTGGTGACGCGGCCGTCCTTGCCGGAGCCGGGAACGGTCGAGGCGTCAATGCCGGTTTCGGCCGAGAGCTTGCGCACGGAGGGAGCGAGCGGCGCGTCGGCCGGCGGTGCTTTCGACGCGGAGGGAGCAGCCGCAGCGGCGGCAGCAGGAGCGGCAGCCGCGGGCTTTGCGGGCGCAGCGGCCGGCTTGGCAGCGCCGGCGGCGCCTTCGGTAATCTGGCCCAGCAGCGCGCCGACCGCGACGGTGGCACCATCGGCAGCGATGATCTCGCTCAGCGTGCCGGCGGAGGGCGCCGGGACTTCGATGGTGACCTTGTCGGTCTCGAGCTCCACCAAGGGCTCGTCGACGGCGACGGGATCGCCGGCCTTCTTGAACCAGCGGCCGATGGTGGCCTCGGTGACGGATTCGCCGAGGGTCGGCACACGAATTTCAGTCATGGTCTTTTCCTTAAGGAGATCGCCAATGCGGTCATGAATTTCACAGGTGTCATGCCCCGCGAAGGCGGGGCATCCAGTACTCCGCGGCGTTCGTGGTCATCACGGCCGTCACGGCGTACTGGATCGCCCGCCCCAGTGCGCAATTGCGCACAAGGCGGGCGATGACAGCGTCCTAAAAAACGTCTCAGCTCAATGCTTCGTCCAGGAACGCCTTCAACTGCGCCTGATGCTTCGACATCAGACCCGTGGCGGTCGCGGCGGAGGCGGCGCGACCGACATAACGCGGACGCCGGCTCACACCGTTCACCTGGTTCAGCACCCATTCCAGATAGGGCTCGATGAAGTGCCAGGCACCCATGTTGCGCGGCTCTTCCTGGCACCACACCACTTCGGCCTTCTTGAAGCGCGACAGCTCGGCCACCAGCGCCTTGAGCGGCACCGGATAGAGCTGCTCGACGCGCATCAGGTAGATGTCGTCCATCCCGCGCTTCTCGCGCTCCTCGTAGAGGTCGTAATAGACCTTGCCCGAGCAGAGCACGATGCGGCGGATCTTCTCGTCGGGAACGAGCTTGATCGCTTCGCTCGGCAGCATCTGGGCGTCATCATAGAGGATGCGGTGGAAGGTCGTTCCCTTCGCGAGCTCCTCGAGACGTGACACCGCCCGCTTGTGACGCAGCAGCGACTTCGGCGTCATCACGATCAGCGGCTTGCGGATCTCGCGGTGGAGCTGCCGGCGCAGCACGTGGAAGTAGTTCGCCGGCGTGGTCGGATAGACCACCTGCATGTTGTCTTCCGCGCACATCTGGAGATAACGCTCCAGACGCGCCGAGGAGTGCTCCGGCCCCTGGCCTTCATAGCCGTGCGGCAGGAGGCAGACGAGACCGGACATGCGCAGCCATTTGCGTTCACCCGAGGAGATGAACTGGTCGAACACGACCTGCGCGCCGTTGGCGAAGTCGCCGAACTGCGCTTCCCACAGGGTCAACGTGTTCGGCTCGGCGAGCGAATAGCCGTATTCGAAGCCGAGCACGGCTTCTTCCGACAGCAGCGAGTTGATGACCTCGTAATGGCCCTGCTCGTGACCGAGATGGTTGAACGGCGTGTAGCGGCTCTCGTCTTCCTGGTCGATCAGGACCGAGTGGCGCTGCGAGAAGGTGCCGCGCTCCGAATCCTGTCCGGACAGGCGGACATGGTGGTTCTCGTTGAGCAGCGTGCAGAACGCCAGCGCCTCGCCGGTCGCCCAGTCGATGCCCGTGCCGCCGTCGATCGCCTTGGCGCGGTTTTCGAGGAAGCGCTGGATGGTGCGGTGGACGCGGAAACCATCCGGCACCTTGGTGATCTTGCGGCCGATGTCCTTCAGGGCGGCGATGTCGACGCCGGTAACGCCACGCCGCGCATCTTCTTCCTGATCGGCGATCTTGAAGCCGGCCCATTTGCCGTCGAGCCAGTCGGCCTTGTTGGGCTTGTAGCCGGAGCCGGCTTCGAGCTCGGCATCGAGCCGCGCGCGCCAGTCCGCCTTGGCCTTCTCGACCTCGCCCTCGGTCAGCACGCCTTCGCTGATGAGGCGGCGGGCGTAGAGCTCGAGCGTCGACGGATGGGCCGCGATCTTCTTGTACATCACCGGCTGGGTGAATGCCGGCTCGTCGCCCTCGTTATGGCCATGCCTGCGGTAGCAGAACATGTCGATGACGACGGGCTTGTGGAATTTCTGCCGGAACTCGGTCGCGACCTTGGCCGCGAACACGACGGCTTCCGGATCGTCACCGTTGACGTGGAAGATCGGCGCGTCGATCATCTTCGCCACGTCGGACGGGTAAGGCGACGAACGGGAATAACGCGGATAGGTGGTGAAGCCGATCTGGTTGTTGACGATGAAGTGCACGGAGCCGCCGGTGCGGTAGCCCTTCAGGTCCGACAGGCCGAAACATTCGGCGACCACGCCCTGGCCGGCAAATGCTGCGTCGCCATGCATCAGCAGCGGCATCACCGAGATGCGCATGTCCGGCGGATCGCCGTGCTGGTCCTGCTTGGCGCGGACTTTTCCGAGCACCACGGGATCGACGATCTCGAGATGCGAGGGGTTGGCGGTCAGCGACAGATGGATGCGGTTGCCGTCGAACTCGCGATCCGAGGACGCGCCGAGGTGATATTTGACGTCGCCCGAGCCTTCGACCGCATCAGGATTGGCCGAACCGCCCTTGAACTCGTGGAACAGCGCGCGATGCGGCTTGCCCATCACTTGGGTCAGCACGTTGAGGCGGCCGCGATGCGGCATGCCCAGCACGACCTCCTTCACGCCGAGATTGCCGCCGCGCTTGATGATCTGCTCGAGCGCGGGGATCAGCGATTCAGCACCGTCCAGGCCGAAGCGCTTGGTGCCGGTGAACTTGGTGTCGCAGAATTTCTCGAAGCCTTCGGCTTCGACCAGCTTCATCAGGATGGCGCGGCGGCCTTCGCGGGTGAACGAGATTTCCTTGTCAGGCCCCTCGATGCGCTCCTGGATCCACGCCTTCTGGGCCGCGTTGGTGATGTGCATGAACTCGACGCCGAGCGTCTGGCAGTAGGTACGCTCGCAGATCGCGGTGATTTCGCGCAAGCTGGCGTATTCGAGACCGAGCACATGGTCGAGGAAGATCTTGCGGTCGAAATCGGCTTCGCTGAAGCCGTAGGTCCGCGGATCGAGCTCTTCGCGATTGCGCTGGGCTTCGATGCCGAGCGGATCGAGCTTGGCGTGGAAGTGCCCGCGCATGCGGTAGGAGCGGATCAGCATCAGCGCGCGGACCGAGTCGCGGGTGGCCTGGAGCAGGTCGGCGGAGGAGAGGCCGCCGCCCTTGTCGCCAGCCTTGGCCTGCGCCTTGGCGGCGATCTTGGCACCGACCGTCTTCTCGACTTCCGCCCAATTGCCGTCGAGCGCGGAGGTCAGATCGTCCTGCGGGGTCAGCGGCCAGTTGGCGCGCTCCCAGGACGGGCCTTGGGCGTTCTTGCTGATGTCGCCCGGATGGTCGTTGAGGCTCTTGAAGAAGTCCTGCCACTCGGCATCCACCGAGGACGGGTCCTTCTCGTAGCGGGCGTAGATTTCGTCGATGTAGGTGGCGTTGGTGCCCTGCAAAAAGGAGGAGAGGGCAAAGGCTGCGTTCGCGTCTTGGCGAGACATACTTGAGTTCCTGGCGATTTCGGTTCGCGCATAACAAACGGCGCTGGCGCTGGGCTCCCCGGCAGAGGACCAGCGCGACAGGCACCATTTACCCTATTTGCTGCGAAACTTCGCCCGGAAAATTACGAAGGTGTGAATCAGGCCTTCAATTTTTCGGCAAGCGTGTGGCCAAGGCGAGCGGGAGACGGAGACACTGTAATTCCTGCCGATTTCATCGCGTCGGTCTTGGAACCGGCGTCGCCCTTGCCGCCCGAAATGATCGCGCCGGCGTGGCCCATCCGGCGGCCGGGAGGGGCCGTGACACCGGCGATGAAACCGACCATCGGCTTCTTGCGGCCGCGCTTGGCCTCGTCCTTGAGGAACTGGGCGGCGTCCTCCTCGGCGGAACCGCCGATCTCGCCGATCATGATGATGGACTCGGTCTTGGGATCGCCGAGCAGCATTTCCAGCACGTCGATAAACTCGGTTCCCTTGACCGGATCGCCGCCGATGCCGACCGCGGTGGTCTGGCCGAGACCTTCCTGGGTGGTCTGGAACACGGCTTCGTAGGTCAGGGTGCCGGAGCGGGAAACGATGCCGACGCTGCCGGTCTTGAAGATGTTGGCCGGCATGATGCCGATCTTGCACTCGCCCGCAGTCATGACACCCGGGCAGTTCGGCCCGATCAGGCGCGACTTGGAGCCGGCCAGCGAACGCTTCACCCTGACCATGTCGATGACCGGGATACCTTCGGTGATGCAGACGATCAGCGGGATCTCGGCATCGATGGCTTCGCAGATCGCATCGGCCGCGCCCGGCGGCGGCACGTAGATCACCGACGCATCGGCACCGGTCTTCTCACGCGCCTCGCGCACGGTGTCGAACACCGGCAGGCCCAGATGCGTCGCGCCGCCTTTGCCGGGCGAAGTGCCGCCGACCATCTTGGTGCCATAGGCAATCGCGGCCTCCGAATGGAAGGTGCCGTTCTTGCCGGTAAAGCCCTGGCAGATGACCTTGGTGTTCTTGTCGATCAGGATGGACATGAGGTCTGCTTTCGCGAAACTAACGAGTGAGAGGTCAGTGGATGCGGCGGTAGACGCCGGTGAGCACGTCGGCCCAGCCTTCCGCGTCCGGCGAGAACTGGATCTTCAACGAATAGGAATCGTCGTCGATGATTTCATAGACGTGGCGCGCATTGCCGCGGAGCGAGCCGCGCACCAGCGTCAGGGTCTTGCCGACCCACCCGCCGGAGGCGGGCGAGGGCGGCGTGTAGCCGAGCGAGTCGTACCAGAACAATTTGTAGGTCCGGTCTTCGCGGTCGAAGGTGAAGATGCCGTGGGTGGCGAAGCTCTGCTTGCCGTCGCGGGTCTGGACCGAGTCCTGGATCAGATAGAAGCCATTGAGATCCATGTGGGCCACGACGCGAGAGGTCGCCGTCCCGCCCTCCGTCCAGCGCGACGGAAAGACCACCTCTTCGCCATTCCATTCACCGGCGAACGCGGCAAGACGCGCGTGCTCCGGCAGCGGAGATGATGCAGCGAGATGGTCCTGGGTCATGGCCTCAGCCTCCCTTGACGGCCTTCACAATCTTCTGCGCGGCGTCGTCGAGATTGTCGGCCGGCACCACGTTCAGGCCGGATTCACGGATGATCTTCTTGCCCAGCTCGACATTGGTGCCTTCGAGGCGAACCACCAGTGGCACGCTGAGGCCGACTTCACGAACCGCAGCCGTCACGCCCTCGGCGATCACGTCGCACTTCATGATGCCGCCGAAGATGTTGACCAGGATGCCCTTCACGTTGGGATCCGCGGTGATGATCTTGAAGGCGGCCGCCACCTTTTCCTTGCTGGCGCTGCCGCCGACGTCGAGGAAGTTCGCCGGCGCCATGCCGTAGAGCTTGATGATGTCCATCGTCGCCATCGCGAGGCCGGCGCCGTTGACCATGCAGCCGATATTGCCGTCGAGGGTGACGTAGTTGAGGTCGTATTTCGAGGCCTCGATTTCCTTGGCGTCTTCCTCGGTCTCGTCGCGCAGCGCGAGCACCTCGGGGTGACGGAACAGGGCGTTGTCGTCGAACGACACCTTGGCGTCGAGGACGCGGAGCTGACCCTGCTTGGTCACGACCAGCGGGTTGATCTCCAGCATCGACATGTCCTTGGCGACGAACGCCGCGTAGAGCTGCGCGGTGAGCTTCTCGGCCTGCTTGGCGAGATCGCCGGAGAGTTTCAGCGCGTTCGCGACGGTGCGGCCGTGATGGCCCATGATGCCGGTTGCGGGATCGATCGAGAAGGTCACGATCTTCTCAGGCGTGTTGTGCGCGACGTCCTCGATGTTGACGCCGCCCTCGGTCGACACCACGAAGGAGACGCGGGAGGTCTCACGGTCGACCAGAATCGAGAGGTAAAATTCCTTGTCGATGTCGGAGCCGTCCTCGATGTAAAGGCGGTTGACCTGCTTGCCGGCGGGGCCGGTCTGGATGGTGACGAGCGTGGCACCGAGCATCTGCTTGGCGAATTCGGAAACCTCCGCGGCCGACTTGGCGATGCGCACACCGCCCTTGTCGCCGGCCGAGGCTTCCTTGAACTTGCCCTTGCCGCGGCCGCCGGCGTGGATCTGGCTCTTCACGACCCAGACCGGGCCCGGGAGAGCCTTTGCCGCCGCGTCCGCATCGGCCGCCTTCAGGACCGGAACGCCCTTGGAGATCGCGACGCCGAACTCGTTCAGCAGCGCTTTGGCCTGATATTCATGGATATTCATATGGTCGCTCCCTGAACCCGCGGGCGGTGACCTCGTAGGCCCACCTCAGTCTTGTGGCTGGCATACCATATACCACAGGAACTGCAACCCGGATTCTCTGACATCGATCTCTGGACTTGCGGACCGGGACCCGCCCCAACCCTAAACAAGGTTTGGCGGACCGCGGAAATGAAACCGCCGAAGACCGGGTTTCGATCTTCGGCGGAATGTTGTGACCTTAGCGGCCCAGAAGGTCGGGTGCGATCTTCTTGCAGGCGTCAACCAGACCCTGGACCGCGCCGACCGACTTGTCGAAGGCTTCGCGGTCCTTGCCGACGAGCTCGATCTCGACGACGCGCTCTACGCCCTTGGAGCCGATCACGACGGGCACGCCGACATACATGTCCTTCACGCCGTATTCGCCGTTCAGGTAGGCGGCCGAGGCCAGCACGCGCTTCTTGTCACGCAGATAGCTCTCGGCCATCGCGATCGCGGAAGCCGCCGGCGCGTAGAAGGCCGAACCGGTCTTGAGCAGATTGACGATCTCGGCGCCGCCGTTGCGGGTGCGGTCGACGATCTCGTCGAGGCGCGCCTGCGAGGTCCAGCCCATCTTGACGAGATCGGGCAGCGGGATGCCGGCGACGGTGGAGTATTTAACCAGCGGCACCATCGTGTCGCCATGGCCGCCCAGCACGAAGGCGGTGACGTCTTCGACCGAAACGTTGAACTCGTCGGCCAGGAAGTAGCGGAAGCGCGACGAATCCAGCACGCCGGCCATGCCGACGACCTTCTTGTGCGGCAGGCCGCTAGCCTTCTGCAGCGCCCAGACCATCGCGTCGAGCGGGTTGGTGATGCAGATGACGAAAGCGTCGGGGGCGTACTTCTTGATGCCGGCGCCGACCTGCTCCATGACCTTGAGGTTGATGGAGAGGAGGTCGTCGCGGCTCATCCCGGGCTTGCGCGGCACGCCGGCGGTGACGATGCAGACCTTTGCGTTGTCGAGCGCCTCGTAGGAGTTGGCGCCAGTGTAGTGCGCGTCAAAGCCGTCCACCGGCGAGGACTGCGCGATGTCGAGCGCCTTGCCCTGCGGCACGCCCTCGGCGATGTCGAACATCACCACGTCGCCCAGCTCTTTCAGGCCGATGAGATGAGCCAGCGTTCCGCCGATCTGACCGGAGCCAATCAAAGCAATCTTGTCGCGCGCCATGTGAACCTGTCCTTTAGACACGTAAGGAGGGGAAAACTGAGACGGGTGGTTATCCCTTTCGCCTCCCCCGTTCAAGTCGGTGGATGCCCAATTGTCGGGCTCGCCGCGAAAGCAGCCAGAATACCCCGCGAACCGTCAGCCTATCCCAACGGTCATTCCGGGGCGCGACGAAGTCGCGAGCCCGGAATCCAGATCGGGAGTATGGATTCCGGGCTCGGGGGGGGGGGGCCCCCCCGGAATTAGGGCCCCGATGGCATTATTGTACACCCCCCCCCAGGGGGGGGCCCGGGGGGGGGGATGCATTGGGGCGGGGGGGGGCGCCCCAGATT
>NZ_JBVVPR010000046.1:35535-55727 GCF_055811835.1 Bradyrhizobium sp. WSM4874
AATTTGGCGGCCCCCCCCCAAAACCCCCCAAAAACCCCCCCCCCCCCCCCCCCCCCCCCCCCCGCCCGCCGGGCCCCCCCCCCCCCCCCCGAGCCCGGAATCCAGATCGGGAGTATGGATTCCGGGCTCGTCGCTTCGCGACGCCCCGGAATGACGGCCGCATAGGACTTAAGTCTCCACCAGCCCCTTGGTCGAGCCGCTGGCGGTGGAATCCTTGCGGCCGTGGGGCAGCGCCAGATAGGATTCCGAGCTCATTTCGATCAGGCGCGAGGCGGTGCGCTTGAACTCGTTGGCCTCGTTGCCTTCGTTGGCAAGATAGAGCGAGATCGGGTTGGCATCGGCCGAGGCCATCAGCTTCACGGCATTGTCATAGAGCGTGTCGATCAGCGTGATGAAACGCTTGGCGGCGTTGCGCTGAGAGATGTCCATCACTGGAATATGGTCGACCAGGATGGTGTGATAGTCGTGCGCCAGCCTGAGATAGTCGGATGCCCCGAGCGGCTTCTCGCAGAGATCGGCGAACGCGAAGCGCGCCACGCCGTGGGCCGAGCACGGCACGTGCAGGATGCGGCCCTTGATCGAAATATCGCGCGACTTGCATTTGGCGCTGCCTGACATCCTCGACCAGGCGCGGTCGAGCGCGGCGTCCGCCTCGGTGTCTGCGGGCGTCAGCCACATTGGCACGCCCTGAAGTTTTTCCAGCCGGAAGTCGGTGCGCGCGTCGAGCCGCAGCACGTCCATGTGGTCGGTGATCTGCCTGATGAAGGGCAGGAACAGCGAACGGTTCAGACCGCCCTTGTAGAGGTCGTCCGGCGCAACATTGGAGGTCGCGACCACCACGGTGCCGAGCTCCAGCAGCTTTGCGAACAGGCGGCCGAGGATCATCGCGTCCGCGATGTCGGTGACGTGGAATTCGTCGAAACAGAGCAGCCAACTCTCCTCGAAGATCGCATGCGCGGTCAGCGCGATGACGTCGCCGTCGGCGATCTCGCCGCGCGCGATGCCCTGGCGATAATCGTAGATGCGCTCGTGCACCTCGGCCATGAATTCGTGGAAATGCGCGCGCCGCTTGTGCTCGACGGTCGAGTGCTGGAAGAACAGATCCATCAGCATGGTCTTGCCGCGGCCGACCTCGCCATGGACGTAGAGCCCGTGCGGCGCCTCGTCCTTGTCGCTGCTGAACAGGCGGCTGAGCAGGCCCTGCTTGCGCGCCGGCTTGTAATCGGCGAGCCGCTGGTCGAGCGCCGCATAGGCGTCGGCGATTTCAGCCTGGGCAGCGTCGGGCTCGATCGCGCCGGACGCGATCTGGGCCTGATAGGCCTCGCGGAATGAGGAACTGGGGGTCGAGAGCATGCTCTTTACCGCCAGAGATGAGCGGAAATTGCAACTCCGTATTGGCGCAAAGGCTTATGCGCGCACCCGCATCCACGTGGTTGGAGGCGAATAATTGAGATATCACAGGGCTAAAGCGGCTACTTTGAGGTTCCAGGCATGGCCCTTAACATCGAGGACCCCGAGGTCGAACGTCTCGCGAGGCGTCTGGCGCAACTCACTGGCGAGACGGTTGCTCTTGCTACGACGCGAGCTATCGAAGAGCGCCTCAGGCGCATCGACAATCAGTACCGCAAAACTGCTCTTTTGAGGATATGGCCGCAATCCGTCGACGCTGGAGCGAGCTGCCTGTGGTAGCCGACCGGATGCCCGACGAAATAGTTGGATACGACGAACACGGACTGCCATTCTGACCGCAATCGACGCTAGGCGCCTACGCGCCATATGGGTCGGCGCCGCTTCATCTTCTGCGAGCCAAGCTCACTCACACAGCTCGTACGCGTCCTCGACCACATACGGGCCGCCGCCGGTGGAGGCGCGGGACGAGAACAGCACGAAACGTTCGGCCGTGAACGCCTTGCTGGGAAAATAGCCGCGCAGCGACAGATAATCGGCGACGTCACGGTCGGTGGCGTCGTGGAGCCGGGCCAGCGTGACATGCGGGATGAACTTGCGACCCTCAGGATCGAGGCCGATCCGCTGCATCAGGCGCTCGAGCTCGGCTTGCAATTCCATCAGCGGCTTGCTCGGCACGATGGTGGCGACCACCGCGCGCGGCTTGCGTCCGCCGAAACTCTGCAAGCCCTGCACCTTCACCTCGAACGGCTTGCGGTCGACGCGAAACAGCATCGAGGCGATCTCGTTGGCGGACATGCCGTCGATATTGCCGATAAAGCGCAGTGTGACGTGGTAATTTTCGGGATCGATCCAGCGGGCGCCGGGAAGGCCGCCCCGCAAATTGGAAAGCGACTGGCCAATCTCGGCCGGAATTTCCAGACCAGTGAACAAACGCGGCATCGTTTCGCACTCCCGATGCTTGGGCATGATCCAGGGAAAGATCATATCCAAATTTTAGAGCCGGCGACGAATCACCGGTACCTCAATTCCTATCGCAGTTGTGTGACTCTGCGAAGCATCGCGCGCCTTACTCCCGTAAAACCCTGGGCATTACGGTTAGCGTTGCCCGCTTTTCAACGCCGTTGCTCAGCTATGGTGCCAAGGAATGCCTCAACCGTGGGCAAGATATTCCTGACGATGATGTCGACACCGGGCGCGGTCGGATGAATGCCGTCGGCCTGGTTGAGCTTGGCATCGGCTGCGACACTGTCGAGAAAAAACGGATAGAGCGGCACGCCGTATTTTTTCGCCAGATCCGGATAAATCGAATTGAAGCGCGCGGCATAGTCCGCGCCGTAGTTCGGCGGCGCCAGCATGCCGCACAGCATCACCGCGATCTTGCGCGCCTTGAGACGCTGGACGATCTCGGTGAGCGCAGCGCGCGTCAAATCGGGATCGATGCCGCGCAGCGCATCGTTGGCGCCGAGCTCGATGATCACACCGTCGGTTCCGTCAGGGACCGACCAGTCGAGCCGGTCACGGCCCCCCGAGGAGGTGTCGCCGGACACCCCGGCATTGGTCATGCCGACCTCTATCCCTTTGTCTTGTAAAGATTTTTGAAGTTTTGCGGGGAACGCCTCCTGGGTCGGGAGGCCGAGGCCTGCGCTCAGGGAATCGCCGAGAACCACCAGCTTGATCGGTTTCGCCGCCTCAGCCCATGCCGGATTTGCGACCGTCATCAAAGCGAACATCAACACGGCTATGTGCATGAACAATCCGTAACGCCTCTCGACCGCGCGTGCGGAGTTGCCATATGACCGGACCATGGACACTCGCATCTCTTCCTCTTCGCTCGCCGACAGTTCGGCGGACACCATCGCCATCTCCAACGTCAATCTGTCATTGGGTACGGGCGCGGCACGCGTTCACATTCTCAAGGATATCAGCTTGCGCGTCGGCCGGAGCGAAACGATCGGCCTGATCGGCCCGTCAGGCTCGGGCAAATCCACGCTGCTGATGGTGATGGCGGGGCTGGAGCGTCCTGATAGCGGAGAGGTGGTGGTCAGCGGCACGCCTTTCAATGCCCTCGACGAGGACGCGCTGGCCCGCTTCCGCGGCCGCCAGGTCGGCATCGTCTTCCAGTCCTTCCATTTGATCCCGACCATGACCGCGCTGGAGAACGTCGCGGTGCCGCTCGAGCTTGCAGGCAATCCCGACGCCGCCAGGCGCGCGGCGCAGGAGCTGCAATCGGTCGGCCTTGGCGACCGTCTGCATCATTATCCGACGCAGCTCTCCGGCGGCGAGCAGCAGCGCGTCGCGTTGGCCCGCGCGCTGGCACCCGATCCCGCGATCCTCGTTGCCGACGAGCCGACCGGCAATCTCGACGAAGCCACCGGACAACAGATCGTCGACCTCCTGTTCAGCAAGCATGCCGAGCGCGGCATGACGCTGGTGCTGGTCACGCACGATTCCTCGCTCGCGCATCGCTGCGATCGCGTGATCCGCCTGCGCTCCGGGCGCATCGACACGCAGTCGGCGCCGGCATGAGCATAGCTGCCGAACCGTTTGCGAAGCCCAACGGCGTCGCGCTGTCGCTGCGTTACGCGCTGCGCGAATTGCGCGGCGGCCTGCGCGGCTTCTACGTCTTCATTGCCTGCATCGCGCTCGGCGTGATGGCGATCGCCGGTGTCGGCTCGGTCTCGGCCAGCCTGAGCGACGGCCTCGCCCGCGAGGGCCGTACCCTGCTCGGCGGCGACGTGTCGTTCGTCTTGTTTCAGCGCGAAGCGAAGCCGGAGGAAGTCGCCTTCCTGCGTTCGCGCGGCACCGTCTCGAGCGCCGCCACTCTGCGCGGAATGGCGCGCTCGGCCGAGGGCAAGCTGGCGCTGGTCGAGATGAAGGCGGTCGACGGCACCTATCCGATGCTGGGCCAGTTGACGCTGGCGCCACCGCTGCCGATGTCCGACCTGCTCGCGGAGCGCGACGGCGCGTTCGGCGCAGCCGCCGATCCGACGCTGCTGACGCGGCTGTCGCTCAAGACCGGCGATCGCGTCACCGTCGGGGCTGCGACGTTCCAGATCCGCAGCGCCGTCGAAGCCGAGCCCGACAAGCTCGCCGGCGGCATCGGCTTCGGCCCGCGCTTCCTGATCAGCGAGGCGGGCCTGCGCGCCACAGGGCTGGTCCAGCCTGGCAGCCTGGTGCGCTGGGTCTACCGTGTGAAGCTGCCGGAGATCGCCAATAGCGAGCGCGCCACCGACGCCTTCATTGCGGATTCGCGCAACGCCGCGCCGCAGGCCGGCTGGGAGGTCCGCAGCCGCTCCAATGCCTCGCCGCAGCTCGAGCGCAACATCAACCGCTTCACGCAGTTCCTGACGCTGGTCGGCCTCGCCGCGCTGCTGGTCGGCGGTGTCGGCGTCGCCAATGCCGTCAAGGCCCATATCGACCACAAGCTCGAGGTGATCGCGGCCTTCAAGGCGGTCGGCGCCACCGGGCGCGACGTGTTCGGCATCTATCTCGCCCAGGTTCTCCTGCTCGCCGCGATTGGGTCGCTGATCGGGCTCGCGCTCGGCGCCGCCATGCCCTTCGCGATCGTCGGCCTGTTCGGCAAGCTGCTGCCGCTGCCGGTGGTGCCGGCGGTGCATGCCGACGAGCTTGCGCTGTCGTTCGTCTACGGGCTGCTCACCGCGCTTGCCTTCGGCCTGTGGCCGCTCGGGCGGGTGCACGACGTGCCGGTGGCCGCGCTGTTCCGCGACACCATCAGCTCCGAATGGCACCGGCCGCGCTGGAGCTATCTCGTCTTCATGGCCGTCGTGATCGCGCTGCTCATCGCGGTCGTGATTGGGCTCTCCTTCGACAAGCGCATCGCCGCGGTGTTCGTGGCCTCCTCCGTGGTCGTGTTCGCGCTGCTGCGCGGCATTGCCGCCCTGCTGATGACGATCGCACGGCGGCTGCCGCGCACGCGGTGGCCGATGCTGCGACTTGCGATTGCCAACATTCACCGGCCGGGCGCGCTGACGCCCTCGGTCGTGCTCTCGCTCGGGCTCGGACTCGCCGTGCTCGTCACCATCACCCAGATCGACGGCAATCTGCGCCGGCAGTTCCTGGCGGCGCTGCCCGAGCACGCGCCATCGTTCTTCTTCATCGACATTCCGAGCACGCAGGCCGAGCAGTTCGACTCCTATCTGCGCCAGCTCGCCCCTGGCGCGAAGGTCGATGACGTACCGATGCTGCGCGGGCGGATCGTCGGAGCCCGTGGCGTCCGCGCCGAGGAGCTCAAGCCCAGCACCGATTCCGAGTGGGTGCTGCAGAGCGACCGTGGCCTGACCTATACCGCCGATCTGCCGAAGGGCTCCAAGGTGGTCGAGGGCGAGTGGTGGAGCGCCGATTATTCCGGCCCGCCGCTGGTTTCGATGGAGAAGAAGATCGCGGACGGACTCGGCCTCAAGCTCGGCGACGAGGTCGTGGTCAATATCCTCGGCCGCGACATCCCCGCCAAGATCAGCAATCTGCGCACCATCGACTGGCAGGGCCTCGGCATCAATTTCGTCCTGGTGTTCTCGCCGAACGCCTTCAAGGGCGCCCCGCACACCCACATCGCGACGCTGACGGAAGCCGGAGGCGATGCGGCCGGCGACGGCAAGATCATCAAGGAGGTCGCTGACGCCTATCCGATGGTGACGAGCGTGCGCGTGCGCGAGGTGATGGAGACGGTCGGCTCGGTCGTGACCAACCTTGCGCTGGCGATCCGCGGCGCCAGCGCGGTGACCCTGATCTCGGCGATCCTGGTGTTGGGCGGCGCGCTCGCCGCCGGCCATCGGCACAGGGTCTACGATGCGGTGATCCTCAAGACCCTGGGCGCGACCCGGCTACGGCTGCTCGGCGCCTATGCGCTCGAATACCTCCTGATCGGGCTCGCCACCGCGGTGTTCGGCGTTTTCGCCGGCAGCGTCGCGGCCTGGATGATCGTGACCCGGCTGATGACCCTCACTTTCGTCTGGCAGGGGGGCAGCGCAGCCGGCGTGGTCGCGGCTGCTTTGGTCGTCACGGTCGGGCTCGGGCTCGCCGGCACGCTCCTGGCGTTGAACAAAAAGCCCGCCACGGTGTTGCGGAATTTGTGACAAATGGTAGCGGGCGGCTGCGCGGGAGCGAAATCGCACGATTCCAGCGATTAACCACGTCTGCTCGCCAGGATTGCGGGCGAGGGCGACATTCAGCCGCGCGTGGAAGGTTGCAGCGGATGTGTTAGTTTCCCACATATCGAGTGGGTTCGGAGTCCCGATTGTTAGCCAAAATTTAGTCGGCAGACGTCGGTATCCGAGATAGAATTTGACGAACCGGCGGCATGGCGACCCTCATGCCGGACCGGACCAACCAACGGGAATTCGACCATGTCGGACCTAGACCGCAATTACGCTTCTCCTTTCGGCAGGGCCGCCGGGCGTGTTGACGCCGCGACGGTCGATGCCGGCCTGCGCGCTTACATGCTGCGCATCTACAACTACATGAGCATCGGCCTGGCCATCACCGGCCTTGCCGCGCTCGGCGTCTACATGGCCGCCGTGACTGACGTTCCGACCCCGGAAGCCGTCCGCGTCGGCAAGCTGTTCCTGACGCCGTTCGGCTACGCGATGTTCGTCAGCCCCCTGAAGTGGCTGTTCATGCTCGCGCCGCTCGCCATGGTGTTCGTGATCTCGGCAGGCATCAACCGTCTCGCTCCCTCGACCGCCCAGATCCTGTTCTGGGTGTTCGCGGCGCTGATGGGCATCTCGCTGTCCTCGATCTTCCTGGTGTTCACACACACCTCGATCGTGCGGGTGTTCTTCATCACCGCGGCGACCTTCGGCGCGCTCAGCCTCTACGGTTACACCACCAAGCGTGACATGAGCGGAATGGGTTCGTTCCTGTTCATGGGCCTGATCGGCATCGTCATCGCCAGCCTGGTGAACCTGTTCCTGGCGAGCTCGGTGCTGCAGTTCGTGGTGTCGGTGGTCGGCGTGCTGGTGTTCGCGGGCCTCACCGCCTGGGATACCCAGCGGCTGAAGAACGACTACATCTACGGCTACGCCTCGGCCGGGGGTGACATCGCAGAGCGTGCGGCCATCACCGGCGCGCTGTCGCTGTACCTGAACTTCATCAACCTGTTCACGCTGCTCCTGCAGCTCCTCGGCCAGCGCGACTAAGCGCCAGCCCAGAGCGAACGACACCAGCCCCGGCCGAAAGGCCGGGGTTTTTGTTTGGCCGTGATGTTCCCTCAACCACCGTCATTGCGAGGAGCTCTTGCGACGAAGCAATCCAGAGTCCCTCCACGGACGCATTTCTGGATTGCTTCGCTTCGCTCGCAATGACGACGTGGGAAGGCCGTTCGCCTCTTCCAGCCGTCCCGGGAAGGCTCTAATCTTGGCCCATGTCCGCACCCGATATCAGGCCTACTCTTGAGGCCGACCTTCCCGCCATCACCGCCATCTACCAGCAGGCTGTCCGCGAGGGCACCGCGACGTTCGAGCTGGAGCCGCCCGACCTCGCCGAGATGACGCGCCGCTACCGCACGCTGATCGACGGCGGCTATCCCTATTTCGTCGCCATCCTCGACGGGCGCGTCGCCGGATACGCCTATGCCGGCGCCTACCGGCCGCGGCCGGCCTACCGCTTCACGGTCGAGAACTCGATCTATCTCGATCCAGCATTCCACCGCCGCGGCATCGGGGCGCTCCTGCTGGAGCGGCTGATCGTCGAATGCGAGGCGCGCGGCTTCCGCCAGATGATCGCCGTGATCGGCGATTCCGCCAATGCGGGTTCGGTCGGCGTGCACACCAGGGCCGGCTTCAAGATGATCGGCACGCATCCCAGCGTCGGGCTGAAATTCGGCCGCTGGCTCGACACGGTGATGATGCAGCGGGATCTTGGTGAGGGCGCCAAGAGCGTGCCGGAGAAGTAATCGTCGCCGTCATTCCGGGGCGATGCGCAGCATCGAACCCGGAATCCAGAAGTTGTCAGCGGCTCGAGATTCCGGGTTCGCGACTTCGTCGCGCCCCGGAATGACGACCAAGGTCGTCACACCACCGCCAGCTTGCGATCGATCACCAGGAGCACGCGCTCGAGCTCGTGGCCACGGCGCAGGATCAGACCCGTCGCCGAGATCACGCTGTACATGCCCTGCTTGCGCGCGAGGCGCGGATCCTTCTCGATACGATAGATCGGCACTTCCGAGGCGCGGCGAAAGACCGAGAACACGGCGCGATCCCTGAGGAAGTCGATGGCGTAGTCGCGCCACTCGCCGTCCGCGACCATCCGGCCGTAGAGATTGAGAATACGGTGCAGCTCGAGCCGGTTGAACGTCACGCGGCTCAGCTGCGCATTTGAAGCGGCGGGGCGCGCCGCCGCGCGCTGTTCGCTCGGATCGGCATCCTCCGACAGACTCATAGGCCGCCTCCTGTCGCATCAGCATGACCGCGTCCGCGAAGACCGTCCCCGGAACCGCGGATCATGACAGTTGCATGATCGCGCCAACTGTTCCCCACTGCAAGGCCCCTCGAATCAGAAGCAATCCGCCCACACGCAGCGGTAAAACTCTCTCGCGGCAAACCGTCACGGGATCGTTAGCAGGAATCATAGTGTCGCCGCTTTTCCGCCAAGCGACTGCCGCCCTGCATTGCGAAAAGAAGGATGTGCGTTGACCCGGTCCTTTCGGTTCCGGATTCCTCAGCCCCCAGCCCCCCGGGGCCGTCAGGATCGGGTCTGTTCGCATACAAGGAGGGCCAACGCGAGTTGGTCCTTTTTTGTTGGGTCGGGATGTTTCTCACTCGCTGTCATTCCGGGGCGCGCCTCTTGGCGCGAGCCCGGAATCCATTTCTCAGCTCGGATGGTGGATCGATGGATTCCGGGTTCGCGCTTCGCGCGCCCCGGAATGACGAGAGACAAGTTGTCTTGAGATGATCTTGAGCGCGCTGCGAATCAGTGCAGCGACGTGTACGCCGCGCCCAGCATCGGCCCCGGCTTTTCCCGGCTGCCGTCCTGGACATAGACCACGGCACCGTCGACGCCGTCGCGCGTGAGGTTCTCGATCGGGACCGTCCAGCTTTCCGGACGGCCGGTCCAGTCGCCGACCTTGAGCAGGTTGCGCACCACGTTGTGATAGATGACCTGCTGTCCGCGATTTTCGCCGCGGCTGATCGCGATCGGCACAGACTTCGCAATCGAGCAGATCCAGACCTCGCCGTGGGACGCCGTGGGCTCCTTGCTCGCGGCCACCGAGACGTTGATCTGCTTGCCCGCGAGCGACATCGTCACCGGCACGCTCATCACGCCCGTGCCCTTGTCGTTCCTGCCGATGGCGCTTTCGATGCCGGTGCGGTCGCTTCCGACGACATGCGTGGAGCCGTTGACCACGACCTGCGGCGTGTAGACTTCGCGGTCGCCGCGCATGCGCGAATAGGCACGCTGCCGTGCAGAGAAGCGCGAATCGGCCAATGTGTCCTTCCAGCCGAGATAGTCCCAATAATCGATCGGCATGCTCAGCGCGATGATCGAGGGATCGCGGGAGAGATCGCCGATGATCTTGTCGGCCGGCGGGCAGGAGGAGCAGCCCTGCGAGGTAAACAATTCGACAACGGCGCGGGGATCAGCCTCGGCAGGACGAATGACGGCGACGATCGCACAGAGACCAAGAGCTCCCGACCAGAGGGCGCCGGACCAGCGTGAAACCAGATGAGAAGCCGTCATTGTTGTCATGTCGAACGCCGCACACCATTGCTCGTGAGAGGGAAATCTTACCGCCGGATGGTCACCGTAGTCTTACGGGCCTCGCACATTCGTCCGCCAAAACACCGTCCAAAGCGTGAGCTTCTCCGCAGGGCGGGGCCCATCTGAAGCCTACCGCGAACGCACGAAGGCGGCCTGTGATAGGCCGCCTTCGTGTAACCTACTACTCACTTCGCAGTGAGCCACCGTTCACAAATCCGCGCTTACGCCGCGAGCTTGCGCAGCACGTAGTGCAGGATGCCGCCGTTGCGGTAATATTCGAGCTCGTCCAGCGTATCGATGCGGCAGAGCAGCGAAACCCGCTGCAGCGAACCGTCGCCGGAGACGATCTCCGCGGTCAGCTTCTGGCGCGGCTTGAGGTCGCCGACGAGGCCGCGCAGCGTGACCTTCTCGTCGCCCTTCAAACCGAGCGACGACCAGGAGGTGCCGTCCTCGAAGGTCAGCGGCAGCACGCCCATGCCAACCAGGTTGGAGCGGTGGATGCGCTCGAAGCTCTGGCAGATCACGGCGCGCACGCCGAGCAGACGCGTGCCCTTCGCGGCCCAGTCGCGCGAGGAGCCGTTGCCGTATTCGGCGCCGGCGAACACCACCAGCGGCACCTGCTCCTGCTGGTACTTCATCGCGGCGTCGTAGATCGACATCTGCTCGCCGTCGGGCCAGTGCTTGGTGAGGCCGCCTTCCGGAATATTGCCGTCGGCGCCCTTCAACATGAAGTTCTTGATGCGGATATTGGCGAAGGTGCCGCGCATCATGACTTCATGGTTGCCGCGCCGCGTGCCGTACTGGTTGAAGTCGGCCGGACGCACCTGGTGCTCGCTGAGATATTTGCCCGCGGGCGAGGTGAGCTTGATCGAACCGGCCGGCGAGATGTGGTCGGTCGTGATCTTGTCGCCGAACATGGCGAGAATACGTGCCTCGACGATGTCGGTGACCGGCTCCGGCTCCTTCTTCATGCCTTCGAAATAGGGCGGGTTCTGCACATAGGTCGAGCTCATGTTCCAGCGATAGGTCTCGCTTTCGACCGTCTTGATCTTGCGCCAGTTGGTGTCGCCCTTGAACACGTCGGCATATTTCTTCTTGAAGATCGCCGCGGTCACGAACTTCTTCATGAAGGCGTTGATCTCCTTGGTCGTCGGCCAGATGTCCTTCAGGTAGACCGGCTTGCCGTCCTTGCCTTCACCGAGCGGCTCGACGGCGAGATTCTTGGTGACGCTGCCCGCCAGTGCGTGGGCGACCACGAGCGGCGGCGAGGCCAGATAGTTCGCCTGCACGTCCGGCGAGACGCGGCCTTCGAAGTTGCGGTTACCGGAGAGCACGGCAGCCGCGACGATGCCGTTGTCGTTGATCGACTTCGAGATCTCCTCGGGCAGCGGACCGGAATTACCGATGCAGGTGGTGCAGCCGAAGCCGACCAGGTTGAAGCCGACCTTGTCGAGATCGGCCTGCAGGCCGGAATCGGCGAGATAGGCCGCCACCACCTGGCTGCCCGGAGCGAGCGAGGTCTTCACCCACGGCTTTGCCTTGAGGCCTTTCGCGGCGGCGTTGCGCGCCAGCAGGCCGGCACCGATCAGCACGCTCGGGTTCGAGGTGTTGGTGCAGGAGGTGATCGCGGCGATCACGACGTCGCCATGGCCGATGTCGAACTTCTTGCCTTCGACGGCAAAGCGCTTCGCCGGCTCCTCGGCCTTCTTGTATTCGCTGGCGAGGGCGAGCGAGAAGCCCTCGGCCACGGACGGCAGCGCAATCCGGCCCTCGGGGCGCTTCGGGCCGGCCATCGACGGCACGACATCACCGAGGTCGAGCGTCAGCGTCTCCGTGAAAACCGGATCAGCCGATTTGGCGGTGCGGAACAGCCCTTGCGCTTTCGCATAGGCCTGCACCAGCGCGACGCGCGCCGAGGCGCGGCCGGAGGTCTTGAGATAATCGAGTGCGGCGGCATCGACCGGGAAGAAGCCGCAGGTCGCGCCATATTCGGGCGCCATGTTGGCGATGGTCGCCTTGTCGGCGACCGAGAGATGGTCGAGGCCGGGGCCGAAGAATTCGACGAACTTGCCGACGACGCCGAGCTTGCGCAGCATCTGCGTGACCGTAAGCACGAGGTCGGTCGCGGTGACGCCTTCCTTCATCGCGCCCTTCAGCTTGAAGCCGACGACGTTGGGCAGCAGCATCGACAGCGGCTGGCCGAGCATGCAGGCTTCCGCCTCGATGCCGCCGACGCCCCAGCCGAGCACGGCGAGACCGTTGACCATGGTGGTGTGGGAATCGGTGCCGACCAGCGAGTCGGGATAGGCGACCTCGAAGGTGCCGGTCTTCTTGCCGACCGTCATCTTCTCCTTCTTGGTCCAGACCGTCTGGGAGAGATATTCGAGATTGACCTGGTGGCAGATGCCGGTGCCCGGCGGCACGACGGAGAAGTTCGAGAACGCCTTCTGGCCCCATTTCAGGAACTCGTAGCGCTCCTGGTTCTGCTTGTATTCCTCGGTGACGTTCTTGCCGAAGGCCTTGTTGTCACCGAAGAAGTTCACGATCACGGAGTGGTCGATGACGAGATCGACCGGCACCAGCGGATTGATCTTCTCGGCATCGCCGCCGAGCTTCTGCATCGCATTGCGCATCGCGGCGAGATCGACCACGGCGGGCACGCCGGTGAAGTCCTGCATCAGCACGCGCGCCGGGCGGAAGGCGATCTCATGCTCCAGCGACTTCTTGCGCAGCCACTTCGACACCGCGACGATGTCTTCCTTCTTGACCGAGCGGCCGTCCTCGTTGCGGAGCAGGTTCTCGAGCAAAACCTTCATCGAGTAGGGGAGTTTCGAAATTCCCTTCAGACCATTCTTCTCGGCCGTGGGCAGGCTGTAATAGACATAGGTCTTGGCGCCGACCTTGAGGGTCTTTTTGCATTTGAAGCTGTCGAGCGAGGTCATGTAGGAAATCCCAATTGTTAGTTATACCCGGCAAGGGGTATTTTAACACCGTCAGCGGAGCAGGCTGGGCCGCTTGCAGGGGCAGGTTGAGTTGCTGCATCAAGTAGTTCCGGGCTTATAGAAGCTTTCTAACCGCGCCGCCACAGCCACAATCGCGCCGCGGCAATCCGCGAGCCAAGAATTCCCATGCGCTACCCCAAGTTTTCCTGAGGCCTGGCTTTGAGCGGATCGATACGAGGCAAGATGCAGCTTTCCGGACGCGGGGTCATTTGCGTGCGGGGCGGGCGCGAGGTGTTTTCCGGGCTCGATTTCGAGGCCGGCTCCGGCGAAGCCGTGGCGGTCGTCGGCCGCAACGGATCGGGCAAGACGTCGCTGCTGCGGTTGATCGCGGGCCTGCTCATTCCGGCGGGCGGCACGATCGCGCTGGACGGAGGTGACGCCGAGCTGACTTTGCCAGAGCAATGCCACTATCTCGGCCATCGCGACGCCCTGAAGCCGGCCCTGAGCGTGGCGGAGAATCTGACATTCTGGGCCGATTTTCTCGGCGGCGAGCGTTTTGAGGCCGGCGAGAGCCTCGCCACCGTCGGGCTCGACCATGCCGCCGATCTGCCCGCCGCCTTCCTGTCCGCCGGCCAGCGCCGCCGGCTCTCGCTGGCCCGGCTATTGACCGTGCGCCGCCCGGTCTGGCTGTTGGACGAGCCGACCAACGCGCTGGATGTCGCCGGACAGGACATGTTTTCCGGATTGATGCGCGAGCACTTGGCGCGCGGCGGCCTGATCGTCGCTGCCACGCACGCCCCGCTCGGGATCGCTTCGCGTGAGCTGCGGATCGGGGGGATGGTGTGATTCCGGTGGACCATCAGTTTTCCAAGCGGCCGGGTGCCGCTCTCGCACCCGGGATGCAGTCGTCGCCGCGGGCTCCCTCGCCTCTTCCGCTTGCGGGAGAGGTCGGCGCGCAGCGCCGGGTGAGGGTTCTCTCCTCTGGGGAAATCTTCGTTGTCGAGACACCCTCTCCCCAACCCTCCCCCGCAAGCGGGGGAGGGAGCGCACCGTGCCTGAGGCACAATGGGAGCCCCCCATGACCGCCCTGTCCGCCCTCATTCGCCGGGACATCCGGATCGCCCTCCGCGTCGGCGGCGGGGCGTTGATTGGCGTGCTGTTCTTCCTGACCGTGGTGGTGCTGATGCCGTTTGCGGTGGGGCCGGATCTGGCGCTGCTGTCGCGGCTCGGGCCGGCGATCCTGTGGCTGGGGGCGCTGCTGGCGAGCCTGCTGACCCTGGACCGGCTGTTCATGGCGGACCACGAGGACGGCTCGCTCGACCTGATCACAATGAGCCGGACCCCGCTGGAACTCGCCTGCGCGGCGAAAGCGCTGGCGCATTGGCTGGCGGCGGGCCTGCCGCTGATCGTCGCAACCCCAGTGCTCGGCCTCCTGCTCAACCTCGACATGGTCGCAACCGGCGCCGTGGCGCTGACGCTGCTCGCCGGCACCCCGGCGCTGACGTTTACCGGGATGATCGGTGCGGCGCTGGCGGTGACGCTGCATCGTGGCGGCCTGTTGATGGCGGTCCTGGTGCTGCCGCTGTCGATCCCGGTGCTGATTTTCGGCGTCGCGGCCTCGCAGGCGGCGATCGTCGGACCCATGACCTTCGGCGCGCCGTTCTCGATCCTCTGCGCGCTGTCGCTGGTCAGCCTCGTGATCGGTCCCTTCGCGGCTGCGGCGAGCCTGAAGCATGGGCTCGATTGAGATGGACCGGACTGACCTTGACCCCGATCAACTTTCGCTGCGGACTTTCGTGCTGATTGCGTGAGCGCTTACCTGTGATTATCAGGATACCATGACGCTGATCGACCTTGCCAACCCGACACGGTTCCTCGCGCTGACGGGGCGGCTCTTGCCGTGGCTTGCGGCTGCGACAATCATCCTGCTCACGATCGGGCTCTATCAGTCCGCCACCGCGCCCGACGACTATCAGCAGGGCGCGACGGTGAAGATCATGTTCATCCACGTACCCAATGCCTGGCTGTCGATGTTCGTGTGGGGCGTGATGAGCATCGCCTCGCTGGGCACGCTGGTGTGGCGGCATCCGCTGGCCGACGTCGCCGCCAAAGCCGCAGCGCCGATCGGCGCCGCGTTCACCTTCCTTGCGCTGCTGACGGGCTCGCTGTGGGGCCGGCCGATGTGGGGCACCTATTGGGAATGGGACGCGCGGCTGACCTCGGTGCTGATCCTGTTCCTGATGTATCTCGGCCTGATGGCACTGTGGCGCGCGGTCGACGAGCCCTCCCGCGCGGCGCGCGCCGCCGCCGTGCTGACCCTGGTCGGCGCGATCAACCTGCCCATCATCAAGTTCTCGGTCGATTGGTGGAACACGCTGCACCAGCCGGCCTCGGTGATGCGGATGGGCGGCTCGTCGCTCGACAAATCGTTCCTGATTCCGCTGCTGGTGATGGCGGTCGCGTTCACCCTGCTGTTCGTCACGCTGCATCTGGCTGCGATGCGCAACGAAATTTTGCGCCGGCGCGTGCGATCTCTGCAGATGATGCAGGCGAGCCGTGTGGCGTTTTCAGAAGTCGGTATCAGTTCGCGTGAAGACAGCACGTCAAAAGAAGTTGGGGCTGCATGATCATGTCGCTCGGCCCCTACGCGTCTTTCATCGTGACATCCTATGCCGCGGCCGCGCTCGTGGTCGTGATCCTGATCGGCTGGATCGTGCTCGATTATCGCAGCCAGACACAGCGCCTGCGCGAGCTCGAGCGCAGCGGCGTGACCCGCCGCTCCGGCCGTAGCGCCACGGACACACCATGAGCGATCAAT
This sequence comes from Bradyrhizobium sp. WSM4874, assembly GCF_055811835.1. NCBI lineage: Bacteria > Pseudomonadati > Pseudomonadota > Alphaproteobacteria > Hyphomicrobiales > Nitrobacteraceae > Bradyrhizobium > Bradyrhizobium sp. WSM4874. The sequence goes on from NZ_JBVVPR010000046.1 coordinate 51,421, forward strand.
CGACCTCAGCTCCGCCGCAGCGCCGCACCTTCCTGATGGTGCTGCCGCTGATCGCCTTCATCGGCCTGGCGCTGCTGTTCTGGTTCCGGCTCGGCAGCGGCGATCCCTCGCGGATTCCATCCGCGCTGATCGGACGCCCCGCGCCGCAAACCATGCTGCCGCCGCTCGAGGGATTGCAGGCCGACAACGCGCAGATCCCCGGTCTCGATCCCGCTGCGTTCAAGGGCAAGGTCAGCCTGGTCAATGTCTGGGCGTCCTGGTGCGTGCCATGCCACGACGAGGCGCCGCTCCTGACCGAATTGGCAAAAGACAAGCGCTTCCAGCTCGTCGGCATCAACTACAAGGATGCCGCCGACAATGCGCGGCGCTTCCTGGGGCGCTACGGCAACCCGTTCGGCCACGTCGGCGTCGATGCCAACGGCCGCGCCTCGATCGAATGGGGCGTCTATGGCGTGCCGGAGACTTTCGTCGTCGGTCGCGAAGGCACAATCGTCTACAAGCTGGTGGGACCGATCACGCCGGACAATCTGCGGACGGTGTTGTTGCCGCAGATGGAGAAGGCGTTGAAATAGCCACCGTCATTCCGGGGCGATGCGACAGCATCGAACCCGGAATCTCGAGATTCCGGGTTCACGTTTCGCGTGCCCCGGAATGACTCCAACCACTTCTTACCCCTTCCTCACATCGCCCGCCTCGGCCTCGCTCGCTTCCAGCGACGCCGGCTCAAGGTGATAGCGCTTGGTCAGCGGCATCTGGGCGATGGCGAAGATCATGGTGATCGGCGTGACGCCGAACACCTTGAAGTTCACCCAGAAGTCCGTGCTCTGGGTGCGCCAGACGATCTCGTTCAACACCGCCATGCCGGCGAAGAACAGCGCCCAGCGCAGCGTCAGGATGCGCCAGCCCTGCGGCGTCAAATTGAACATCTGGTCGAACATCACGGCGATGAAGGAGCGGCCGAACAACAGGCCGCCGCCGAGGATCGCGGCGAACAAAGCGTAGATGATGGTCGGCTTGAGCTTGATGAAGGTCTCGTCGTGCAGCACCAAGGTCAGCGTGCCGAACACCAGCACGATCACGCCTGTCACGATCGCCATGATCGGGATGTGCCGCGTCACCACATAGGAGGCGATCATCGCCGCGACGATCGCGACCATGAAGGCGCCGGTCGCGGCGAACAGGTTGAACTTGGCATTGACGAAGAAGAACACGAGCAGCGGCCCGAGCTCGGTCGCAAGCTTGAACAGCGGGTGCGGCTGGGTCTTGTCCATTCTTCAGCTTTCGATTCCGGCGATGGCGCGGGCGAAATCGCGCGCGGTGAACGGCGCGAGATCGTCGACGCCTTCGCCGACGCCGATGAAATGCACCGGCAGTTTGAATTTTTCCGCGAGCGCCACCAGGATGCCGCCACGAGCGGTGCCGTCGAGCTTTGTCATCACGAGGCCGGTGACCCCGGCGGTGCGATGGAACGCCTCGACCTGCGATAGCGCGTTCTGGCCGACGGTGGCGTCCAGCACGAGCAGCACCGCATGCGGCGCTGTCGCGTCCACCTTGCGGATGACGCGCACGACTTTTTCGAGCTCGTTCATCAACTCGGCCTTGTTCTGAAGCCGCCCGGCGGTGTCGATCAGGAGCACGTCGATGGCCTGCTCCTTCGCCGCCGTCAGCGCGTTGAAGGCGAGGCTCGCTGAATCCGAGCCTTGCGCACCTGATATGACGGGCGTCCTGGTGCGCTCGCCCCAGACCTTGAGCTGCTCGATCGCTGCTGCGCGAAACGTGTCGCCGGCCGCCAGCATCACCTTGCGGCCTTCGGACGCGAATTTTTGCGAGAGTTTCCCGATGGTGGTGGTCTTGCCGGAGCCGTTGACGCCGACCACGAGGATGACGAACGGCTTCTTGCCGGCGTCGATCTCGAGCGGTTTCGCCACCGCCGCCAGCACCTTCTCGACTTCGGTCGCGACGACGTCCTTGACCTCGTCCGCCGAGATCGCCTTGTCGTAGCGCCCGGTGCCGACGGCGTCCGCGATCCGCACCGCGACCGAGGTGCCGAGGTCGGCGCGCAGCAGCACGTCCTCGATGTCGTCGAGCATGGCGCGGTCGAGCTTGCGCTTGGTGACGAGGTCGGCGACCGCGGTCCCGAGCGAGGACGAGGTGCGCTTCAGCCCGTCGGACAGGCGGCGCCACCAGCTCAGCTTGGGGGTCTCGGGGGTGGTATCGTTCATGGTGGCGGTGTGTTAGCCGTTCCGGCTCCCAAACGAAAGTCTTGACCGAAAGTCCTGCAATTGCTCGATGTTCCCGAATTGACCGCCGACGAAATCCTGGCGCGCGTGCTCCATCGCGACGGATTGATGCTGGTCATCGACAAGCCGGCCGGGCTGCCGGTGCATCGCGGACCCAAGGGCGGCGCCAATCTGGAAACCTCCTTCGACGCACTCCGTTTCGGCCTGCCACGGCCACCGGTGCTGGCCCACCGGCTCGACAAGGACACCTCCGGTTGCCTCGTGCTCGGCCGCCATCGCAAGGCGACGGCATCACTCGGCCTGCTGTTCAAGCATGGCAAGATCGGCAAGACCTACTGGACCATCGTCGAGGGCGGCCCCACTGAGGACGAAGGCACCATCGACATGCCGCTCGGCCGGCTCAATGCCGAACGCGGCTGGTGGCAAAAGCCCGATCCCGAGGGCCAGAAGGCCATCACCAACTGGAAGGTGATGGGCCGGGGCCATGGCCTGACCTGGCTCGCCATGGAACCGGTGACCGGGCGAACCCATCAATTGCGGGTGCATTCGTCCGCGACCGGCTGGCCGATCTTCGGCGATAACATTTACGGCAACGGCCCGCGCTTCGGCGAGCCGAAGCTGCACCTGCATTCCCGCGAGATCGTGGTGCCGATCTCCCGGAACAAGGAGCCGGTCCGCGTGGTGGCGCCGGCCCCACCCCACATGCACGAGCGGCTCCGCGCCTGCGGGTGGAACGGAGAATAGTGACCGACCCTGCTCGGTCCTGGGGCATGGTTTACGAAACGTTCAGTGCTCGTCTCTAATGATAGCGGTTGCTTAGAACAAGCTTCCGTCAATCTGCTCAGGACGAGCTGCGCGTCATGTCCACGGCCGAATTATCGATCATCGACGAGGTCGAGTCCGCGCTTCGGACAGGCTCCGCGGAAAAGGGCCTGGCAACCGCCCGCCGCGTCACCGACCTGTTCCTGTCCTCCGCCGGCAGTTTCGACGACGAGCAGATCGCACTGTTCGACGACGTGCTCGATCGCCTGATCGGCACCATCGAGCTCCGGGCCATCGCCGACCTAGGCGCGCGCGTAGCGCTCGCCGAGATCAGCGCGCAGCTCGCGCCGATCGCGCAGGCGCCGCCCTCGGTCATCCGCCGCCTCGCCAACAATGACGAGATCCGCATCGCCGGTCCCGTGCTGCAGGAATCCGCGCGCCTCGACGACGGCGCGCTGGTGCAGATCGCCTCGAGCAAGGGCGAGCCGCATCTGCTCGCGGTCGCCGGACGCTGGTGGCTGAAAGAGATCGTCACCGATGCATTGCTGGCGCGACGTTATCCCAGCGTCAGCCGGCGGCTCGCTGCCAATCCCGGCGCGCGCGTGTCCGGAAACGGATTTGCCGTCATCGTGGGACAGGCCGAGGCCGACCCCGAGCTCGCCGTCAGCGTCGGCGTCCGCGTCGATCTGCCGTCAGACCTGCGCCGTCAATTGCTGCGCTCGGCGAGCGATGCCGTGCGGACCCATCTGTTGTCGCGCGCGCCGCCGCATCTGTTCGAGGAGATCCAGACCGCGATCGCCGCCGTCACCGTCGGTGTGGAGCGCGAGATGTCGGGCGTCCGCGATTTCGAAGGTGCCAAGCGCGCCGTCGCAGGCCTCAAGGCGACCGGCCAGCTCAGCGAGGCGACGTTGCTCGGCTTCGCCACGCAGCGGCGCTATGAAGAAGCGGTGGCCGCATTGGCCGCCTTGTCGGGATCGACCGTCGAAGTGATCCGCCCGCTGATGCAAAGCCTGCGCGAGGACGGCCTGCTGGTGCCGTGCAAGGCGGCGCAGCTCAGCTGGGAAACCACCGCTGCCGTGCTTCAGAGCCGCTTTGCGAGCGGCGCGATGAAGCCGGTCGATATCGCAAGGGCTCAAAGCCATTACGCGCGCATGACCCCGGAGAATGCGCGGCGGACGCTGCGGTTCTGGCAGGTGCGGGCGTTGTAGGCGCTTGCTGCGCACCACATTCCAATGTCGTCCCGGCGAAGGCCGGGACCCATACCGCGTGATCTATCGATTGCGGGTCGTGGAGTACCGAGCCACT